>CALCHY010000154.1 GCA_937907415.1 uncultured Trueperaceae bacterium
GCTACAATCACTCCAACAAGAAGGTGTTGCATCGACCGGTTGAACTCAGACAATACCTTTCGATCCGCTACACGGAGAGGCTCGCCCAGGCCGGGGTGGCCGCCTCAGTCGGCAGTCGCGGCGACAGCTATGACAATGCGCTGGCGGAGACGATCATCGGGCTCTACAAGGCAGAGGTGATCCATCATCTGGGCCCGTGGCGTGGCGTTACCGATGTGGAGATCGCCACCCTGGAGTGGGTGCACTGGTTCAATCATCAACGGCTGCTGGAACCTATCGGTGACATGCCGCCGGCTGAGTTCGAGCAGATGTACTATCGCCAGCAGGGTCAGGCTGCTGCCTGACTCATGCAAACTAGACTCCGGAAAAAGCGGGGCGGTTCACTGGTTGCCTTGTGGGCCTTGGAGGTCGGAGAAGAAGATGATGCCACCCTCGTAGCCGACGCCTAGTTGCGTGCCGCTCCACTCGAACACGAGGTTGCGGCCGTCAGCGCCGTCGCGACCGGCGGCGCCGGGTTCACCGCGTTCGCCTTGTTCGCCTTGGGGGCCGCGGAGGTCGACGTAGGTGAACTCGTCCTCGTCTTCGGCGCGGACGCCGAGTTGGGTGCCGTTCCAGGCGTACTCGAAGCCGGGGCCGGTTGCGCCTTGGGGGCCGGCGGGGCCGAGGAGGTCGACGTAGGCGTACGCCTCGTCCCCTTCGGCACGGATGCCGAGGCGGGTGCCGTCCCAGGCGTACTCGAGGCTGGTGCCGTGCAGCTCGCCAGACTCGGCGAGGGCCTGGATCTGCGCCACGAGGTGGGCGAGCTCCTCGAGGTCTCGCTGGTGATGTCGGCGAGGCCGAGGGCGTTGTTGATGTGGTCGCGTAGGAGCTGGAAGTTGGCGTTCATCTCGTCAGCACGGATCGAGGTGCCGGGTTTGAAGATGAACAGTTCGGGCGTGGTCTGCGCCAGCGCGGCGGGGGCGACGAGGAGCAGGGTGAGCAGGAGGGTGAGGGTGCGCTTCACGGTTATTACTCCCATTGGGCGTTGTCCCAGACGCTGGCGTCCCACTGGTTGGGCCGTGGTCCGGTGAGGGGGTTGCGGGTGGGGTACTGGCAGGCGACCAGGAGCAGGGTGGCGATCGCCAGGAGCGCGGCGAGGCGGGCGCGCTTCATCGCAGCTCGAGCGCCCACGTGCCGCTCTGCCCGCCCGGGCAGGCGAGTGGTTCGTACGCGCCAGCGAGGGTCGTGCTGGTGAGGGTGCCTTCGAAGGCGTAGGTGCAGTCGGGGGCGGGCGTGAGTTCGGCGGTGACGTTCTCGCCGGCTACCTGGCCGTTGAAGCGGCCTTTAGCGGCGCGCACCTGGTACTCGCCAGCGAGGCGCTCGCCGCGCCGCTGCACCGTGAGGGTGAGCGGTTGCTCGACGCCTTCGGCGGTGGTGGTGCCTTCGAACGCGAGCGTGGGCGGCGGGTCCTGGCAGGCGGCCAGGAGCAGCGTGAGGCCGAGGAGCACGGCGAGGAGTTGCGGCCGGTTCTTGAGCATGTTCTGTCCAATCGGTCGGGGCTCCAAAACGGTACGGGGCGGGAACCCGCAAGATTCCCGCCCGCAAAGTCTTACTGGTGACCCCTTACGGGGTTATGAACTGGGACTGGCGTGGGGTGACGTCGGCGAAGGCCGTCCAGGACAACGATTGCGTGAGGTACGCCCCCTCTACGAAACCTAGAACTGCCCGCTTTGGACGAACACGTAAGCCTACAGGGCTCAACCTCACTGTTACACCATATCGATGCCGTCCTCCCCGGCCCACAAACCGTCGGTGCTTCGTGCTAAGGTACCTACACTCCATGGAAGCCCCCCACGACCAGCAGACCCCCGCCACCCGCCTCGAGCGGCTCTTCAAGGAGCACCACGGCTACCTGCGCCGCCAGCAGGTGGTCGACGCCAGCATCGACCCGCACCTGCTCTCGGCCTGGGTGGAGCAAGGCCGCGCCGAGCGCGTCCAGCGCGGCGTCTACCGCGACGCTACCGCCCCAGCCCTGACCGACGAAACGTACGTCGAGCTGGCGCTCCGCATCCCCAAAGGCGTCATCTGCCTCCGCAGCGCCCTCTCCTTCCACGAGCTCAGCACGATAGTACCGGGAGAGATCGACCTAGCCATCCCCAACAAGGCCCGCACACCCCCCATCGACTACCCGCCCGTGCGCTTCTACTACTTCACCGAACGCGTCTACCATTACGGGATCGAGGAGCACCCCGCCGGCCCGGCCACGCTCAAGGTCTACTCCCCCGAGAAGACCCTCGCCGACATGCTCTACTACCGCAGCGAACTCGGCAACGACCTCTTCCTAGAGGGCCTCCAGACCTACATGCGCAGGCCGAAGCCTAGGCCCAACCCCGCTAAGGTGATGGAGGCGGCGCGCGTACGCCGCGTGCACGGCCAGATGCGCACCTACCTCGAGGCCCTCATATGAAAGCCAACATGGCCACCTCCGTGCGCCAGCGCCTGAGGAACCTCGCACGCGACCAAGGCGTCGACTACAACCGCCTGCAACTGCTCTACGTACAAGAACGCTGGCTGGCGCGCCTCTCGCGCAGCAGCCATCGCGACCGGCTCATCCTCAAAGGCGGCCTGTACCTGTACGGCAATTTCGGGCTCGCTTCGCGCCCTACCCGCGACATCGACTTCCTGGGCCGGGCGACGCCAGCCGAGGTCGTCCAGACCGTGCAGATGGTGCATGACATCGCGAGCATCGACCTGCCCGACGGCGTCCACTTCGACCCCACCACTATCCGAGGTGAGGAGAACCGCGCAGCCACCGAATACGGCGGCGTGAGAATCGAACTGACCGCCTACCTTGGCTCGGCCAGAGAGCGGCTCCAGATCGACGTCGGCTTCGGTGACGCTCTTCCAACGGGCCCCACCGAAGTCGACTACCCGACGCTCCTCGATGCCCCGCCGCCGAACGTCCTCGCCTACTCGCTCGAAACCGTCATCGCCGAGAAGCTCCAAGCCGCCACCGTCCTCTACGAGGTCAACTCCCGCTACAAGGACTTCTACGATATCCACCAGCTTGCTATCAGCCAGGCCTTCGAAGCCCAGGACCTCCACCGTGCCATCGAAGCGACCTTCAACCGGAGAGGAACGGCGATCCCCGAAGCGCACCGCCTATTCGCACCCGCGTTCGCTGACGACCAGGGTCGACAAGCGCAGTGGAGCGCCTTCCTGAAGCGCATCCGCCAGACCTCCCCCGACAGCTTCCCTGACCTGATGAAAGACATAGACGCCTTCATCGGGCCGATCCTGAGCGGCGCCACGAGGGGAAGCTGGAATCCCGCAGAAAGGGCGTGGACGGACGATGAAAGCACCTGACAGGGGCGAACATCGGCTCCCTGACCCCGCGCATCCTCAAGGGGCGAAAGAGTCAGAAAAATCTTCCCGCCGGTGGCTTCACCAGCGGTAGTAGTTACCTATTGTCTTCTTACAGACACGCGACTAGGACGGCATTTCCTCCAAGGGCCGCCGTGGGAGTTTTCGAGGCCTTTCTTGAATCGTCTTCTCTTCGGTCGTTTCGTTTCCTTCTCGATTTCGAGGCGCCGAACTAGGCGGACGTCTCGGGGAGAGAGCGTAGAAGGCACCGAGGCGAACAGCAGGCTCGCAGCCCCATCGAAGCACGGGCAGCTTTGCAGCCGCATGATCCCGCCGCAGAGGAAACGCCATCCGACCCTAAGGGCGCCAAAAGCGCCTCGGCGGGAAGCATTGCGCCCTCCATGGCTGATCGGCATGTCGCGTGCACACGGCTCTCGACTCCGGCCGTCGCACTCGGGTGCCATCACGGTGAGGCGCCGAGGCCACGCCACGCCGTCGTACCCGAGGGCTTCGATGGACGCTGCCGGTTCTTCTCCCAGTTCGGCGAGCTACGCTTGCGGCAGACCTACGCGCAGCAGGCCGATGACGTCGAGCCGCTCACTGCGGGCGCGCAGCAGCCGGTAGCTTGCAGCGCTTGAGCGCGGGAGCCGCCCACAAGCACTGCGTGAGCGGCCACCGCAGGGACGTTGCCCACGGTGTGGTCGTTGGCCTTGCAGGCGACTGTCGGCGCCGCCAGCTCGACGATCACGCCCCCGGCACCTCTCACGATTGCCCCGACCGGGTAGCTGACGGCGCGCTCACCGGCTGCGCCGTACTCGATCCGCACCAACGCGTCGGCCGGGAGCGGCAGGGCGTTGGCCACGCGCCGGTAGATCGAGAGGAACTTGCCGACGCTCATGGGCGCCTCTCCCTCTCCGGCGGCGGGCGGCAGCACCTGCAGCACGAGCTCCTGCCAGGCAGCGGCGCGGCCGCCGCAGTCCATGGCGTTGACGCTCGTGGACTTGAACTCGGTGACGTGGTAGCCGCCCGGCACGCGCGCGCCGGCGGCACTGAAGATGAGAGGCTCGTTGGCGTGGGGCTCGAGTCGGGCTATGAACTCCGCAGTGGTCATGGATGGCTCCCTGCCTGTCCGTGAGGTGTCGGGGCGGCGGCCTACCACTGCGAGCCGATCACGGCCCGAGCGACCGCCGCCAACCACATCGACAGTAGTCGATGCATCGATGTCCGTCAATGCCCGCTGCGGAGCGCGCGGGACCTCCGCCCCATAGACATCCGTCTATGCCATCGATTAGCATCGATGCCGTGGACGAGTACCCCGACAAGCTGAAGCTGCTGGGCGACCCCACTCGCTTCAAGATCCTGCAGTTCCTCGCCGAGCCGGTAGAGAGCTACTGCACCCGTGACGACGGCGTGTGCGGTTGCGACTTGGAGACCTATCTCAAGCTCACCCAGCCCACCGTCAGCCACCACATGAAGCAGCTCGTCGACGCCGGCCTGGTAACGGGCGAGCGCCGCGGACGCTGGGTCTACTACGAGCTGGTCCCTGAGGCGCTCCGGGAGCTGGCCACCACCCTCGAGGGCTTCGCCGCCGCGGCCGAAGCACGCTCCGAACTGGCCCCCGCATGACCAAGCGCCTCTCCCTCCTCGACCGCTACCTGACGGTGTGGATCTTCGCCGCCATGGCCCTGGGCGTGGCGCTGGGCGCGCTCGCGCCCGGCTTCGGGCGCCTCCTCGACGGCATGTCGGTGGGCGCCACCAACATCCCCATCGCCATCGGCCTCATCGTGATGATGTACCCACCGTTAGCCAAGGTGCGCTACGGCAAGCTGCCGCAGGTGTTCCGCAACGGGCGCCTGCTGGGCCTGTCGCTGCTGCAGAACTGGCTCATCGGCCCCGTGCTGATGTTCGCGCTGGCGGTGATCTTCCTGCGCGGCCACCCCGAGTACATGACGGGCCTCATCCTCATCGGCCTGGCGCGCTGCATCGCCATGGTGCTGGTGTGGAACGAGCTCGCCGAGGGCGACAACGACTACGCCGCCGGCCTGGTGGCCTTCAACAGCGTCTTCCAGATCCTCGCCTTCGGCGCCTACGCCTGGCTCTTCATCACCGTCCTCCCAGGCCTGCTCGGCCTGCAGGGCAGCGTGGTCGCCATCTCCATGGGCGCGATCGCCCGCGCCGTGCTCATCTACTTGGGCGTGCCCTTCGCCGCCGGCCTGCTCACCCGCGCCCTCCTCATCCCCCGCAAGGGCCAGGCGTGGTTCGACGACGTCTTCCTCCCCCGCATCAGCCCCCTCACCCTCGTGGCGCTGCTCTTCACCATCGTGATGATGTTCAGCCTCCAAGGCGGCACGCTCCTTGACAGCCCGCTGGACGTGCTCCTCATCGCCGTACCGCTGGTGCTCTACTTCGTGATCATGTTCCTGGCGTCGTTCCTCATGGGTAGGGCCGTGGGCGCCGATTACTCCAGGACCGCCACCCTGTCGTTCACCGCCGCCAGCAACAACTTCGAGCTCGCGCTGGCGGTGGCCATCAGCGTCTTCGGCCTCGGCTCCGGCGTGGCGTTCGCTGCCGTCATCGGCCCGCTCGTGGAGGTGCCGGTTCTGATCGGCCTGGTGGGCGTGGCGCTGTGGGCGAGGCGGCGCTTCTTCCCGCCGCCCACCCCCGCGCCCGCCGGGGCCCTCGCCAGCACGGAAGGAGCCTGCGCGCACACCGCCGCGCGCGCCGAGCTGCTCGAAGGGACGGCGCGGTGAGGCTCCTGGTGCTGTGCACCCACAACAGCGCCCGCAGCCAGATGGCCGAAGGGTGGCTCAGGCACCACGCGCGCGCAGCGGGTCTGGGGGCCGAGATCCACTCGGCCGGCACCCGGGCCACGCGCGTCAAGCCCGAAGCCATCCTGGTCATGCGCGAGGTCGGCATAGACCTCTCTTCCCACACCTCGAAGACGCTCTACGACGTGCCCGACCACTGGGAGTTCGACCTGGTGCTCACAGTGTGCGACGAGGCCAAGGAGGCGTGCCCCGCCTACCCCGCCAGAACCACGCGGCTGCACGTATCGTTCCCCGATCCCAGCGGCAACGAGCTGGAGTGCTGGCGCGAGGTGCGCGACGCCATCGGCGACGCCAGCCGGAAGCTCATCCACGCCCTGAGGGAGGGGCGGCAACCGACCGAGGCCGAGCTCCTGCCCGAACCCACGGTGACCGGAGGATGACCGTGGCAAGCCCCAACGACAAGCTGCGCTTCAGGGTGACCGCCCAGCGGCTCGACGCCCACGGCAGCGCCGCGCGCACGAAGCGGGCCCAGATCACGCTCGACACCGACCTCCGCGGACGCACGGACGCCTTCAACCCCGCCGAACTCCTGCTCGCCGCGCTGGCCGCCTGCATCATCAAAGGCATCGAGCGCGTCACGCCCATCCTCAAGTTCCAAGCCCGCGGCGTCACCGTCAACGTCCGCGGCACCCGCCAGGACACGCCCCCACGCATGGAGTCCATCGAGTACGAGATCAGCATCGACACCGACGAGAACGACAACCGTATCGAGCTCCTGCACCAGAACGTCCAGAAGTTCGGCACCGTCTTCAACACCATCGCACCGGGCACCGAACTTACGGGGACGATCAGACGCACCGCCAGGGCCAACGACAAGTCGAGATAGTCGGTGGCCGCAAGGCTCCGGCGCCCTGCCTCGTTCACGAGATGGCGCCTTGGGCCGAACTGGCTCAGATGGAGATCGTGGTCGTCGGGCAGGAGCGCCTGTCCGAATCTAGGCCCAGAGCGCTGGGAGAGCCTGACAGATACATCTTCCTGCCGGTGGATTTCTACCAGCGGTAATGCCGAATATGCTCCCCGCGCTCAGCGATCT
>CALCHY010000155.1 GCA_937907415.1 uncultured Trueperaceae bacterium
GCCTACAGAAATCTAGGAGGAGGAGCGAAAGTACAAAGGCTTAGGGACTTGACTGGCGTCTTCATGTTCATGATCCGAGCCAAGCCCGACGACTTGAAGAGGAACACGTTCCGCTTTCTCGGACGCTGACCGCTACCCGCATCGGGCCCGGAGCCAGCGGACCGTGGATGACCGCCGCAACCCGACGCCCTGATAGAGGGCAGCGGCTGAGTTTCATAGGCGATCTTCACCCGCAGAGCACCCCTGGAGGTGGATAGATCGATGTCTCAAGTAGAAGTCCCCTGTTCGCCCTCAACCCCGCTGTCCCAAAGGAGAGAAGTGCAGTGTTCAGCCCATCGCTGTTCTCA
Organism: uncultured Trueperaceae bacterium; assembly: GCA_937907415.1. The sequence continues at coordinate 348 of CALCHY010000155.1, forward strand.
GTGAGCTTCCTCCCTACAAGAAGAGTGGTGGCCTGCTTGACATGAGCTCTACAACTCTCTGAACTTGGCAATCGATGGTCTATGTGGCGATGCGCTCCTGTATGGAGATGCACCGGCCTCATCGAAAACCACCTTCAGAGTTCCGTAATGGTGATCGTAGTAAACTAGGCATAAGCGAACTTGAGTGCGCAGTCCGGTGAAGGCGCCACTACCCGTGACCAGGCGAACTCGACATCGCGGCGAACCACCATCGCAGGAGGTAGTGAATGATTGTGGATCGCACGAATGATGGTCGAGGCAGCGAACGGCGCGAGGTGGGCGAGATCGATATCAATGCAGCCGCACAGGAACGTGACCGGTTCTTATCGTAGGGCGTCCTTGCCGAGAGTAAATGGAGTTTGACATAGATAGCCATTAAAAAATCAGAACTCTACTCGTCAATTTGGGCTTCGTGCGATGCATTGCGTGGCGGTATGGATGCCAGCCAATATAAGGATTACGTCCTTTTCATGCTGTTCATCAAGTACGTCAGCGACAAGTACGGCAATAGCGACGACTTCGCTCCGCCGGTCGTCATCCCGACGGGTGCAAGTTTCCAGGATATGGTCGCACTCAAGGGTAAGAGTGACATTGGTGACAAGATCAATACCCAGGTCATCCAACCATTGATCGACGCCAACACTCGGCTAGCTCGCACAGATTTCCCCGACTTCAACGATCCAAACAAGCTTGGCGAGGGGCAGGCGATGGTCGACCGCCTGTCCAACCTGATCGGCATTTTCCAGAACCCCGCGCTCGACTTCTCGCAGAACCGCGCCGAGAACGACGACCTGCTCGGCGACGCGTACGAATACCTGATGCGGCACTTCGCCACTGAGAATGGCAAGAGCAAGGGCCAGTTCTACACGCCGGCGGAGGTGAGCCGCGTCATCGCGCAGGTGATCGGCATCGCGCCGGAGAACACCCGTGCCTCGACGACGGCATACGACCCGACATGCGGCTCAGGCTCGCTGCTGCTCAAGGTTGCGGCGCAGGCGGGCAAGCACATCACGCTCGAAGGGCAGGAGAAGGACGTGATCACGGCGGGTCTGGCCCGCATGAACATGATCCTGCACGACTTCCCGACGGCCAACATCCTCGCCGGCAATACGCTGGCGGCGCCGAAGTTCCTCGACGGTGAGCAGCTGCGCACCTACGACTACGTGGTCGCGAATCCACCGTTCTCGGACAAGACGTGGAGCACGGGACTGACGCCGGCAAACGACGCGTTCCAGCGCTTCGCCTGGGGCGAGCCGCCGCCGAAGCAGGGCGACTACGCCTACCTGCTGCACATCATCCGTTCGATGAAGAGCACCGGCAAGGGCGCCTGCATCCTGCCGCACGGTGTGCTCTTCCGCGGCAACGCCGAGGCGCGCATCCGGGAGAGGCTCGTGCGCTCGGGCATCTTGAAGGCAATCATAGGCCTGCCGGCGAACCTCTTCTACGGCACCGGCATCCCGGCGTGCATCGTGGTGCTCGACAAGGAGAACGCCACTGCGCGCAAGGGCGTCTTCATGATCGACGCGTCGCGTGGCTTCATCAAGGACGGCAACAAGAACCGGCTGCGCGAGCAGGACATCCACCGCATCGTCGACGTCTTCCGCCGCAAGGAGGACGTGCCGCGCTACGCGCGCCTGGTGCCGTTCGACGAGATCGCCGACGCGAAGAACGACTTCAACCTCAACCTGCCGCGCTACATCGACGCGACCGAGCCGGAAGACGTGCACGACAGCAGCTGCGCTGGAGGGTGCAGGCGGCGTTCCGCGAGCGCCCGGCATGGGGCTTCGAGGAGCTCGTAGACCTAGACATCGCTTGACAGCGCCTGGATGACGGCCGGCACATCTCGCAGGCGCGATCAGGTGAACACGTCACCCCGACCGGCTTACCGTTCACCGTGGTGGTCGCGCGCTACCGGTTGCCCAGAGCGGCTGGGACGGAGACGCGCTTCGTGCTCGCCACCTTCGCTGCTACTGGTAGGGTGATCGCGCGTTGGGGCCGGCGAAGGTGGCGTATCGAGGCGTTCTTCAAGACCGTCAAGAGCCGCTTCGGCCTGGCGCGCTGCGCGCAAGTTACCCGCTTAGGCGCCTACCGCTACCTGCTCCTCTGCCTACTGGCGTTCACCCTCGCGCAGTGGCAAGTGTGGAACAGTCCAGGCGAGTGGCCCGACTGGGGCGTGGCCATAGCCCTCACCCGGCATGAACTCGTGCCCGACATCGTCCTCTTCGAACTGACGACCGAGCTGGAACGCCTACAGCCCTACCTGGAAGACATCAGAAGCCTGGCGGGAACGTAGGCGCAAGATATCAGTTCTCTGACTCAAACGAGCAGTCGGCGGCTATGCTGGCAGCGCTGCACTGCGCAGCACATTGTAGTGTGTCGCCACAAACTAGGCGTACTCGTCGTAGTAAAGTTACCCAACCCACGTTTCAGAATGTCGCATGAGAGGCGACTCTCTTCGTGTGGGGGGAGGAGCAACACAATGAGGAAGCAGACTTGGGGCGCACTTGCACTTCTTAGTATCACGCTTCTCTTGGCTGGGTGCGGAACACAACTATCGCAACGAGCAGAAGAGTCGTATAGTTTTTCGCCTGAGGTTGTCGAACTTAATAGCGGACAAGTGGAAGCAATCGTATCAGAGGCGCTTAGTATTGGGCAGGCAAGCGGGATGCTCACTGCGGAGAACGTAACCGTTGACGCGGAAGGCGCGCTCGCAGTATACGCGCCTGACGGCACCCTGGGAATTGCCTACATTCCCCTGGCGGACGATCGCGCTTTGCTTTGGGTTTACCAATCCGGCACTGATCCAATAATAGTTCTCGCCGATAGCCCGCAGTCTGCTGCGGATAGCTGGTGGGCGCACAACCTGACGACGGGTGACTCCGTCGATTTGGCTGGCGTAGACCTCACGAGGCCTACTGGATCCGAAAAAGAAGCCCTGATTATGTTTATGGGATTACCAAGCGGAACTAGCTGCAGCGTTGCTGAAGTCGCGACGCAACTTACACCGGCGGCCTTAGATCCAGTTTGTTATGACGATTGCATGCGGGGTGCAGAAGCTAGCTGCTTCGGGGCGTGCGCTCTTACGCTGCTAATCCCTGTAACTGGGCCAGTTGCATATGTTGCTTGTGTTGCGGCTTGCATGTCCTCATGGCACGCCACTTGCACGATTGGATGTGATACGAACACTATGTAGCGTGGCTTCATTGTGCTGTTGACTTGGTTTTGGTGGAAGGGTCTTCATCGAAATCACTACTCCGAAAGGTAGACCATGCAGCGCTACAAGTATGAATTCGTCCGGATTGAATACAAAAGCACCGCCCGAGACAAGTTTGGTGGTTACAGGGAGGAAATCGAAAATCGCGCTGCTGCGGGCTGGCGCTTTGTTTCGACAGTATTGCAACCAGACTTCCTCACAGGTGGCCACTTCGAGTTGGTTTTTGAGAAGCCTTTGGAGGAAGATTGAGCAGACGGCCCTGTACCCGACAGTAATTGAGAAGGCCAAGACGGACCTTAGTTTGTGGTTGCTGAACACCGCAGTTAAGGAAGGGGCTGACTACGAGAATCTTTGAGCTAAAGGAGATCTTGCAACACTGACGTCTTGCACCTGGCTCGGGGGAGTGGGGTCATTGAAATGGGGCGTGTAGTCCCCTCTTTTGAGGGTGCTATGAACAAACTCCCCCGGTCCCTATTCTGCAGGTTCGTCGGACTTTTCGTTACCCCCTACCAGCAACAGAGCTTCAAGGCGCTGATGGCGCTCTTCCTGCGCAGCGACGGCCGCCCCGAGCCAGCGCGCTCGCTCGGATAGCGCGGCGCGCAGCGGTAGGGAGCCTGCTGGAGTACTACGCCACGCGCCGCGGGCGCCGCGCCAGGCTGTTGATCATGCTGGATCTCACTACCCTCGAGAAGGCCGGCCGCTTCGAGCACCTTGGCTTGGTGAGCGTCCTGCACTAGAAGCGCGGCCTGCACCTGGTGGTGCTATACCTGGTCGGCGGCCCCCTGCGCCTGCCGTAGGGGTTCAGAGTGTGGCGCGGCTAAGGGGAAGCCAGCCTCACGAGCCTGGCACTAGCGCGGCTGCGCTTCGACCCGCTGGTACAGACCGATGCCGGTTTCGGCAGCAACGAGTTCCTGGTATGGGTCAAGCGCCTCAGCCGCAATGCTGTGGATGGCGTGCGCAAAGACCGGCGCATTGAAGATGGCCGGCGCATCTCGCAGGTGAGCTCGGGTGAACGGGTCACCCCGACCGGCCTGCCGTTCCCAGTGGTGGTGACGCGAGACGCGTTACGCGCTCGCCACCTTCGCTGCCACTAGTAGGGTGATTGCGCGCTGGAGCGGCGCCCGTGGCGCATTGAGGCGTTCTTAACAACAGCCAAAAGCCACTTCGGGCTCTCCCGCTTCGTGCAACCACCCGGCGCGGCGCCTACCGCTACCTGCTCCTATGCCTCCTGGTGTTCAACCTGGTGCAGTGGCACGTGTGGCAGAGCCCGGGCGCATGGTTCGACTGGGGCGTTGGCGCCGCCACCGTCAGCCGGGAGCTCGTGCCCGACATCATCCTCACCGCGCTGACAGCGGAAATCGAACTCATACAGCCCTGCCTCGAAGCCGCCCGAACACCGGCAGGGACATAGGTGCAAGATGTCAGTGTGGCGACTCAAGAAGAACCTGGTGCTACCCGTCGTGGAGCGCCTGAGTGACGGATCTTACTTGAGCCTGATCTATCCGAACCCCAACGCCAGGCGCGATAAGACCCATCCCGGAGTCAGCGTGCGCGTCATCGAGTGTTGCCGCCGGTCGTAGGCTGGGCAGAATCGCCGGTCGGAAGTTGACACTTCTGTCCAGTTCGTGCTGATTAACTGATTCGGTAGTAGTGGGTTTTGGAGGGGCCTCCCTCGTAGCCTTGGGATTGCAAGGTCACCAAGGAGGGAGGCCCAAGGGTTTGATAGCACGAGAGGCTAGGCTACGTATGAAACGAGAGGTTGAAGACGGGGTGCCGATCGCGCGCGTCGCGCGCCGGTACGGGGTGAGTCGGCAGTCGGTTTACAACGTTTTGAAGGCGCCAACGATGGTTGAGCGGCTGGTCGCGCCGTCGAAGTTGGATCCGTTCAAGGAGCGTGTGAATGCGCGGTTGGCTGACTTCGATCTGCCGGCGACGGTGTTGTTGCGCGAGATCAAGGAGCGGGGTTACGCGGGCGGCATCACCATTTTGAAGGAGTTCGTTAGGGAGCAGAAGAGCGAGTACGTTAAGCAGGTGGTGGAGCGCTTCGAGACCCTGCCGGGCCGCCAGGCACAGCTCGACTGGGGCGAGTGCGGAAGCATCGTGGAGAACGGCTTAAGGAAGAAGCTCTACGTCTTCGTATTCGTGCTGGGGTACTCGCGCATGCTGTTCGCGCGCTTCACTACCAGCATGCGGCAGCCGGTGCTGCTGGCGTGCATCAGGGAGGCGTTCGAGCGCTTGGGTGTGCCCAAGGAGCTGCTAATCGACAACATGAAGACCGCCGTAGACCGGCACGCCATCGGCGAAGAGGTCAGGTTCAACAGTGGATTCCTGGACTTCTGCGAGCATTACGGGACCCTGCCGGTGGCGTGCCCGCCTTACTGGCCGCGGGCGAAGGGCAAGGTGGAGAACGGCGTGAAGTACGTCAAGCGCTCGTTCCTCACCGGCCGCGAGTTCACCACCCTGGCCGACTTGAACGCGCAGCTCGATGCGTGGCTGGACGGCGTGGCGAATGTGCGCACTCACGGCACCACCAAGGAGCGGCCCATCGATCGGTACGCGCTGGAGGTTGCGGCGTTGCGGCCGGCGGCGGCCACCCCGCGCTTCGACACCCGCGAGCTGCTGATCCGCAAGGTTCACTCCGACAGTCACGTGCGCTTAGGCGGCGGGGCGTACAGCGTGCCGCCCAAGGCGGCGGGGCGCATGGTTCACGTGCGCGTGCAGCGCCTCGCGGTTGGCGAGGAGTTCGAGGTCATCCATAACGGCGCGGTCATCGCCCAGCACCGCCTGGCGGGCACGGGTGCGCGCGTGACGCTGAGCGAGCATCAGGCGGCCATCCGCCTCGCCAGCCGCCGCCCGGCGAACCCGCGGGCGCCGCGCAAGGGGTTCCGGCAGGTGCAAGCTGATGCCAGAGCGCCTTACGCCGCCGCGCCCGTGGTGCAGACGCGAAGCCTGGCCGAGTACGAGCAGCTGCTGGAGAGCGCATGAGCGAAGCCGTGCATTACGAACGCGTGCGCGAACAGTTCGAGAGCCTCAACCTAGGCGCCGCCCTAGCCGAGCTCGATTCGCTACTCGAGAAAGCCAGCCGTGAGGAGAGGAGTCCCACCTGGCTATTGGATCAGCTCTTTACCACCCATCGGATCGCCTTCGGGGTGCCAATGCCGCGAGGGCTCCGCGGCACCTCACCGAGCCAGCAACTTGGCTCGCCGACGACTTAGTAGAGCGGCGACGGCCACCACCACTAGTACCCCAGCGGCGATCGACGCAGCGGCACCAACGGTGGCATCAGGCCTATCGCCCCACGCGCGCGCAGCTGCGATGCCCGCCAAGCCCCACGCCACCACTAGCGCGTAACCCACGTCGCGCCTAATGGCGATGGCCCACAAGCCAAGCGCAAGGGCCGCCACGACCACCACGAGCGTCATAAGCGGCGCCCAGGTGCCACCGTCGAAGCCGCGTGAGACAAGGAGGATGGCGGTGTTGGCTATCGTGGCCACCGAGATCCAACCAAGGTAGATGGAGAAGGGCAGGGAGACCCACCAGCGCTCCGTGGCTTGCGCTGATCCTCGCCCAGCAACGACGCGCAAATTCAGCAACACCAGCACCACAAGTAGTGCCACCATCAGCAGCTCGGAAAGCGGCAGCGCAAGGGCATGCCAGGAGATCAGCCAAAGCACGTTGAGTACCGAGCTCAGCACGAACAGGGGACGCACGACCATCAACAGCTTCTCGGCTCGCCTCGCTGGCAACGCCTGAAAGACGACGAACCCGCCTAACAAGAAATAGATGACACCCCATACTGCGAACGTGAAGGCCGCAGGCGTGAAGAGGGTGGGGTAAAGATTCGACACCTCTCCCGTAGTTCTACCGAACAACGGAAGGGAGTTGGCCAAGCCGTTAACCGCGATCATCACCAGGTAGGCAACGATGGTCGCTACACGCCAAGCTAAGCTGCCGACAGAGGAATCCCGATTCATACTTCATTCTGGCGTCCGGCTTGCGTTAGGACTGTGTCCGCTGCCGACTGCGCTGAAGTGACCCCAGTCCCGTGGGTGAAGACCAAGTGCCAGAACCCCGACCTGATTGACAACTACATCCAACCCTTGGCTGTGAGGATGCCAGTCCTTCCAGGTTCACCTTTACTACGCCCAAGTCTTCAGGTACGGGCACACTCCTCACGGTTCCTCAATTCTCTCGCTGCACGCGGTCGGCGCTCCTTTGCGGAGCTACTCTCCGCCTCCGCTGCACCTGATCTCGAGTCTTGCCCGAATCGGCCAGCCGCGGCGTCAGGTCCGGATGGTATCGGAGTCCAACGCGAAGCTTCGAAAAGTGTTCTTGCCGAGCTTCTTGGCTTCGTACATGGCGTCGTCCGCGCGCCTGAGCAGGGCAGCGGCTTCGTCGGCATCGCGCGGGAATAACGCAATACCGACACTGGCTCCGGAGGTGATCGCGCGTCCGGCGATGTCGAACGGCTGGCCGAGGCTCGCCACGATCTTGCCCGCGACGATCTCGGCCTCGTCCGGGTGCTGGATGTGCGTGAGGAGCACTGCGAACTCGTCACCCGAAAGGCGCGCGACACTGTCCACCGCGCGGAGGAGTTCCCCCAGCCGTTCACCCACGAGCTTGAGGAGGGCGTCTCCGACGCCGTGCCCGTGCTCGTCGTTGACGCGCTTGAAGTCGTCTAGGTCGATGAACAGCAGCCCAACCGTCGAGTTGTGACGCCGGGAGTCTTTGAGCGCGTGGTCCAGGTGCTGGCTGAACAGCGCCCGGTTCGGCAGGCCCGTTACGAAATCGAAGCTCGCGGCGCGCTCGAGCTGCTCGAGCAGCCTCGTCTGCTCCGTGATGTCGCGCAAGCTCAGGAGGTGCGCCGGTGCACCGCGCCACTCGATATATCCCAACCGCATCTCCACCGACCGCACCCCGTGCAGTTGGTTGATCAGGTCGATGACAACGGCGTTCCTGTCGGCGATGGGGAAACCGAAGGCCTCGCCCTCCGGCCTGCCTGTAGGCCCGGCGAGCATCCTGGCCGCAGCCGGGTTGGCGCAGACGATCACGCCGTTGAGGTCGACGATCAGGATGCCGTCGACCATGGATTCGTATATCGCCTTGAGGTGTTCGTGGTCTGGCTGGGTGGGCGGACGGTCCATCTCAGTGGGCGTCCGGTTCGTGATCCTCGTCACCGCGGGCGCCCAGCCGGGGCAGTTCCGCCGTGAGCCTGAGTGAAGCGGTCGAGACGGGATCGATATGCATGCCACGTGAGTCGACGGTGAATTCCCTGACGTCCTTGTCGTGCCGTGAGCCGCGCATCTTGAGCACGACCAGCCCGCGGCGCAGCGAGCCCGCCACCTCGCTGTGCCGGAGCAGGATGATCAGGTCCGTGACTGTCGACAGGTGCGACTCGCTGTGCGAGGCTCCCCCAAGGAAGGTGGGCGTGGTCGAAGTCATCATGGCCGTAAGCGCGCGGTCCTTGAAGGTGGCCGATAGGCTCACGATGAACTTGCGGAAGCCGTCGACGGTGCCGACGCGCTCGAGCGCGGACAAGCTGTCTACCGCAACCCGCGTCGGACGGAACTCCTCGATCTGAGCCGAGATGGCCACGAGGTGTTCCTCGAGCGTTCCCACCTCAGGATAGGCCGCGACGACCCTCAGCAGGCCCTCTCGCTCCATGGCCTCGAAGTCGAATCCCCAACCGCGAGCGTTGCGGAACAGCTGCTCCCGCCGCTCCTCGAACGCGAAGACCAGGCAGCGCTCGCCCAGGCGTGCACCGGTCGCCACGAACGACGACATGAGCAGCGACTTGCCGGTGCCGGCAGCCCCGGAGATCAGCACGACCGAATCGCGGAAGAGGCCGCCGTCGACCATCGCATCGAGCTCAGCGTTGCCGATGCTGATGCGCTCGTCGCTCAGCACGCGATCATCCTCTATGTCCAGATGGGGGATGACGTTGAGGCCGGAGTTGTTGACCGAGAAGCCGAACTCTCCGGTACCGTGGCCCGTACCGCGGAACTTGACGATCTCGATGGTGCGCCGACGCTTCTCGGCGGTCAGGACGTTCCGTAGCAGGATGAGGTTGTCCGTGACGAACTCGTCGACGCCCCGGCGTGACACCGGACCGTAATCGCTGTCGCGCTCGGTCGTGAGTAAGGTGGTGACGCCGATCTCGGCCATGCGAGTGACCACGCGGTGCAACTCGTTCCTAAAGTTCGCGTCCTGGTCGAACTGGGCGAATAGGCCGTCGAGCGAGTCGATAACTACGCGGCTAGCGCCCAGCCGCTCGACGGCCGCTTCGATGCGAGCCAGGAGGGCCGCGAGGTCGTACGAGCCGGCTTGCAGCGTGGTGCCCTCGAGGGCGCGGCTGGCGTCCACGAACGCCCACATGCCTGCTGACTCCCAGTCGCTGACATCCCAACTGAATCCGCGGACGTTCTCGCGGATGCTCGCCATCGGTTCTTCGCAGGTCACGAACACGCCCGGCTGACCCGCCACGATGCCGCCCCGAAGGAACTGCGCGGCCAGGACCGTCTTCCCGCTGCCGGCGGTCCCGGCGACGATGACCGCCCTACCCGCCGGGAAGCCCCCCTTGGTGATGCTGTCAAGACCAGGGACGCCGGTCAAGACCTTGGTCATCGCAGTCATCGCCACGGGTACCTCACGTGCCCTTCCGAGTGTCTACGCTCGGCAGCGCAGCCGCTTGCGGCACTCCCAATTTGACCAGCACGCTGGCGGTCAATGTCAGGTCGCCGATTATGCGAACGGGGGGACCGGGTTTACGCCGGAGCAGCGTGGGAGTCGCGAGGATCTTGGCGCTCTCGGCGAGTTCGGGATCGACGAGCACGTCGATGACCGTCAGCTGATAGCGGCGGGCGAGACGCTCCTCGCACATGGCAGTAAGGGTCTCGATGGCTGCGCGAGAGCGGAGTCCGTTGCCCGCGACGTACAGCTCGAAGTGGTACTCCGACACAAGGAACGATAGCACCTCACCCCCGAAACTCCGTGCTCACGTCATCTCCGGCGGCTCCGCGGGCGTCCTGGAGGCTGTTACCAAGAGGGGGCTCCGTGGCCGCTGGCCCTTGGGCGCGGCCCGATCCTTACGAGAGTCCTACCTGGCTACGGCCGGGTTCCTGCAACCCGCCACGGCCAACTTCGTCAACGGCTACCGAGACCAGCTCTCTCACACCGGCGCAAACCGGCAGACCGGCAATCCAGGCCAGTGCTGCGCCAGCATCGCCTGCGGTATTAGGGAGCCGGACTCGCGGATGGGCACCAGCAGCCCGACGAGACCTAGTGGGGCGCCGAGTGCTGACAACACCCAGGGACGTGCGGTGCCTGCGCTGACGACCCAGTAATCGGTAGTCTCCCGGTCGAAGTCCAGGTTGTCCTTGCTGGAGCCCATCTGCACGCGGCCGGTGGGGCTCGGCCAATCTCGGATAGGCGCAACAGGGTGCGACACCGACAGCGAGGTGGTCAGGCGGTCGGCCCGCCGTTTCTGCAACGACTGGACGAAGTTGAACTGGGCGAGCACGGTGATCACACAGAACACGTTGATGTCGAGCCACAGGATGAACCCAGGATAGCGGTGACCGCTCAGAACAAACTGGGCGGCCCCGCCCACGGCGCAGTCGCAGGGGCACTCCGGCGGCGGGTCCGTGAAGTGAGCGGCTCCGTGAAGGCTAAGCCATCAGGTTGCTGCTCGAAGCGTCGGGGAGCGGGTTCGGTGAAAGTGAGCTTGAAGACCATCAGTTCAGCCCAGTCGACGCGCATCTCACCTTCGACGCCGTGGCCGCGCTGCCCGCCATGGCGGCGCCGATGACTAATGGGTCGAAGATACTTTCCCTGAGCGGACTCTAGACCCGCAGAGGCGCCAGCGGCCTGTCACCGACCCGCCACTGGTACGAGTCAGGGTACACTCCTGTTTGTTCAATTCATGGGCTTTTGGGCATGCCGCATAGGTAGAAAAGTAGGTCAACCGATCAGGTTGTATCAGTGGATGTGCCCACCAATTTGTCCGAGCCGCGCCCGTCCAACCAAGGGCACCGAGGCGGCAGAAGGAAGAGCTTATGCGTAAACTGCAGCTTCGTTTGGGCACATACATGGTCGCAATGGCATTCCTGGTTGCGTGCGGGTCTACGCCTCCGCCCAAGCCCACCATCGAGGTCCCAGATCCGAAACCACTAACAGTGAGCGCAACCCAGGACGAAACCCGCTCGGTGAGCGCACTCATACCTGTTGGCGGCGGTGCGCTCGAGGTAATCGGCGCCGACGGTGCCGTTTTCCGGCTCACCATCCCGGGTAGGGCGCTCTTGAGCCCCACCACTATCACGATGACGCCGCTCGTCGATCTCTCGGGCTCGCCTGTGACAGGAAGCATGTATGGCGTGGCCCTCGAACCAGCCGGATTGCGGCTCTACGACGCAGCCACCCTCGAGATCGTGCCCGCCAGTGACGGCGCCGTCAGCGCCATCGGCTTCGCGGCTAACAGTAACGGCAGCCAGTTCCATCTTGCGCCTCCTGCGCGTTCAAACAACGCTGACAGCGTGACGCTGAACCTATTCCACTTCTCCCTGCACGGCGCCTTCAGCGGAACCAAGGTCGAACCGTACACGATTGAAGGTTCGCCCAATGACTTCATGCCCAGCGACTGGGAGGCGCAGCAGGAGCAGTTGCTAAGTGACCTGCTTGCCAAGGAGCGCACTGCCGAGCTTCTGGGTCAGGAAGGCGACCCTGAACTGGCAAGGAAACTCGAAGCCATCCTCAACACCACCTTTCAACGGGCAATCTCGCCGCTCTTGTCGGGAATCGCAGGCAACTGCGCCAGCATGAAAGCCAACGGGAGTAAGGTGCTCGGTTGGGTCCGAACCGTGGAGCTGGTGGGATTGGGTACTTCCTTCGCCAGCGAGGTGAACCGGGTGGAGGCCGCCACACGCTCCGGAGCGAACCGGTGCTGGGAGGAAGCTATCCAGCCCTGCATCGATCCGGCCGCAGCAAGTTATGGCCTCGTGCTCGAAGCGACTCGCCTCAATCTGCTGCTAGGCGGCAGCAGCGCCGTGTACGACCCGGCGCGTGAAGATTTGCGGTGCGACAACGAGTGCGCCTGGGTGGCTGACGTCATTGCCGTTGACCTAGACTTCAGCTTCAACTACCAGTTGGAGGGCCCCGTGTTGGGCGGAGCAGCTAGGGGCAAGTTGAGCCGCCAGTGGACGGCGCAGGCGCGCCTGCCGCTTGATCTTGACAACCCGTCTTCCCACCTTGGCGCGCTATTTCGCGCGACTACCGAGGCCGGCAACCCGATGGACGTGAGTTACTCCGTTGAAGCCTCTGTAACATCCGACAGGAACGGCACCCTCCGCTCGGTCATCGGCTCTGGTACGGTCCCCCCTGGCCTTGTCACGTTGGTGGTAGACATTTCTACCCTCTCGTGCGTCATAGGTGGCGTCTTCGAACTTGACGGAGTGCCAGTAGAGGTTTACCAAGCACAGTACGGTACAGAGACGAGAGACTTGGCGATTGGCTGGGCAAAGCTGTTCAGGCAGCAGCTTACGCCGGGGGTCGTGCATGGCGTAGTGGTGGCGCCCGGTGACGGCTCCGATTACCATGCCACGATCAACCTCGGCCTCGACCCGGTGCTGGCAGATTTCCGCAACGCGGACATCCTGGGGGCGGCCCAGATCGAGTGGACCGTAACCATGATCACCAAGCCGTAGCAGGGGCGCCGGCACGCAGCGAACCGCCCGCTTCGCCCGAACTCGAGGGCCAAGGGACGGGGCACGGCCGGCGCCATACACGTGACTTTCGAGGTGGAGCCCGGTAGCCACGTTTGCTCGAACTCTGTCGAGATTACCCACGAAGGCTAGAGCCTGGCTCTGGTGGTCGACAGCCACGTGACAGGTAACACCATCCGTATCAACCTGCTCGCCACACACGGTAGTGGCGACCGCTTGGGGTTGGTGCGGGTTGGTTCTGAACGGGGCGGTGGACGGCAACTCGATGACGGGCAACTACCTGTTCACGCTCAAAGCGTGCAGCCAGAAATACGAGCTAGCGGGCAAGTTCACGTTCACCCGAACGCCTGCCTGACTGGCGTTCGACAGTCCCTAGCCACATATGGTCATGAGTAAGGCCGTCACCTACGCAAGAATCGCCGTTAGCGGCCGGGAGGCCGGTGTGCCCATGCTGTAGGTGCAGAGTGATAGTCACGTGCGCCTCGCCAGCAGCGCCTACAGCGTGCCGCCCACAGTAGTAGGGCCCATGGTGCACGTGCGCATCCAGTACCTCACGCCCGGGCAGGAGTTCGAGGTGATCCTGGGCGGCGTCGTGATCGCCCGGCACCGCCTGGTGGCGGCTGGCGCCCACGTCACGCTACCGGAGCACAAGGACGCCATCAAGGCGGCGGCCCGCGCCGCTAGTCGGCCGCAGCAGCCTCGCCGCGCGTTCCGGCAGCTGCAAGCTGACTCCGAGCAATTCACCTACGCCGCCGCGCCGGTGGTGCAGACGCGCTCCCTGGCCGAGTACGAACGCCTGCTGGAGAGCGCATGAGCGAAGCCGCGCACTACGAACGCGTCAGAGAACAGTTCGAGAGCCTCGGCATGAGCGCCGCACTGAGTGAACTCGACCGGTTACTTGAGAAAACCGCCCGCGAGGAACGCAGCCCCACCTGGCTGCTGGATCAGCTCTTCACCACCGAGCTCACAGCCCGCTTCGAACGCAGGGTGGCGGCCAACCTCAAGCTCAGCGGCATTCCCGCCAAGAAGACCTTGGATCAGTTCGACTTCGTCGCCCAACCCAGCGTCCCGAGAGCCACCATGGAGGAGCTCGCCACGTACGCTTCTTACGTCAAGCATCGTCGGCAGGCAACTCCGCAGCGTCGCCCCGCGTTGGCGGAACGGGCCCGGCGTCAGCCGCGCGGCCGTTATCGGCCATTCACTCGACCTCCGGCTACTTGAGGACCGTCCCCGTTCTTAATGTGCGCTTCACAGAGGGAGCCTACGCTGTAATTGGCGAAGGAGGTTAGCCATGATGGGCTCCTGGGGTTACGGTCACATGGGTGGCTTCGGTTGGGTCGGCATGATACTTCTTTGGATCCTGATGGCGCTGGCGGTGATTTGGCTGTGGCGCACGTTAGACATCTCCCGCACGCTCCGCGATGGCGGGCAGAAGGCACCCAGACCGGATGATGCATTGCGGATTGTGCGTGAGCGTTACGCGCGGGGCGAGATTGGCGAGGAGGAGTTCGAGAAGATGAAGCGCCAGTTGTCGTGAATTACCCATAGTCAATCGTGACCTCGAGGAGCCGACCCCGATGGGGCCTTCCTGTCGCAGATGATTATCACCAAGGCGCCATCGACATGGCGAAGCTTGCCCTCGAGCGCGCCACCCACGCGAAACTCCGCAACCTGGCGCGCGACGTAATCGTCACGCAGGCCGAGGGGCGGGCGGCCCGTCCTCCCGGCCCCGCGACCGTCATTCCACCGAAGGAAGTTGAAGTCATTGCCCCGTAAACCCAAGAAGCGCCGCGGCCCGCGCCCAGCGACTATCGCCCTAGCGTCGGGCGTCGTCATCGTTGTGATGCTCGCCGTCTACGCCCGCATCGGCCACGGCGGTTCGGCACCACTCAGCTACCCCACCTACTCGGCCGAGCAGCTCGCCCGCGGCGAGCAGGCGTTTCAGGCGAACTGCGCCACCTGCCACGGGGCCACGGGCGCCGGCAATCCGCGCGCCGGTGTCCCCGCTCTAAACGGCAGCATGCACGCCTGGCACCATCCCGACTCTCAGATTGCGGCCACGATCCGCCAGGGCGGCTTAATGATGCCCGCGGTCGGCGCCGACTGGAGCGACGAGCAGGTAATGGCGGTCACCGCCTACATCAAGGAGTGGTGGACACCGCAGCAGCGCGCCGCGCAGGCGCGCATGGGAGGGCCGCTCTAGCGTGAGCATGGTTGCCCTCAACAACGGTATTGACGGAACGGAGCGGGAGCGTAGTAATCAGCACGGCAGAGGTTTGCGCCCGCCCCACCTAGCGGCAGCTTCGCGACCCGACAGCTGAAAGTCGACTCCCTAGGCGATAACGAAGAAGCCGAGGCGGCGACGATGCTTACGCCGTTGTGCGCCGTATCCGGACTCCGCTCGGTTTCACGGTCCGTGCGGACAGCCAGGAGTAGAGCCGGTCGGCGTTCAGTGGTGGTGCGCGGCTGCGTCCGCCTCGGCCTTGGTCTCGTGCACCGTGCCGTGGGCATGCTCAGGTGGCGTGTAGATGGAGTAGATCTTCAGCGGCCCACTACCAACATTGGCGATGTTGTGCCACGTGCCTGCGGGTACCAGCACGACCCAGTCATCGGTGATCTCCTGCTCGAAGTCCAGGTCGTCCTTGCTCGAGCCCATCTGCACGCGACCGGTGGGGCTCGGCCAATCTCGGATATGCGCGTCAGGGTGCGACAACCGGGCGCAGCCCATGGTTCCCATACCGCCGGATCAAGCGTGGTGCGACTGGCCCTCGATGTCGTCCACAAGCCGACTTTGGACCCGCATCTGCCTTCCGGGGCCCGCAAGCCGAACCTCGTGAGTTGGAGGTACTAGCGCGCCACCGCTTCTGCCTCCGCCTCTCCACCCCGTTGTCCTGCTGCCGAGTAGGTGACGACACGGTAGCCGTCGCCGGGACGGCCCCGCGTGTCGACGAAGCCCGGTTCGTTCAGGAGATCCGAGATCTCGACCCACGCGCCGCCCAGGAGCTTGGACACCAGGTACCTGCCGCTGCCTTCCGACGCTTCCCACTCGATGTGCACGCCGTCGTCCATCGCGACCGCGCGCAGGCCGGTCACGGCGTCCGGAGCCGCGAAGTCCCAGGCTGCCGCTCGCGCCTCTACGCTTGGCTCCGACTCGTTGCCGCTGGCGTCGACCGCCACCAAGGTGTACGCGTATCCCAGGCCGGCCACCACGTCATCATCGAGGAAAGTGGTGACGGCCGGCTCGAGCCGCTCGGCCAAAACGACCGGCTCGCCTCCGTCCGCGCGGCGCAGCAACCTCAAGTAGGCGACGTCGGGGTCGAGGTCGCGGAGCCAGGTCAGCGCGACGGCGCTCTCGACTCCCACCGCCTCGGCCCACAATGGAGCGGATGGCGGCGTGAGGTCAAGCGGCCGGCCGGCTATCTCCTCGGAGGCCGCGCCGGCCACGTCACTGGTGTTCACGGCCCGCACGCGGTAGGCGATGTCGAACAGCGTGTTGGCAGGCACCGGGGCCGCGAAGCTGGTCAGCGTGGTCTCTCCGATCAGCGTCATGCCCGCCAGCGGCGCGCCCGGCCGTCCGGCGTAGACCTGGTAGTGGCCGACATCTGACTGCGGCGGCGCCGTCCAGCTCAGCAGCAAGGCTGTCTCGCTAGCCTCGAGGCTCAGGCCGGTGGCTGCGTCGGGGCCGTGCGGGTTCACCACCCGCTGCGCCCAGATGGGGCTGAGCGTGCCCGTGCCGGAGGCGTCGAGTGCTGCCACGGCGTAGTAGTAGTCCTTGCCGCCCACGAGCCCGAGCGACGCGCCGGTATCCGTCCAACTGGTGGTCTCCGGGGCGAGCAGCGGCGAGACGATCACCGGCGGGGCGTCGAGCGATGCCGATCGGAAGACGGCGACGGCGGTAATGCGCGCGTCAGGCTCCAGCAACCAAGTCAAGGTGACGTCGCGGTCGCCGCTGACGCCGTCGATGACCAGCGCCTGCGGCAGCGGTTCCGGGTCCGGGATGAGCACGGCAACCTCGGCCGAGGTCGGCGTCTCGCGCCCGAACAGGTCGCGGCCGACTACCGAGTAGACGATGTTCTCACCCGGCGCGCGGCCCTCGTCGACCAGGAAGTAGGGGACCTCGGAGCCCGCTTCAGCGGCAGCGGGCGGCGCGAACCAATCGTCGGTGAGGTCAGCGGCAGGCTGCCCGTCGACGCTGACCCTTATGCGGTAGGCGAAGACCAGGTCTGACTCGGCGCCGCGGTCCCAGATCAGCTCCACGCCCGCTTGGGTCGGTGTTGCGGTGAGCCCGGTAGGAGCCGGTAGAGGAGGCGTCGAGCCAGCGGTGATGCTGGCCGTGCCGACCAGCGCGCCGGCTGCTGTGCGGACCTCGTAGTCGTAACGCGTGCCGCTGACGACATCCTCATCGTGCGCGAGGATCCCCAGCGCGAAGGCGAGGCCGGGATCGACAGTGGCCTGCAGCGTGAACAGGCCGCGCAGGAACGCCAAGTCTTCGTCGGACCCCGCGGCGATTTCGGATGAGTAGAGGAAGGTCGCGGCCTCGTAGGTCTCGTCGTCGATCCTCGACTCCTCGCGTGGTAGTGGCGACGGTACCTCCCAGGAGAAGGTTTCGGCGCCGGTGACGCTGCGCGTCACGACGAAGCCGCCGTCAGGGAAGTGGTCGTCGGGGAGCGACCAGCGTAGCCAGACGCTGGCCCCTTCGCTTATCGTTGCCACTCCCTGCATGACGGTCGCGGCCGGTTGCGCGGCGGCCAACTGCAGCGCTAGGGCGGCCAACCCGAGGGCGAGACGGGTCGAGGCCAGCGTTACGCGGTGACGTTTCACGAGGTTGATCATCAGTTGATCGACACTCCAATGTTGCGAACCGTTACATCGATGTCGGGGATCACAGGGAGATTGACCTTGACCGAGAAGTCACCCCTGAACTCGGTCGGGTTCGGTGCCCTGAAGCGGCCGGTGGCCGTCAACGAGGCGCTGACGTCGAGCCCCTTGCCGCAGACGCGGCCACCGGCAGCTGCGCTGGCGTAGGCGGTGATGGCCGCGTCGAACGCGAAGCTGGGCGCGACCTGGAGGCCGAATGCGCCGCCGAAGCCGAACCTCGCGTTGGCGTAGACGCTCCAGTCGCACGGCCACACTCGGCCGCTGTCCGAGTAATCCCAAGCGAAGCCGCGTTGGGCTCCGACCCAGAGGCCGCCGGCAGGGAGCCCGACGTTGCTCGCGAGGATGCCGGGCGACTTGATGTAACCGAGGATGAAGTAGCCCTGGGAGAAGCTCGGGATCACGTACATGTGCACCGGCGAACCCACGGTTCCCAAGGCAAGGAAGTACTCACCTGTCGACCACGAAGCGCTCAGCCCCATGGCGCCCTTCATCTCGACCAGGGTCAGGCCGCCGACGGCGATCTTCGCCTCGGCCAGGCCGGAGCAGTCGAGAACGCTCGAGGTCGCCGTAGTGGGCCCGGCGCACATGGAGCCGACGATGCCATCCTTGTTGATGACCACGCGGCCAGCGAGTTGCGGCTGCTCGATGCCGCGCTGGCGATAACCGTCGTCCAGGTTCTTGCCTATCCAGCCTTGGCCGGCGATCTGAAGGTCGCCGCCTTTGCCGAGGTTGACGACGAGGTTGGCGTCGAGATGCCAGATGATGCCGTAGGCAGCGGAACCGGCGCCGCCCTGCACCGGCGAGCCGATGACCGTGCCGCCCAGGAAGGAGACGGGTAAGTCGGGGTCGTAACACTCGAGGGCGTTGGTGGCGATGCTCGGGAGAACCAGTTCGGGCACGTTGCCGTCGTCGACGCGGCAGTCGCCACCGCCTACGTCGATGCGCAGCTTCGAGGCGATGCCGCCGCGGAAAGCGTAGAAGGCGAGCACGTCCACGCCCTGGACGCTTACGTTGATCGGCCGGTTCATGTTGGCGAGGTCGACCCCGGCGCTGACGAACCAGAAGAAGTCAGGCAGAGGGCCGTCTTGTTCCATCACGCCGAAGAGCGCGAGGGCCTCCACGCTGAGCTTCTCCCCGACCGTCAGCGAGCCTGCTCCGGTGAACGACAACGCCAGACGCTGCAGGTCGATGACGCCGCCAACTACCACCGAGAACTGCACCGGCGAGTCCTCGTAGTCGCCGTACTTCACGCCGACGCCCTCGAACTCCCAGCGCTCTTCGGTGCCGTCCGAGTGCACGTACCAGGAGGGCGCCGCGTTGGCCTGGACGACGTCGCCGAGCTTGAGCTCGCCGCGCAGACCGATGGCGTACTTGCCGCCCTCACGCCTGACGCCGATCTCGGCACCGGCCCCGAGGTACGGGAAGCCGAACATGTCGAGGGCGGGCACCTTGGCGAGGGTGCGCCACTGCGTGTGGTTCAGGTCGACCGAGCCGTCGCCGTAGAGCGTGAGGTCCTTGAGCAGCAGCTGCAGCCGGTAGAGATTGAGGACCGTCTCCGACGTCGCGACGGCGTCCTCGTAGGACTGCGCCAGCTCATCGGTGGTCTCGCCCAGCTGCGGTAGCGAGGCGATCAGCGCGTCGCCTGCCGAGGTGTCGATGGTCGCCGGGTCGGAGGCCAGGTCGCCGTCGAGCGCCCACAGGGCGTTGGAGAAGCGCAGGACGATGGTGTTGTTCGTCGACCTGAGGAAGGTGCCGACGCCGCCGACCACCGCCGTGCTGCCGTAATCGGTGGCGACCGGCGCCAACGTGCGCACCGCCCATCCGCCGACAGCCGTCGCGTTTGGGGAGAACGAGACAGGCACGTCCTTGCCGAACCAGGCCAGCCTGACGGTGCCGCTGGGGGGCGTGAAGCTGACGATCTGATCGTCGACGACGACCAACTCCAGGCCGGTGACGTCGGTGAAGTCCCAGCCGCCGATGTGGAGCTTGCCGTCCTGACCGAGCGGCACGCTGGCGTTGGCGGTGGTGCCCCCCGAAGTCCAGGCGATGTGCGTTTCGAACGCGGTATAGCTGTCGCCGCCCGCTGGCATGCGCAACTCGGCGTTGGGGTAGAGGAGACCGACCCACCCGCCGACGGCGTCGAGCGGTGGTGTCCTACCGACCTCCTGGTACGCGCTGTAGGCTTCGACCAACGCGGACTCGCCGCTCTCGCCGACGAAGTTGTAGTCGGTCTGGGTGCTCAGGTCCAAGACGGCCGCTCCGAACCGGGGTCCCGGCGCGAAGCTCCAGCCGGTCGTGCCGATCGGCGTGGGAGCGATGCCACTCAGCATCGCGATGAAGCCCTCGCCGGGCGCGCCGCGCGGTTGCAGGACGCTGTCGAAGGAGCCGCTCGAGCCGTTGGGCAGCGTCGCAGTCCCGCGGATCACCGGGCGTTCCGACGCCGGCCCGAGCGTCAGCTCGGTGAGCGTCACGGCGGTACCGCGCACCGCCTGCGGCAGCGCCAGTTCCAGCGGCTCGACGAGGCGAGCGTTGCCTACGCGCACCGTCCCTCCGTAGAAGGCGCCGACGTGCTCGAAGGTGACAGGCACGCTCTCCTGCAGCCGGCCGCCGGCGACGAAGTTCTCGAGGATGCCGGTGCCGGTGAGGTCGTCGCGCGAGACGGGCGGGCGCGGCATCTCCTCGCCCTCCACCGGCTCGGACTCGCCGACCTCTAGGTTAGTCACGCGCACCTTCCAACCGTCGAAACCGTGGAAGCTCAGTTCCCTGGGCGGCAGGTCGTCGATGCGGCTCTGCGTTACGAACGTCTCCTGGTCGAACACGTGCATGTAGAGCTGAACCTCTTGGGTCGGCTCGATGACGCTCAGGTCGAGCCGACCGTTCTCGTCGGCGGTGCCGGTGCCGGCAAGGACCTCGCCGAACCGAACCGTGTACTCGAAGCCGGGCGCGACGCCGCGCACCAGGATCGTCACCTCTCCTGTCTCGAGGTAGGTGGCGACGTCGTAGGTGTAGCCGAGCCGGCCCACGAACGTGATGCCGCCGGGAGCGATGGTGGCGACCGGTTGCAGGTCGGCGCCGGGGCGGTCGGCGTAGAGCTCGACGTCGCCGCTCGCGTCGCCGAAGGCGTACTCGAAGTCGAGCTCGCCGCTTTCGGGCGCCGTGAAGCGCTCGATGCGGTCGTTGGGGAACTCGACCCGGTAGGGGAGGCCCGGCGTGAGGTCGCGGACGAACACCGGCGACGGCACCAGGTACGGCACCACCGGGTCAGGGAGCGCCAGCGAGCCGCCTGGCACGGTGGCGTTCAATGCTAGGCTGGCGCGCAGCTCGGCCGCGCCAAGCGGCTGACCCAATGCTGGCAGGCGGGCGTACAGGTCGAAGGTGACGTCGGGTCCGAAGACCTCGATGGGCACCTCGACGCGCCAGGTGCCCGGCTCCTCGAGCGCGGCGACCTCGGCAGGCGACAGCCGGTAGGGTGCGTCGGTACGGTCGTTGATGACGAGGTCATAGCCGTAGCCGCTCACCAAGCCAGCGGCCACCACGGTCACGACATCGGTGTTCAAGACGGGCCACAGGTCGGCCTGGATGGTCAGCGCTTCGGAACCGCGCGGCCAGGCGGTGGTGTAAGTCGCCACGGTGCGCGGCACGCTCACCCAGCCGCCGCCTGCGACGCTGAGCAGCGCCTCGAGGGTCAACTCCACCTCGCCCTCGACCTGGGTCTCGAAGTCGGCCGCCCCGCTCGTCTGCGAGGACTTGACCACCGGCAGCTGGCCGAGCTGCGGGCTGGTGATCACGTAGGAGACGCCAGGCAGTAGCCCTTCAGCGACGGCGGATACGTCAAACGTGCTGTCGGCGGGCCGCGCGGCGCCTGCGATGGCCAGGGTTTCGAGCGGTGCCGGCAGCGCGCTGTCGAGCCTGCCGAAGTCGAGTTGCGTTCGCTGGCCACCCTCGACCAGTTGCAGCGTGACGTCGAAGCGCAGCTGCGGCGCAAGGTACTCGTGGCTGATGCTCAGTTCGCCCCCGAGGTCTGCGAACGCGACTTCACTGGCGCCGTCCCCGAAAGCCACCTCGTAGGCGAGGCCGGGCGCCAGGTCGACGGCCGAGATGACGGTGGCCTCGAAGAGTACTGCTTCAGCTGGCAGATCGAGCGCACCGGTGGCGGTGACGCTGACGTCGCTCGCTGCCAGCAACGTTTGCGACGGCAGCGTCTCCAAGCGCACGGCGTAGACGCCGGGGCGCAGGTAGGTGTGCGGGGTGGCGCCGTCGCCTGTGAGGGCGTCCAGCGACCCGTCACCCCAGGTGATCATGGCGCCCTGCGGCGCGTTGCCCGCCAGGCCCTCGATGACAGCTACCAGGTCCTCCCCGACGACGGCGCTGTCAGGCAGGTCGAAGGTCAGCGGCGTGGCGGTGACCGACACGGTGGCGCTCGCCTGGACGGCGCCGCTCGCACTGCGTAGCTGCACGACGTAGACTCCGGCAGACTGGTAGGTGTGCTGCAACTCCTCGGCGCCGCCGGCCAGCAGGTCGAAGGCGCCGTCCCCCCAGTCGATCCGACCGCCTTCTTCACCGCTGGTGACCTCGGCCGTCACGGTCTCGCCGACGTCGGCGATCGTCGGGAACACGCTTAGTTCGGCAGTCGAGCCGACCAGGATGACGCCGGAGTCCGCGTGCCAGCGCACGTCCGCGAACGAGTCGTACTGGTAGACCTCCAGGAGCTTCACGCCCCGAGTGGCGTAGGCGTGTGTGAAGGTCTGCACGGCCGCGCCAAAGCGGTCGACGGTGTCGGTGACACCGTCGCCCCAGTCCAGCGTCAGGTCGAAGTCGAGGCCTGGTGGGTTGCTCACCTCGACGACGGCGTCTTCCAGCAGCGCGACCTCGGGCGTGAGCACGTTCAGATGGACGTCCGCGAGCCACTCGGCCGGTTGGGAGGCCGCGGTGCCTGCGACGAGCAGAACCAGGCTGATGAGGAGAGTTCGCGAAGTAGACGTCACCTGTTGCCTCCGAACGCGTAGCGCACGCCGAGGTCGACGCTCAGAGCCGAGGACCCGCCGACGGCGGAGCGGCCCTCGAATCCGACCTGAATACCGAGTTGCCTGTCGCCTAGATCGATTATGTCGACGGCGGCCGTCGCGCCGCCCGAGAAGCTGAGCGCGTCGGCGTAGGCCGCCTCGGCGTCGAAGGACAGCGTGACGGGGCCGGCTTCCGCGGA
>CALCHY010000156.1 GCA_937907415.1 uncultured Trueperaceae bacterium
AGCAGCACGACCCGGAGACCCTCGCGCACGCCACACCCATCTACCAGACGAGCACGTTCGTGCTTGGCAGCATGGCGCGCGGGGCTGACCTCTTCGCTGGCGCGGCTAGCGGCAACGTCTACTCGCGCATCGGCAACCCGACCGTCAGGGCCGTCGAGGAGAAGATCGCCGCCCTCGAAGGCACCGAGGAGGCCGTGGCTTTCGCGTCGGGCATGGGCGGCATCGCGGCCGTGTTCCTCAGCCTCCTGCGGCAGGGCGACGAGGTGCTGATCCTAGGACCGCTTTACGGCGGCACGCGGGGCCTGCTCGAGGACCTGCTGCCGCGCTTCGGGGTCACGGGGCGGGCCGTGAACGAGGCGGAACTCCCAGCGGCCGTGGGGCCGCGCACGCGCATGATCTACGTGGAGTCGCCAACCAACCCCGACCTGCGCATACATGACCTCGCCCTAGTTGGCAGGGTGGCGCGGGAGCACGGGATCATCAGCGTGGCAGACAACACCTTCGCAACGCCATACCTGAGTAGGCCAAGCGAGTTCGGCATCAGCATCGTGCTGCACTCGGCCACCAAGTACTTGAGCGGTCACGGCGACCTCTTGGCTGGCGTCGTCGCCGGCCCAGCCGACCTGCTGCACGAGGTCCGCATGGAGGGCCTGCGGCACCTCGGCGCCAGCCTCGACCCGCATGCTGCTTACCTCCTCCTGCGCGGCGTGCGCACGCTCCACCTGCGCATGGAGGCGCACTGCGCCAACGCCAGCGCCGTAGCGCACGCGCTGCGCGGCCAGCCTGGCGTTGCCAAGGTCCACTACCCTGGCTTCCCCGAGCATGCAGGCCATGCATTGGCGGCCAGCCAGATGAGCGGCTTCGGCGGCATGGTGTCACTTGAACTCGATGGCGGGCTGCCGGCAGCAGCGGCTTTCCTCGAAGCGCTGCGCCTCTTCGACCACGCAGTCTCGTTAGGCGACGTGGCGTCGCTCGCCTGCCACCCGGCGTCAACCACGCACCAGCTCCTCCCCCGCGAGATGTTGGAGGCCGAGGGCGTTACCGACGGGCTCGTGCGGTTGTCAGTCGGCATCGAGGCGGCGGATGACCTCGTGGCGGACGTGCTGCAGGCGGCCGCAGTGGCGGCGCTGGTGGCCGTGCCTGGCTAGAGGCTGTACACCGCGCCCTGTGGGTCGCGTGCGTACTTGGCCTCCGCCGCGCTCAGCGCCTCCTCCATCTTCCTAAGGAAAGCGCTCTCGAGTTCCGGGCGGTCCTCGATACGCGCCCAATGGCTGGCGCGCTCGTAAGCCGCCGCCGCCTCGGCGCTCCTACCGCTGTCCGTGAGGATGTCGCCCATGTTGGCTGCGCCAAGGCGCGCGCCGTACGCGTAACCGATGCGTTCGCTCAGCGAGACGCACTCGCGCGCCAAGTCAAGCGCCCCGCCTGGCGGCAAGAGCTCGCCTTTGGTTGCCACTTGGGCGAGGCTCGCCAACGTGAGGGCTAGGCCGCTGTAATGCTTGACTGCCGCGTAGTTGGCGCGCGCTTCCTGCAGCGCCGCGAACGCCTCCTCGTGCCGCTGCTTCGAGGCAAGCACGAGCGCCATGTTGCCGCGTGCCTGGGCCTCGCCCAGGTGATCGCCCAACTCCGCGCGCATGCTGGCGGACGCCGCAAAGTGCGCCAGGGCAGCGCTATCGCCGTCGTCTCCGCCCACCGAGCCAGCCACGATGCCCGCTGTGTTCAACGCCAGCGCGTGCGTTTCGTTCGGCCCTAGAGCAGCGAGCATCTCGAGCGCTTCCGCGACGCGCGCAGCGGCCGCCTTGTTCTCACCCCTTTGCCAGTGGAACAAACCAACTGACTCCCTCACCCAAGCGCGCAACTCGAGGTCGGCATGTTCGGAGATGGCAGCGTCTACCGCGCGGAAGAGCTCGAGCCCTTGGCGTGCGCGGCCGCGCACGTCGAGGTAGCCGCGCATGAACTTCACGAGGTGCCAGAGCGCTGGCCCGTCGCCACTACTTGCCAGCCAACGGAGCGCGACCTCTAGGTTGGCGCGTTCCGCGTCGGCCACCTTGAAGCCGTGCTCGCTGCGTTCGTGGACGGGCAGCTCGTTCAGTTGCCGCGCAAGGTCGGAGTACGCCCTCGCCACGCGGCCATTCGCGGCGGGCGCGTCGAGCAGGGCGTCACGGAAGCGCTCGGCGACGGACTCGTGGACGGTGTAGCGCTCACCTTCGCGCCTTAGCAGTGAGCGTTCGAGGAGCGCGAGGAGGAAGAACGGTGAGGCGCTGCTTGCCGCGCGCCCCTCCTCAGCCCTGAACCCGCCGCGGATCAGGGCGAGGGTCCCGAGGGCTTCTTGCTCCTCGGCGCTCATGAGTTGCCGCGCGACCTCGATGAAGCGTGTGGTCAGGGGCTGCGACCCTGGCACGGCCATCAGTGACTCGGGTTGGCGATCGAGTTGTTCGATCAGCTCATGCAGGGCGAGGATGCGCGTCCAGGCCGCGGCCAACTCCAACGCCAACGGCTCGCGGCCGACGCGCGTGAGCACTTCGTCCAGCTCGTCGTCGTCGACGTCCTCGGCGGCGCCCACGCGCTGCATGCCTTGGCGGAAGAGTTCACGCGCCGCCTCCGCGCTTAGCTCCGGTACGACCAGCACGCGTTCGCGCTCCAAGCGTAGGGGCATGCGGGCCGTGACAAGCAGCCGCAGGCCAGGTGCTCGCCGCAACAGACCCGTCAGCACGCCAGCCTGCTCGGCACCGGCGTCGGCGTTGTCTAGCACTACCCGCACGCGCCTGGCTCCCAAGCGCTCGACTAAGGCGTCGACGTCGTCAACGCGGTCGAAGCCGAGGGCCTCGGCGACAAGACCGGGCAGGGAGGCGGCCGAACTCAGGTTGCGCAAGTCGACCCAGTAAGTGCCGTCGTCGGCTCCGCCATCTTGTGCGTGGGCTAGTTCGAGGGCGAGCTGGGCGGCCAAGCGCGACTTGCCTGTGCCGCCCGCTCCGACAAGGACAACGAGTTGGCGTTCGCGTACGACTGCGGCGGCCGCCTCAAGCCAGGCGCGGCGCCCAACGAGTGGCCGCTCCCAAGTCGGCAGCACAACGGGCGGCCGCGAGCGCTGTTCAAGGGCCCCGGCGATGCTGCGCTTCACCGCGCCAACGTCCGCGCTCCAGGCGCCGCCTCTGCGCTTCAGCACGCCGTCCTCCACGAGCTTCAGCGTCAGTCGTGAAGTGGGGCCTGGCAGTCCGCCGCCGCTGGCAGCGAGTTCGTCGGCCACCTCGCGCGCTAGCGGGCCTCCGAGCGCGGCGCTCAACCAGGCACCAACCTGGGCAGGCGTCAATGGGTCGAGTACGACTTGCTGGTCGGCTGCGAACGCGCCGCCTGCGCCGTCCATCACGACCTCGACGACCTGCGTGCCGCCCTGTTGAAGGCGCTCGGCGAGGAGTTCAGCGCTGCCCGGGTCGAGGCGATCGCCGCCCGTCAGCAACACGACGAGGCCGTGGGCGTCCGCGTCGTTGCGGAGGAGGGTGCGCAAGTCGTGCTCGACGGGCTCACCCTCGACGTCGCCCGCGTAAACAGCCCCGAGCGCCCACAGGTGAAGGCCCCTACGAGTCTCCTGCGCCGTTAGCTGCCTGACGACGCGGCCAGCTTGACGGGCGCGCACCGCGACCTCCGCTAGGAAACGCGTCACGCCCGCGCCGGGGGCGGCGTTGACGCGCAGCACGTTCGCGCCAGTTGCCGCCAGGAACGCGGTGGCGGCGGCGAGGTGCGCGTCGCGCCCCTCCAACCTCACCTCCTGCAGGGTCTTGGAATGCTGCTGCTCGCTGCGGTCATGAGCCATGACGGAACTGCGCCCACCGCGTTTGGCGAGGCGCACGCGTTCGTCTGCGCGCTCGAACAGGTCGCGGTCGTCGTCCTCGTCGGTGGCAGCCACGCCAACGCTGGCGCTGATCGACACCCACACCGCGCCCTCGACGGGGTTGGAGGTGACTTGGTCGTGCACCCGGCGCAAGATGGCCTCCGCCTCCGCGCGGTTCGTGTCAGGAAGCAGGACTACGAACTCGTCGCCACCGAAGCGGTAGAGCTGGTCGTTGCCGCGCAGGCCCTTGAGGGTGCGCTCGGCCACCGCGCGTAGGGCGGCGTCGCCCGTCGCGTGGCCGTAGACGTCGTTAAGTGACTTGAGGTGGTCTACGTCTATCACGGCGAGCGCGTAGTGTTCAGCCGTTTCCTGGCGGTTCCGCGCCAGCGCCTCCAGGGCGGGCGCTAAGTGCGCCCTGGTGCGTGCCCCCGTCAGGTCGTCGAGCAGCCATGACTCCATCTAGGCCAGCTTACCTAGGCCCTCTTACACCGTTATAACGACCCCAACGGCGTTCGCCTCACCTACCGGCCGGTTGGCTCTTGGTGGGCGAGGCGAACGCGATGCGCGCCAGTCGCGCTTCAGACGTGCGACTGATCGTCGTCTTTGACGACGCGGTCAACCGTGATGGTGAGGTTGGCGACCATGGCGGCGATGGCGCCGACGGCAGCCCACACTGGCAGGAGCACCGTGCCGATCACGCCGAGGGTCAGGGGGATCTCGATGAGGGTCTTGCCGTCGTCGTTCTTGATCGCGATGCGGCGCACGTTGCCCTCGCGCACGAGTTCCTTGACCTTGGAAACCACGGCCTCGCCCGAGAGCCTGAACTCCTCGGTGGTGGTGCGGCCGGACTTGGTGTGCGTGCTGGAGTTACTGTTGTGCTGCTCGGCCCCTTGGTTGTTTTCGTTCGCGTCCACGTTGGCCTCCTTGGCTAGTAGGTTAGGCGCTGAGTGGGCGGCGGCACATCCGCCGTTAGGATGAGGTGGCAAGTGAGTAAGTTTCAAGGCGCCAAGCAAGGCAGGCGCTGGCCGCGGTTCGGGGTGACAGCGCTAAGCAGCTGTACACATCGCCCCCATTTTCGCCGCAAGTTCGGGGACGATGTATACAACCTTCGTTGCGGCACCGTGATTGGTTCGCTGGGCCACGGGGCTAGGTACGACAGCGCCGAAGCCGACTTCGTTTAGTGGCACCTCGCAACGGCGTGCCGGTTTTGTGCAAGTGCCTCTTGAGCAATCGCTTGATTTAGCTGGTCTTTACCGCAGGCTCTAGTTTCGGATTGTGAGGATTTGACCCTTCGGATTGTGAGGATCAAGCTTTTCGGATTGTTAGGATCCGATAGTTCGGATTGTGAGGTGAGATGTTATGGTGCCGGAGTGGACGGCGCCAACGCACAGTACCCACGCGGGCTGACATCTGTACTAACCCAGCGCATGGCCGAGTACCCAACGGTCATCATCCAAGGCCCCAGGACCGTTGGAAAAACTACCCTTCTGCATAGTCTTGCCAGCAAAGCTGGCGTCCCAATATTCGACCTCGACAGCCCAGCTACCCGCGACCTAGTGACGGCGGACCCCGAGTTCTTCGCCGCTGGCGCCCGGCCCGTGCTGGTAGACGAGTACCAGAAGGCCCCGATTATCCTTGACGCCATCAAGGCTGAACTAAACCGGTCCAGCCAGCCCGGGCAGTTTGCCCTCACCGGATCTGCTAGCTTCTACGCGCTGCCTCAGGTGGCACAAGCACTGACCGGCAGGCTGCACATTCTGACTTTGTACCCTTTGGCGCAAGCGGAGCTTGAACGGACTGGCACCAACATCATCACTACTCTCTTCGAGGCCCCAGAAGACCTAAGGGCGGCGCCTACCTCGCCAACTTCGCGGGAGGATTACGCTCGGCGGCTAGTAAGGGGCGGGTTCCCGCTAGCCCTATCCGTGTCCTCGGCCGCGGCTCGCAACCGCTGGTTTGATGATTACGTCAGCCTCACTCTTGAGCGCGACGCAATCGAACTCAGGCAGATCGCCCGGACCGACCGCCTAACCCGCCTCCTCCACCGCTTGGCGGCGCAAACCGCCCAGGTACTGAACATCGCTAACGCCGCAGAAGCCGTTGGGCTCGATAAGAACACCGCCGGGGAGTATCTAAAGGTACTCGAGGCCCTCTTTCTGCTTTACCGCCTGCCTGCCTGGGGAAAAACGCTGACTTCCAGGTCAACTAAGAGCCCAAAACTGCACGTTCTCGACTCTGGAGTTGCTGCGCGTCTATTGCTACTCTCCGAAGCGAAACTAGCTGCGCGCGATCCCTCCGCCGTCACCGAGTTCGGGCACCTCCTAGAAACCTTCGTGGTAGGCGAGCTTTTCAGGCACTCCGCTTGGCTCGACGAGCCCTTGACGCTGGGTCACTGGCGCACCCACGACAACGCTGAGGTCGATGTAGTTGTCGAACGCGACGACGGCCGGGTGGCCGGGATAGAGGTGAAGGCCACTGGGCGCATCACCGATGCGTCGTTCAGGTCGTTGAGGGAGTTCCGCAACGCCTTGCCTGGACGTTTCGCAACCGGCGTGATTCTATACCTCGGCCAGCACGCCATCCGCACAGCCGACGGGCTCTATGCGGCGCCGGTGGATTCGTTGTGGCGGCTGGGCGGCCAGCGGCACACGAGCACCTCTACCTGAGCCCCGGAACCGATGACATATGCTGGCCGACAACATCGCCGAGTGCCGGGCTAACCTTCTCGACATCTTCGCTGAATACTTGGCGCTGAAGCCGTCCGACGACGCCTACCGAGCAGCGATCCACGTGCTGCAAGTGAATCTGGTGCACGGCGACGCGCTAACCTTGCGCACTAACGACGACCGCGCAATTACGTTTGCGGAGTGGGGTTACCTCGGCAAGGGCAGGTTCCAACGCCGCGATCTCCGCTACGACAACCTGACGCAAATGTCGGCGCTTGCGGCAGAAGGCTCGCTCTTTGCCGGCGTGCCCAAGCAGGAGATCTTCAGGCCTATCAAGACGTATCCGCCAGTGCGTGCGAGTTCGACGAGTTCGACCTTAACGAGTTCTTCTCCGCGGCGGGTCGGGGCAACGACGCGAAGTTCGAGCACAAGAACGACGTGCAGAAGTGGCTCGACATCATACGTGGTTCCTACACGCCGTGGGCAACGAGCAGGCCTGCTCCGACGCCATCTTGAGCCTGCGCCGGCGCGGCAGGCACGTTCAGGTCGGGCTTCTACCTCCTGTTGAGGGGCACCCGCGCGTTCCTATGGCGCGAGCTATCGCCTGGGAACTAGACCTGCTCGGCAGCCACGGCATGGCCACCGTCGATTACCCGCAGATGCTCGATCTCATCGAGCGCGGCGTGCTGCAGCCCCAACGGTTGATCGAACGCACCATCGGCCTAGAGGAGGCCGCCGAGCTGTTGCCCACTTTCGACCGCGCCGCTGTGGCCGGAATGACGATGATCGAGCCGACGCCATCGCGGTCCGACGGCACGAACTAGCGGCCTAACCCGACCCCTCCCCCATCCCAAGGTGGCAAGATTGGGCATGACCGTGAGCCGCCGATGATCTACTTCGTGGTGCGCCTGCTCGTCTACACCCTCTCGGCTGCGGTGGTGCTCAACGTCGTGCCTGGCCTCCTAGCTCGCGGCACGGAGGCGCCGGCGGCCACCTTGCCGCCGATCCTCGCCTACTTGGTCGTGGGCACGGTGTTCGGGATCCTGCACTCCTTCGTGCGGCCCATCATGCTCTTCTTCACCGGCCGTCTCTACATCTGGTCGCTCGGGCTGGTGGCGCTCCTCGTCGACATTCTCATCTTCTTGGGCCTCAGCTACTTAGCGCAGGAAGGGTGGGCTGACCCCACCAAGCGCCTGCTCTCGGCGGCAGGCGGCGCCGTGTTGATGGGAGTGCTGGTGTCGGCCATGGACGCCATCGTGGGCTTCGATAGCCCGCGCCTACCGGGAGAAACTCGCGCCTCGCCAGCTTACTGGCGTTGGCTGGAGCGCCTCCCGGGGCGGCAGCGCAACCGTTTCGCGGAGAGCCTGCGCACCGTGCAGCTCATCACGATCTTGCGCTCGTACGTCGTCGACATCGCCCTCGGTTTCACGTTCCTCGCACCCGTGCGCAACTTCATGAAGCGCGCCCTCTACCGCGTGCGGCCGCGACTGGTGGAGGAGAACCCGGCCGTCAAGCTGCGCCTCATGCTTCAGGAGCTGGGGCCGACGTTCGTGAAGTTCGGGCAGTTGGTGGCGGCGCGCATCGAGGTCCTGCCGGGGACGTGGCGCGAGGAGCTAGAGCAACTCCAAGACCACGTGCGGCCGTTCACCTTCGCCGAGGCGTCCGCCCTCGTGGAGCGCGAGTTGAAGCAGCCCCTCAGCAAGGCGTTCGCGAGCTTCGACCCCGTGCCATTGGCCGCCGCCTCCATGGGCCAGGTGCACGCGGCGACGCTTCCGGACGGCACTCCAGTAGTAGTCAAGGTCCAGCGCCCCAACATCGACCTGCTCGTGCGCAGCGACCTGAACGTGCTGCGCGACCTGATAGCCACCCTGGAGGCGCGCCTCGCTCGCCTGCGGCGCTTGGGTCTGTCGCCGCTGTTCGACGAGTTCGCCGACATGGTCGTGGCGGAGCTGGATTTCGACAACGAGGCCTACCAGGCCGAGCAACTCAAGCACAACATGCTTGAGTTTCCGTTCGTGCACGTGCCCGCCGTCTTCCCAGACTGGTCTGGGCCGCGCATCCTCACTCTGGAACGCGTCACGGGCGTGAAGATCACCGACGTGGACGCGCTTGGCCTTAGCGAGCGTGGCCGGCGCGCGCTGGCGCTGCGCTTCTTTCAGGTGCTCCTGCAGCAGGTCGTGATCGACGGGTTCTTCCACGCCGACTTGCACGGCGGCAACGTCTGGTACGACCGCCAGCGACGCCAGATCGTGTTCCTCGACATGGGCCAGGTGGGCCAGCTCTCGCGCGCGGACCGCGTGCGCCTCGCCCAGCTCATCTGGGCGCTGCACGACCGCGCTGCCGGGCCGACGGCGCAAGTTCTCCTCGCCCTGTGCCAACCGCACCCGCAGGTCGACCGACCGGCACTGGAACGCGACGTGCGCCGCCTGCTGAACCGTCACCTCGTGCTACGCAAAGCCGACCCCGACGTCGGCGAGCTGCTCGGCGAGCTGATGACCTTGCTCATGCGCAGCGGCCTGCGGCTGCGGCGCGAGTTCACCTTGGCCTTCAAGTCCATGGGGCAGGGCGAGGCCGTGATGCGCAGCCTCATGGGCGACGAGGGCGCCGACGAGGTCGTCGACATCGCTTACCGCACCATGCGCGACCTCGTTATCAAGCGCCTCGACCCGCGCAAGTTCGTGCCCGAAGTCGTGGGCCCGATCACGCGCGAGGGGTTGGGGCGCTTGCCGAACTTGGTGAGCGCCGCCTTCAACATCCTCGAAGACTTCGAGCAGGGCCGCACGGCGCTGCAGCTTGACGCCAGCTCGCTCTCGCACCGCCTAGCGTCTGTGGAGCGCGGTTTCGAGCACGGCTTCCGGCGCATGGTGCTAAGCATCTCGCTCGTGGGCCTCATGCTCGCGTCCGCCCTCGTGCTGGTGGCGCCGCTAACGGAGATCGTGGAGCCGACGGAGCGCATCATCATCCGGTTGGCGGCGATCGTTGCCGTGTCCGTCAGCTCGGCGTCTACGGTGGTGGTGCTAGCCGGCGTCATGCTGCCGCGGCGCAATCAGGACCGCGGCTGAACTCAGGCGGCGGGGCTGGCTACCGCCGCCAGGGTGATGAGCACGGCAGCTGCCGCGGTCGAGTCGTTCCTCGGGCTGACCATGAGTTCACCGGAGAAGCTGACGAGTTCGTTCTCCTTGAGCGGGTGAGGTACGCCGTCGAGGAACACGGTGGCTTCACCGACCATGCCCTGGATGGTGACGTTGCAACCAGGGTGGTTGTGCAGCGGCATGCCCTGACCCGACTCCATGGTCAGGTAGAGCATGGTGAGGCCGGGTTCCTTGACTAGAAAGCGCTTGCTCGGGCCGGAGCTGTCCGGGACGAAGCAGGCGCTGAGGTCGTGACGCGAGAGTGACATGCAGGCCAGCATCTCATCTCGGCTGGCGCCGTGCCTTGACTCAGGTTAGGTCTGGTCGGACTAGCCTGCCGAGACCCTGCGCCCCGCCCGCGCAGCGAAGTCGTCTAGAACGCCTGTG
The DNA here is from genome assembly GCA_937907415.1 of uncultured Trueperaceae bacterium. The sequence continues at coordinate 10,011 of CALCHY010000156.1, forward strand.
ACTTCGTTGGCGACCCACATGCGCGAGCGCGCCTTGCCAGTGAACTCGCGAAGGATGCTTGCCTCCTCGAGTTGGCCAAGCGCCCTAAGCGCAGCTACGGCCGACACGCCGAAGTCCCGCTCGACGAATGCCGAGTTGACCACCGGTTGACTCGGTAAGGCGTCGAGTAACCGCCAGGCAACGGAGTCCCTCCGCGCCACTAGTCGTTCGGTCCAGTTAGCGCGCATGGTCACGAGCTCGCCCAGCAACCACCTTCCGTTGCTCGTGGCAGCAAAGACGGCATCGCTGAGGGCGAAGACGATCGCGTCTAGGTCTCCGCGGCGGTAGGCGTCTAACGCCGCGAAGTAACCACGCGTATCCGTCAGGAGGCCGGCGGACACGGGCACCGTTACTGACCTGACCAAACCGCGGCCTTTCAGCAGCGCGTGCAGGAGTGCTCTGCCCGTTCGGCCGTTACCGTCAGGAAACGGGTGAATCGTCTCGAACTGAGCGTGCGCAACGGCGGCCTGGACGATGACGGGCAGGTCGTCTCGCGCCATGAACGCCACCAGGTCGCTCATCGCATCTGCAACGCGGTCTGGGTGCGGCGGCACGAAATCGGCCATGTGCGGTCCGGCTCCGTGCCCACCGATCCAGACCTGCTCGCTCCGCCACGCTCGTACTGCTAGGTCTCCTAGCAGAGCCTCTTGCACCGCGATCATGGCTGCTGCGTCAAGCGTCTCAGACAGCGCCAAGGCCGCCTCCATGGCGTGCACGTTGGCGGCTATCAAGCCTGCGTTCTTCGTTGCGCTCTCACCCAACGTTGCGACGGCTACTTGGCGCGCGCCTGACGTCAAGTTCTCGATCTGCGACGACGAAGCCGACTCGCTGCGCAACAAGACAGCGGTTAACGGGGCGAGTTCCTTGTTAGCGGACTGCTCAGCGTCGAACCGCGCCAACTCCTCTGCCGATTCAGCAGCTGCGAGGCGCGCTTCCTTCGATGGCACGGGCTCTAGTCCTGCGATTCGTGGCACGACTGCCGCTTGGTACGGACCGCTGTGCCTGCGTCTTGCCGCTCGACTCTGACCGTACTGCAGCAGGCCGACGTCCCACTTCCGCTCTTCATACGCAACTTGCGGCCAAGCCGGAAGGTTCGCCACTTCGCCAGCTTAACATACGTTAACCTATTAGCGTTAAATAACGCTCCCCGCTATTTAACCTTCCCGGGTCCTAACGCTCCCCGACGTACACAGCCAGGTGCTGCCCTGTAAGCGTCGCGTGCTCAGCGACGAGGTCAGCAGGCGTGCCCTCGAACACCACGCGCCCGCCCTCGTGCCCCGCACCGGGACCGAGGTCGATGATCCAGTCAGCGTGCGCCATCACGGCCTGGTGGTGCTCGATGACGATCACCGATTTGCCTGCATCGACGAGGCGGTCGAGTAGTCCGAGGAGTTGCTCGACGTCCGCGAGGTGCAGGCCCGTCGTTGGCTCGTCGAGGACGTACACGCCGCCCTTCTCGCCCAAGTGAGTGGCTAGCTTGAGGCGCTGACGCTCGCCGCCCGACAAGGTCGTCAGGGGCTGGCCGAGGCTGAGGTAAGCGAGGCCGACGTCGGCAAGGCGCTGCAGGATGGCGTGCGCGGCCGGGAGGCGCGCCTCGCCCGCGCCGAAGAAGGTCTCGGCCTCCGCAACCGGCATAGCGAGGACCTCGCTGATGTCGCGGCCGCCGAAGTGGTACTCGAGCACCGCGGCCTGGAAGCGCTTGCCGCCGCACTCCTCACAAGTAGTGGCGACGCTGGCCATGATGCCCAGGTCGGTGTAGACCACGCCAGCGCCGTTGCACACGGGGCAGGCGCCCTCGGAGTTGGGGCTGAACAGCCCAGGCTTGACGCCGTTGGCCTTGGCGAACGCCTTGCGGATGGGGTCGAGCAACCCGGTGTAGGTGGCTGGGTTACTCCGCCGCGAGCCCTTGATGGCGCCCTGATCGATAGCGACCACGCCGGGCAGGCCAGCAACGGAGCCGTGGATGAGCGAACTCTTGCCCGAGCCAGCGACGCCCGTCACGACGACGAGCACGCCTAGCGGGATGTCCACGTCGACGTTCTGCAAGTTATGGGTGTTAGCGCCGCGCACCTCAAGGGCGCCCTTGGCCTTGCGCACCTTAGGCTTGAGCGCCGCGCGATCGTCTAAGTGCCTGCCAGTCAGGGTGCCGCTGGTGCGCAGGCCAGCCACCGAACCGGAGAACACGACCTCTCCACCTGCCGTACCCGCGCCCGGGCCAAGGTCAACGACGTGGTCTGCCACTTCGATGACCTCCGGCTTATGCTCGACGACCAGCACCGTGTTGCCCTTGTCGCGGAGGCGCAGCAGGAGCTCGTTCATGCGCTCGATGTCGTGGGGGTGCAGCCCGATGGTCGGCTCGTCGAACACGTACGTGATGTCGGTAAGCGCAGAGCCGAGGTGACGGATCATCTTGGTGCGCTGCGCCTCGCCGCCAGACAGGGTGCCCGCCGGACGGTCTAGGGAGAGGTAACCGAGTCCGATCTCGACGAACGAGTCGAGCGTGTCGCGCAACGCGTCAAGCAGCGGCTCCAAACCGGGCTCCTGAATGGTGCGCACCCAGTCGGCCAAGTCGCTTATCTGCATGGCGCAGGCGTCCGCGATGCTCTTGCCCGCGATCTTCGACGAGCGCGCGCCCTCGTTGAGACGCGTTCCGCCGCACTCTGGGCAGGTCTGGAACGTGATGACGCGCTCGACGAACGCCCTGATGTGCGGCTGCATGGCCTCAGGGTCCTTGTTGAGCATCGTCTTCTGGAGCTTCGGTATCAGCCCTTCGTACGTCAGGTTGATGCCCTCGACCTTGATCTTCGTCGGCTCCTTGTAGAGCAGGTCGTTCAGCTCGCGCTTGTTGAACTTGCCGAGCGGCTTGTCCATGTCGAAGTAGCCAGAGCCGGCGAAGATGCGCCCGTACCAGCCGTCCATGCTGTAACCGGGCACGTTGAGGGCGCCTTGGCTCAGCGACTTGTCGGCATCGAACAGGGTCGCCAGGTTGAAGTCCGTGACCGTGCCCCTGCCCTCACAGCGGGGGCACATGCCGCCAGTTATCGAGAAGCTCCTCGCCTCCGTCACCTGTGAGCCTGCGCGTTCGACGGTCACCGCGCCCTTGCCGCTAACGGAAGCGACGTTGAACGAGAACGCCTGCGGCGAGCCGATGTGCGGCTGCCCGAGGCGGCTGAAGAGGATGCGCAAGACGGCGTTAGCGTCTGTGGCCGTGCCCACGGTGGAGCGCACGTTCGCGCCCATCGGCTCCTGGTCGACGATGATGGCCGTCGTGAGGCCCTCGAGCACGTCGACGTCCGGCCGCGCCAAGTTCGGCATGAAGCCCTGCACGAACGCGCTGTAGGTCTCGTTGATCATGCGTTGCGACTCGGCGGCGATGGTGTCGAACACGAGCGAGCTCTTGCCCGACCCTGACACGCCCGTGAAGACCGTCAAGCGCCGCTTCGGCAGCTCGAGCGATACGTTCTTGAGGTTGTTCTCGCGCGCACCCTGAACGCGAATGACATCGTGGCCGTCCGCCGCGTGGCGAGCTAGCTGTTCGGCGACCGGTTGTTCTCTCGTGCTCATCTAGACTCCGTCGTTTCTAGCGTGGGCGCCAGGGCTCGGCCGCCGCGCCAGCGCGCAGCTCAGGGCCGCTCTTGAATGCGGAGGAGGTTGCCAGCCGGGTCGCGGACGGCGCAGTCGCGCACGCCGTAGGGCTGCTGCGTTGGTTCCTGCACTACTTCCGCTCCGCTCGCCCTGATGCGCTCGAAGGCGGCGTCCAGGTCTTTGGTCGCCAATACGATGGTCGCGTAAGTGCCCTTGGCGAGCATCTCGTTGATCATGTTGCGTTCCTCGTCCGTCAGGCCGGGCGTTGCGGCCGGTGGGTACAGGACGATCGCCGTGCTCGGCTGGTCCGGTGCGCCGACGGTTATCCAGCGCATGCCGCCGTAGCCAACGTCGAGGCGGACCTCGAAGCCGATGGCGTCACGGTAGAAGGCCAGCGAGGCGTCTGGGTCAAGCTGCGGGAGGAAACTCGAGTAGATGGTGATGTCCATGGCCGCCATTCTAGGAGCCTACGTTCTGCAGCGCTTCTCGATTCCTGACCGGTCTCGTCACGTGCTTGGCGACGCACGCTGGCAGCCCGATGGTGGCGAGGGCCTCGCTGCGTTGGTAGACGCTGGGCGGCACACCGACGAGCTCCTTGAAGCGCGTGCTGAAGGTCCCTAGCGAGGTGCAGCCAACCGCGAAGCACACGTCCGTGACGCTGAGGTCGCCGCGGCGCAGGAGCGCCATGGCGCGCTCGATGCGCCGCGTCATCAAGTAGCTGTAAGGCGGCTCGCCGAAAGCGAGGCGGAACTGCCGGCTAAGGTGCCCGGCCGACATGTGAACCGCGCTCGCGAGCGCTTCCACGTTCAGGGGGAGGACGTAATCGCGGTCGATGCGGTCGCGCACTCGTCTGAGCCGGCGCAGGTCGTGCAGGCGCTGCTCGTCCAGGACGACCCTTTCGTCCGGCTCCGCGCCCTTGAGCAGCTCGCTTGCCTGGTCGCTTGCCACGGTCGCGATGATGCCACACTTGCGCGGCGCCAGTAGCTACCGCGGCCACACGCCCGTATGCTGCCGGGCGTGAACTGGCTAGCCAGCGTGAACTGGGTTGAGATCCTCGTCTGGGTTGGCACGCTGACCTTCGCGGCCTCCGGGGCGCTCGTCGCGGTGCGGCAGCGCTTCGACATCATCGGCGTGCTCGTGCTTGCCACCGTCACCGCCATCGGCGGCGGCTCCATCCGCGACGTCATGGTGGGTGCACTGCCCCCAGCTTCCCTCTCCAACGAGGCGCTGCTCTGGGGCGTCGGCCTCACCGCCATGGCGGTGTTCGTCTTCCACCACCGCCTGCGCGAAGATAGCCGCCTTCTCTACGCACTAGACACGTTCGGCCTCGCGCTGTTCGCCGCCCTCGGTGCAGAGCGCGGCATGGCGTACGGCATGGGGCCGTGGGGCACCGTCTTCGCCGGCGCCGTCTCTGGCGTTGGCGGTGGGGTGCTACGCGACGTGCTCGTCGGGCAGGTACCCGGCATCTTCTACCGCTTTGGCGACTTCTACGCCTCGGCGGCGGCGCTTGGCGCGCTCGCGTACTTCCTGCTGCACGGCCTCGACTCGCACCTCGCCCTGGCGGCCGCCGTCGCCGTTACCTTGGTGGTGCGCATCGGCAGCCGCGTGCTGAAGCTCAAGTTGCCGGTGCCGCGCTCGGCGCCGACTGGCCAGCGGGAAAAGTAGCGCCGCTACAAGAGCCACCACACGAGGCCGTAGGCCGCCGCTCCAGCTAGGGTGGCGCTCGCGACGCCACGCCGCCAGCGGAAGACCAAGGCGGTGACGACCACGCCAACCAGCGCGGCGCCAGCGGCGCGGACCTCCTCACGACCAACGCCCCCGGCAACGACCTCACGCGCGAACGGCGCGATGTACGGCGCTAGCGCCGCCGCCAGCAGCGCGGCCACGGCGCCAAGGCCGACGCTCGACAGGAACTTGCCAAGCGGCCCAGCCAGTGCCCCGTTTGAGCGTCCTCGCCCCCCGAAGTGCGTAGGCAGGTAGCGGAACAAGTAGGTGCCGACGCCGACCGTCACGCACACGAGCACGAACGTGAGGCTCACGGGCGCTCCCCAGCGCTGGTGGGGTCCGCCCTACTCGTGATGAGGACGCCAGCGAGCCCACCACCCAGCATGCCAAGCAAGATCCCGGTGCTGGTGCTGAGGAGCGCAGCTCCGAGCGCGAAGGCGAGCATGGCGACCACGATCACGGGCCACTGCCGCCGCTCGAACATGGCGAGGAGCAGCGAGAGGAACAGCGCGGGCATGAGGAAGGCGAGGGCCGCGTCGACAGCCGGCCAGCGCTCGAACGCCCCGCCGCCGAGGAGGGCGCCGACGACCGTGCCGGACACCCAAGCCGCGTAAGCGCCAAGGCCGATGCCCGCCTGCCACGCCTCACGCCAGTGCAACTGTCGACCAGCAACGCGCGCGGCGGCGCTCGCGAACACCTCGTCAGTCAGGCCGTGCGCCCAGAACCAAGACCAGCGGGTGGAGACGGCGCCGGCCCCCGTCCGCCGCACCAACGTCAAGAGCGCGGGGGCGTAAAGGAGGTGGCGTGCGTTCATGGCTAGTAGGGAGGCGACGGCAAGCAGTGGGGACGCGTTGCCTGCCAGGAGGGCGACGGCCAGGAACTGGCTGGCGCCAGCGTAGATGACGATCGACATGAAGGCAGCCTCTGCGAAGCTGAAGCCCGTCTTGGCCGCGGTAACCCCGAACGACACCGCCACGGGAAAGTACGCGAGGGCGATGGGCAGGCTGCCGAGCAGTCCGTTCCCGAAGCGCCCAGTGGCCTCTCGCTCCATGAGGGTCCAGCGTACCCGTCCACTGGCCGATGCCACCAGTCCACGCTAGAGCAGGCGAGCCAGTCATGAACGGCCGCTCGCTGGCCCGTCGAGTAGCATCTCCCAGTGCTGCGCCGCTTCTTCTCCTATTACGCTCCTTACAAGAGGCTGTTCGCCATCGACTTCACCAGCGCGGTGGTCGCTGGCGTGCTCGAGCTTGCCTTCCCGCTCGCCGTGCAGCTCTTCATCGACCGCCTCCTTCCGACCGGTCACTGGGCGTCCATCACCATGGCTGCCGTTGCGCTCGGGGCGGTCTACCTCCTCAACACGGGCTTGATGGCGGTCGTGACTTACTGGGGGCACATGCTCGGCATCAACATCGAGACGGACATGCGCCGCAACGCCTTCGACCACCTCCAGAAGCTCTCGTTCGGTTACTACGACGAGCAGAAGACCGGCCACCTGGTAGCGCGCCTCACGAAGGACTTGGAGGAGATCGGCGAGGTCGCGCACCACGGCCCGGAGGACCTGTTCATCGCCGTCATGACCCTCCTCGGCGCGTTCGTCCTCATGTTCACCGTCAACGTGCCCCTCGCCCTCATCACCTTGGCGGTCGTGCCGTTCACGGGGTGGTTCACGGTGCGTTACGGCGGCCGCATGACGCGCAACTGGCGGGCCATCTACGACCGCGTTGGCGCGTTCAACGGCCGCATCGAGGAGAACGTCGGCGGCATTCGCGTAGTCCAGGCGTTCGCTAACGAGGACCACGAACGCGGCTTGTTCGCGGCCGATAACGAGGCGTACCGCACCACCAAGCTCGAGGCCTACCGCATCATGGCGGCAACGCACGCCTTCTCGTACCTCAGCATGCGTTTCACGCAACTGATCGTCATGGTGGCGGGCAGCTACTTCGTAGTGAGCGGCAACCTGAGCAACGGTGGGTTCGTGGCGTTCATCCTCCTCGTCGGCGTGTTCTTCCGGCCGCTCGAGAAGATCAACTCGGTCATCGAGACGTACCCGAAGGGCATCGCTGGCTTCAAGCGCTACACGGAGCTGATCGACACCCGCCCAGACATCGAGGATCGCCCTGGCGCCACGGCCGTATCTCACCTGAGCGGCGACATCGTCTACGAGGACGTTAGCTTCGGTTACGCGTCAGGCAAGACGGTCCTCTCGGGTATCGCCCTGCACGTCGCCGCCGGCGAGACGGTGGCCTTCGTGGGACCGTCTGGCGCTGGCAAGACCACGATCTGCTCGCTCCTGCCGCGCTTCTACGAGCCGACGGCTGGGCGCATAACCATCGATGGCCGCGACGTGCGCGACATGACCCTCGCTAGCCTGCGGCGCAACATCGGCATCGTGCAGCAAGACGTTTTCCTCTTCGCTGGCACCATCCGCGCGAACATCGAGTACGGCAAGCTCGGCGCTTCGGAGGCCGAGATAGTGGAAGCCGCGCGCCGCGCGCGTCTCGATAGCCTGATCGCGGAGCTCCCGCTCGGCCTAGACACGGTCATCGGGGAGCGCGGCGTGAAGCTCTCAGGTGGGCAGAAGCAGCGCCTCGCCATCGCCCGGATATTCCTCAAGAACCCGCCCATCCTCATCCTGGACGAGGCGACCTCGGCGCTGGATACTCAGACCGAGCGCGCCATCCAACAATCGCTGCTCGAGTTGGCCGAGGGCCGCACCACGCTCGTGATCGCGCATAGGCTAGCCACCATCCAGGGCGCGGACCGCATCGTCGTAGTCGACGAGAGCGGCATCGCGGAGCAGGGCAACCACAGCGAACTGCTGGCGCAGGACGGCCTTTACAGCTTGCTGCACCGCGCGCAGAGCGTCTGAGGCAGGGGCGCGTGAGCTGAGTGCGTCAGGCGCTCTCCCGGTAGTCGTCGCGTAGGCGCCTGACGCGCGCTCTTGCCACCGTCAGGCGCGGGTCGCCAGGCAGCAGCGCGGCGGCGGCCGCCTCCCAGCACTCGAGGTCGTCGGTCAAGCGTTCGGCTAGGTCGAAGAGCGCGTCGCCGTCGCCCGCCCCGAGCGCCGCCTGGCGCAGCAACTCCTCGAGGTCGAGGCGTTCACCTACCACCCCTGGCGCCTCGCTGCGCGGCAGCAGCGCGCTGCGGTAGAGCGCCACGGCCTGCCGCACCTCGCCCTTGGCGAGGTGGGCGCGCAGGTCGAGCACGTCGGACGAGAAGGGAACGAGGAAGCGGTACGGCGCATCGCTAATGGGCAGGGTCTTGCGTAGGCGGGTGAGCATGGCGCGCATGCCGCTCTTGGTGAAGGGCGTCTGGCCGTCGGGCACCAGGTAGTCGTTGAGCTCCTCGAGGTCGATGCCGTCGACGTTGTGCACGAGCGCAGTCGTCACTTCCGCCATGCGCTGAGGCAGCGGTTGGCTCTTGCCGTTGTAGCGCGCTGCCGGGGTTCCGAGCAGGCTAAGGCGGAGGTTGGCCTGCGGCACAGCCACGCGGTTCCATACGGGCGCGAGGAGCTCCTCCGGCCCGCTGACGATGCGCAGCGCGATCGGCGCCGCCCCAGCCACGAGCGCAACGGCGTCGGGCGGTAGGTTCACCGCCGCGCCTTCGCTTGCGTACAGGTAGTAGAGGATGGCGCTGAGCCGATGCTCGGCGGCCAACTCTCGGTCCAAAGCCGCGGTTAGTAGGTCCGGGGCGGCGTCCTCGTCCCCGGCCACCGCGGCGACCATGCCGCGCGTTAGTTGGGCGACGGTCCACTCGTAACCGCGGTCGGCCTCCGCGAGCCCAACGACGTCGTCCGCTACTCGGCGCGCCTCGCCGACCCTGCCGAGCTCGAGCAGCACCCGCGCGAGGAGGTGACCGTGCACCGCCCGCGAGCGCCGCGGGCTCGCCTGGTAGTTGGCGAGGGCCAGCTCAAGCGCGGCCTCCGGTTGGCCCTCCGCTAGGTCGAGGAACGCGAGCGTGCCCCTCAATAAGGCCGCTAGTTGCGGGAGGTTGCCCTCCGCAAGCACCTGCGCGTTCTCCAGGACGCCACGCGTGCCGACGAGGTCGCCTGTCATGATGTTGGCCATGGCGAGGTCGTTGACGAGCTGGAGCCGCCTTGCGCCGTCCCGCACGTCGCCGCGATCGAAGACGTCGAGGGTCCAGCGCGCCCAGCGGGCGGCTTGAGCGTAGTCGCCCATGCGGGAGAGGCGCGCTACGAGCATGCCCGCGTTGCGCACTAGGTCGAACGGCCCACCTACGTCGTCGGCCAGCTGCACGGACTCTCGCAGCAGTTGAAGGGCTTGATCTGGGTCTGGGTGCAGCCTGCCGTACTGCCAGAGGGTGAGGGGTGTGCGGCGCGCCTCCACGGCTTGTTTGGCTAGCGCGAAACCGCGTTCAGGTGGCAACGCTCCAGCGCGCCGCGCCCTGAGTTCGGGGGCGAGGTGCACGGTGAGGTGATAGTCGACGTCTGGCAAGACCGTGGCCACGTCACCGACGGCGAAACCCGCCACGAGGCGCCACTCGAGCACGCGTTCGCTTACCGAATACTCTGCCGGCAGGGCCGAGAGGATGAGGTGGAGGCGGGCTAGGAGCCCTTCTTCCTGATAGCGCGGCCCGGCTTGCTTGAGCAGGTCCTCTACGAGTTCCGGCGCCTTGAGGCTGGCGAGCTCGAGCGCGGCAACCAGCTCACCCTCACGCCTGAGGGCCTGGACGGCAACGGAAGCGTCGACGAGTTGCGCTTCTTGGTAATCGACGAGGGCGCCGTCTGGGCTCGGGATGGTGATGGCGGGGATACCCGCCAGGCGGCTGCCACGCTGCAACAGCTCGGTGAAGCGCCCGCCTACCGCGTGCCATAGCTCGTCGATTTGCGGGGTGGTGACCGCGCGCGGCAGGAGGAGTTCCGCCTCGTCGAGCGGCACGCGCAGCTCGTCCGGGCCTAACAAGGTGGACCCTGCCGTGACCGCGGCAGGGGGCGTTAGGCCCCCGCGCAGGTCGAGCAGCACGCGGAAACCGTCGTGCTGCATGGCGAGCACGGCCGGGAGCAGCGGCTCGTTCACGAGTTCCGTTGTCAGGGCAAGCCACAGCGGACGCACGTCTGCGCCGTAATGGCTCAGTGCAGCTAGCTGGGCTTGGTAAGGGAGCGCCGAACCGAGCAGGCGCGTGCCGATGGCGTCATTGACGGCGCGCGCGAGGGCGTTGCCTTGCGCCACGGCGTCCCCAGCTGCCCCGCGCCCGACCTCGAACCAGGCCACGGTGGCCTTGTCCTTGAGTCCTTCTAGGAGGAACGGGGCACCGTACGGCTCACCGCCCGTGAGGACCACGGGTCTGCTCGCCCCCGTGATGGCGGTGAGTTGGCGTTGGAGCCACATCGTCTCAGGATAGCCGCCGCGTTAGCTGGCGGCTGCGGTGTTACGGGATTCATGTTGAGAGCAAGTGGTCTTTTGTCGGCAGTGCCTGCCCCTGGTGGTTGTCAGGCGCTCTGCAACAGGCGGCCGTACGCGGCCACGGCAGCGCGGTCGCTTGGGGCGTTGGTGGCGTACGTGAGTTGGCGTTCGATCTCGGCGGCCGCTTGCAGAACGCGTGCCTGACGCAGCAGGACTTTGTCTCCTACGAACGTGAACGTCGTGGTTGCCTGCAGCTTACGGAGCGCTTCTTCTCTGTCCATGGTCGAACTCACCCTCTTCCGATGTGAGAGTAAGGGTAGGCGCTAATGCGCTTCAGTGTCGCTTCACATGAGATGCGCAGGCGGTGAAGCGCCTTTGAAGCGGGTCGCGGATTACCTTCTGGTCACTACGCCACGGAGGTACTCCCCCATCATGCGCAACCTCAAGAACATCTTCACCGCCCTGATCGTCACCCTCGCCGTATCCGGTCTCGCCGTCGGTAGCGTCGCCGCTTACAGCCCTGCCAATGCCGTCTTCGCCGGCACAAGCAACCTTCCAGGCGAGTGGGACGTCGGCTAAGTCACCCAGCGGAGCCTTGGGCTGGCGGTTCAACTCGCCGCAGCTCAGCGCGCCCACGGTCTAAGCCCAACAAAGCCCTGAACTAAAGATCCCCTTCCCCCGAATGCCCTCACCATTAGAAGACCTGAAATTCATGTTTCAGCCCATCGCCAGACTGGCGAGTGAGCGAGACGACTGGTCAGAAGCGTTAGTTCGCTGGCAGATGCCAGACGGCACCGTTCGCGGTCCGCTCGATATCTTGCCGCGCTGGTTGGCTCCAGCACGGATCGAGATATTCACGCACTTCACGCTACTGAGGGGAGCGCAGGCGCTCGCCGCGCACCCTATGGCCCGCTTGTCCATCAACCTAACGCCCGCCCAGATCCTCCTACCGGAGGCGCTGCGCACGTTAGAAGGCATGCTGCCTAGCGTCACGGAACGCCTCTACATCGAGGTAGTCGAAGGGGGCACCTCGGAGGCGCCAGCAATGGCACGGCAGTTGTGGCTCCTGCGCGAGCGTTGCGGCGGCATCTTCCTGGATGACGTCACCCCGCACGACCTGAGCAACCGCGTCCGTTTCGACGTGCCGGTAGACGGCGTCAAACTCGACCGCAGCGTGGTTTACACCGCGCTTTACGAGGGCAACGACGCCCTGCGCGAAACGGCGCGGGACTTCGTGAGGAGCACGAGCGAGCGCTACGCGGTCGTAGTGGCAGAGGGCATCGAGGACCTGTCCGCATGTGAGGAGTTAAGGGCACTTGGCGCGAGCCACGTGCAAGGCTTCGGGATAGCTAAACCTGGAGCTGAACTGCGGACGGGCATGTGTGGCTTGCTCAACTTGCCTTCTGGGCGCACGGCGGTGCCCAAAGCACCCGTTGCCGATGTCGAGTTGAGTGCACGGCCACCAAGCTGAGGGCCGCGCCAGGGTAACCGCCGAGCGGCGACCGCTAGCCAGCCGCACCGCTCGGTAGGGTCAGAGAGAGGGAACTTCGCGCTAGGGGCGCGACCAGGACATGGGGGTCCTGGCCGGAGGAGGTCGCAGTGGGCACCAGCCAACTGCGACCTTCTTTCATAGTCACCAGCGTTGGGCTCGCGATATCCTCCCCGAAACCGCTCCGGTCACCGGTAGCAGGAAGGAGTGACCTTTGCGCTTCCGGTTCGCTCACCTAGCCGACCTCCACCTAGACACCCCGTTCCAAGGGCTGCGCGCCAACCGCCCAGACCTAGCCGCCACCTTGCGCGATGCGTCACTGACCGCCTGGGATCATGCCGTGACCGCCTGCCTAGCCGCCGAAGTCGACTTCGTGGTCATAGCAGGTGACGTCTACGACGGTGCGGAAGCAGGCGTGAGGGCTCAACTGCGCTTCCGCGACGGCCTGGCGCGGCTCGCCGCCGCCGGAGTTCAGTCCTTCGTGGTGCACGGCAACCACGACCCGCAAGGTGGCCGTTGGTCGGCGATAGGCGACTGGCCGCCAGGTGTCACGGTGTTCGGTCACGACGACGTAGCGAGCGCGCCCGTCGTCAAGGACGGCCAACAACTCGCGCTCGTTCACGGCATCTCGTACGCAAGGCAGGAAGTCACTGAGAATCTCGCGCTGCGCTTCAAGCGCGACAGTAGCTTCGTCGGCTACCAAGTCGGCTTGCTGCACGCGAACGTCGACGGGCGCGGCGGGCACGCCAACTACGCGCCAGCCTCCCTCGCCGACTTGCGCGCTTCCGGCATGGACTATTGGGCGCTCGGCCACGTGCACGTGCGCGCCGTGCTGAGCCACGAGCGCCCCCTCGCCATCTACCCAGGCAACCTGCAGGCGCGTCACGTCAACGAGACGGGCGAGAAAGGCTTCTACCTAGTCGACGTGGACGACGGGCGGGCGACGGCCAGCTTCGTCGAGGTCGGCCTCGTGCGCTTCGACGCCATCCAGTTGGACATCGCGGGCCTCACTAGCGTCGCCGAGGTTCACTCCGCCCTGACTGCCGCAGCGCTACTGCCGAGAGGCACGGCGCTGACGCAAGTCCTGCGCGCTAGCCTGCACGGTTCGGGGCCGACCCACGCTGCGCTGCAGAAGGCTGGCGAGACCGGACTCCTCGAGTACCTGGTCGACGTCGCCCCCGCTGGCGTGTGGTGGGACGAGGTCCGGCTGCGCACTAGGCCGGAACTCGACCGCGAGACGCGGCTACAAGCTGGCGACTTCATCACGGACCTCCTGACCCTGAGCGACGCGCGCCGGCCAGACGCCTCCGCGCACGTCGCTAGCCTCGTCGCCGAGTTGCAGTCGCACGCGCTACTCCGCAACGTCGCCGACCACTTGGGCCTCGAGGCGTTGATCGCCGAGGCTCAGGCGCTGTGGGACGAGGCCGCGATCGCCGCCTTCGACCTGGTCGACGCAGAGTCGGCGGAGGGCTAGAACGTGCGCATAGACCGCGTGGCCGTCACGCGTTTCCGCGGGCTGCACGACCTCGAGCTCGAGTTCGGCGCCGGTCTGATGGTCCTCGAAGGCCCGAACGAAGCAGGCAAGAGCACCCTCATGGCCTTCATTCAGGCGCTGCTCTTCCCGACCACGCTGACCGCGACCACGCGAGTGACTGGCAGCGTCGACATCAGCGTCTCCGGCAAGCGTTACCGCGTTTCTCGCAGCGGCGCGCGAGCCACGCAGCGGCTGCGAGACCTGGACACGGGCGAGTCGCTAGCTTCAACGCACCTCGCCGCGCTCACCGGCCAGCTTGACGCCAGCGTCTACCGCAACGTGTTCGCGTTCGGCCTTGGCGAGCTTCAGTCGTTCGAGGCCCTCACCGACGCGGCCGTGAAGGAGCGCCTCTACTCTGCGGCCGTCGCGGGGGCGGGGGCCAACGCCGGTCGCGCCTCTCGCGCGCTGGATGACGAACTGAACGGCCTTCTCAAGCCAAGGAGCCCGGCCACGACGCTTGGCCAACTAGCTGGAGAGCTGACGAGCGCGCTCAACGCAGCACACGCCGCCAGGCGTGAGGCGGCCAACTACGCTTCGGCGGTCCGCGAGCGGGTCAGCGTGGCGGCGGAGGCGGAGCAGCGCGCGGTGGAGCGCGCGGCGGCGGCCGAACGCGTCGGGTGGTTCAGCGCCCTGCTTGACGCGTGGCCCAACTGGCAGGCGGGCGCAGCTGCCGGCGTCGACCTCGCCTCCTTGGAGGCTGAGATCGCGGACTACGCGGCCGGCACAGGCGCTGGCCCGGCCCCCGCGCTGTGGCTGGCGCATGCCGAGGACGTCAAGGGGCTGGACGCCAGGCTGGCCGCGTTCGAGCAGACCGCGGCCGAAGTAGAGACGCGTCAGGAGGAGCTAAGCCAGCATGTTGCCGACTTGCGCGCTGGCCTCTCAGCGTTAGGGCCGCGTTGGAACCCCAAGCGGTTAGCTGACTTCGTGGATGGCGCGGGGTGGCGTGCGCGGGCCGCCGCCGCGAGGGCGGCGATCGAGGAGAAGACCGCGGCACTAGCTCGCTTGGAGGGGGCGAAGGCCGAGGCCGAACTTCAGGTCGGCCTGGCCGCTGGACGTGAGGAGGCCGCCCGCGACGAGCGCGAGCGCCTCCTGCGTGAACCCTTGCTCGTACGGGCGTTCGCGCAGGTCGAACCGGAACCCGCCAACGATGACGCAGCCGTAGACGCCGCCTTGGCGCAACTCGCCGAGCGCACGCGAGAGCGGAAGGCCGGCATGGCCCGCGTGAGCGACCTCTTCACCGAGTTGGCCGAGGTGCGTGACGCGCGCGCGCAAGCCAACGAGCAGCTGCGGGTAAGCGCGATGCGGGCCGCAGGCTGGCAACGCTGGGTTGGCTGGGCGCTCGTCCTGTGCCTCGCGCTCGGCGCCGGCTGGCTAGGGTGGCGTTCGGACCGCGCGTATCTGGCGGCCGCGGCCGCCTCGGTGGTGGCAACGGTGCTCCTGTGGCCGCGCTGGCGACGGTCCCGGGTCGCCGCTGCCGCGCTGACGGAGCTCGAGGAGCGGGCGGCGGCGTTGCGCGCGGAGGAGACCGACTTGACCGCCGACTTGCAGTCGGCGTTGGCGGCGCTTGGGCTCAAGAGGGACGCGCGCTCGGCGGACGTGGCGGCGGCGAACCGCGCAGCGCTGGAGCTAGACGCCGCGCTCGAGGCGGCAGCCCGCAGCGGAAGCGACCTTGACCGCGCTGCACGTGAAGCCAGGGACGCTCGCGCGGCCTTCGCCACTCACGCAGGCAACGCAGCCAAGCTCGGCGAGGAACGCACGGCGCTACTGAACGCTTGGGCAGAGTGGTGCCGCGCAGCCGGCGTGCCAGCCGACTTGCCGCCGGAAGAGCTGCCAGCTTTCGTAGCGGACATCGAGCGGCTGCAGGCCGTGCAGTCTGCCTTCAGGGACGTTGACGCCAAGCTGCGGCCCGCCATGGCGCGAGCCGATGACTACCGCAAGCAAGTCGGCGCGTTAGCTATGGCGCTAGGCCTAGCCTCCGAACCCGAAGCCGCGGCCAGCACGGTTAGGGCTTGGGCGGCGCGCGCCAAGGAGGTGGAGGCGCGCTACCTGGAACTAGAGCAGAAGCGCCTGGCGTTGCAGGCAGCGGTTGTCGCTGCAGAGCGTGATGTCGCTGCCCGCTTCGGGGCCCGCGCCGACCAGGCGCGTGAGGCGTTAGCCGCGGGAGACCCGCAGGGCTGGCAGGCGAGCCTCACTGTCGAGCAGGAGCGCGAGCGCACCCTGGCCACGGCAGCGCGCAAGCTCAACGAGCAGACCGGAGCCCTCACGCAGAAGCTAGAGG
Organism: uncultured Trueperaceae bacterium; assembly: GCA_937907415.1. The sequence goes on from CALCHY010000156.1 coordinate 26,024, forward strand.
AGGCAGAAGCCTCCGCCGACCTAGCCACTCAGTTGCAGACCGCTGAACGCGTCGCAGCAGAAGCGCGTGCCCAAGTGCGGCGCTGGGTGGTCGCGCGCCTCGCCAAGGGCCTGATCGACGACACGCTCGAAGAGTACGAGCGCACGAAAGT
>CALCHY010000157.1 GCA_937907415.1 uncultured Trueperaceae bacterium
CTAGCAGTGCGCGTCAAGGGATTGCACTGGTTCAGCCTAGTTGAGACGTTCTGAGGTTCCTGGCGTGATCCTACAGGTTGGGATTCCAGGGGTGCCAGGGGATGTTTGGGGCTGATAGGAAGACATCGGTGGCGCTGAAGCGTTCGAGGTCGTTCCGTACGTCAACAGCCTCACGTTGGGTGCGCCGCACGAAAAGTAACAGTCCCGTGAGAGGTGGTCGGGCAGAATCCTCGGGAGGATGTTCGGAACGAACGGGATGCTTGGTTGGCTGTGGGCGCCCCGCGTTGCGTATCAGACGCGGACCCCCGACCTTGGGCAATCCCCGACCGCGTCACGGAGTGAACTTGAAACGAATAGTCCGCATTTTCATCGTGGTGGCGGGCATGGCGGTGCTGCTCTCAGCCTGTCAGGAGCCGCCGCCCGCTTACTCTTTCGAGGGGACTACTACTTCTTCGGGCGTTGAACTGCCTCTCGCGCTTAGTTTCGAGCGTAGGGGAGAGCGCCTAACTGGCGAGTACCGCGTCCTGAACGCCGTTGGCGTGTTCAGTGGGGTCATTAGTGGTGAGGTCATCATCGCGGACTTGAGGCCTAGCTCGGACTGCTCTTACGATTTTGAGGGCGCGCTGGTGGGGGATAGTCTCACGGGTGCGTTCACGCCCACTGCCTGTCCTGGTGGGCAGGCGGGCGTATGGGCGCTGGTGCTGCGGTGAGGCGCGCACGCATGCTTGTCGTGCTGATGGCCGTGGGTTTGCTGCTCGCGGCTTGTCAGAGTCCTGAAGCTAATCCTCTTGTCAGACCTGCGCCCAGTCAGTGGGACGCTAGCGTCTGGAACACTGCGTTGTGGGAGTGAACGTGAAACGAATCCTGATCATTCTGGCTGCCTTGTGGTCGTTGGCGCCTGGTGTCGTGGCGCAGACGGCGCCTGAGTTGTTCGTCTTCAAGGCCGGCACGGCGATCAAGGCTGATGAGATGAACGCCAACTTCCAGCTGCTGCTGGATCACATCAAGAACGCTTTGGGGGCGAGCGATCTGACGAGTGAGGACTTAGCGGAGTTAGCGGAGTTAGTCGAGCAGTTGCGGGGCTTAGCGAGTAGTGGTGAGTTGGACGGCGTGAGTTTGGAGTTCGCCTGGGACGGCTCTCGCTTGGGTGTGCGGCGAGAGGGTGTGGGGGAGTTCGTGTACCAGGAGCTGCTGGGTCCGGCTGGGGTTCAGGGTGAGGCTGGTCCGGGTCTTGAGTACGAGTGGGACGGCACGCGGCTGGGCGTACGCGCGGTGGGCGACGACGCTTTCACGTTCGTGGACCTGGCCGGGCCGCGGGGCGCGACCGGGGAGGCGGGGCAAGCTGGTGAAGCCGGCGAGGCCGGCCCGAGCGGCGCTGATGGTAGCAATCTCGAGTTCGAGTGGAACGGCACCGAGCTTGGTGTGCGCCTCGAGGGTGACGCTGCGTTCACTTATGTCGACCTGGTCGGCCCGCAAGGCGTTCAAGGTGTACAGGGTGAGCGGGGCGAAACCGGCGCGGACGGCATGCAAGGACCGCAAGGCCTTCAGGGTAATCAGGGGATCCAAGGCGAAACAGGACCAAAGGGCGACACCGGTGATCGAGGCGAGCGTGGACCGGCGGGGGTCGATGGCGCCACTGGGCCAGCCGGTCCCCAGGGCAACGCTGGTCCCGTAGGACCCCAGGGACCCGCTGGCAGTACGCATAAGCAGGTTATCCGCACCGACATCACTATCGGCACCGAGGACGCGTTCTACCTCGTGCTGGGCGCTCATGAGATCACTCTTCCAGCTGTTCCAGTCCCCGACCAGTTGATCACCTTCCGCGGCAACAGTGCCGGTGCAAGTATCAACTTCAACGGCCACTACTACATGTTCGGCAATGATCCCGGCCACTATACGGATATGAACACTTTCGCCCAGTCAGATCTCACAGGCAGGTTCCACCTCTACTGGGTGGACCCATACTGGTTCTGGTTACCTGAGTGATCTCGGATAACAAGGGATGGGAGATGGCGGCGGGGACCGAGGCGGGTTGCGATCTGCTCGGCGTGAAGCACGTTATGGACGCGTGTCGCGCTAACGAGTATTCGGGCGCATGGCCGCCATGCGAGTGCACCTGCTAGCAAGGCGGCCAATCGCTACGCTCCAGCAACTCCGCCATCACGCCTACCAATCGTCTCCATGAACAGTGAGGCATCCCATGCAGGAATAGCGGCGAAGGCACCTCACGCAGCGGCTAGCGGTTACGGTATACTTCGCAAGCTTCGGTGAGCGGGCG
>CALCHY010000158.1 GCA_937907415.1 uncultured Trueperaceae bacterium
GCTGCACAAGCCGTGGCACCGTGTCGTGTCCGTTGATTGCCACCTTGCAGAAGCAATGAATAGCTCGGTAACTTCGGTAACTTGATCTCTTGTTGACACCGCGAACTCAACATAAGGGGTGCAGGTTGTCCATCACCGTGGACTTACCGCGGCCGTTGGCGCCTGCGATGGCGACCAGCGCGGCACCATCGGCCAGCCGCTCCAGATCGACGGTCAGCTCGTCCAGCCCGAGTCCGTCGCGGATGCCCCGGAAGCCCCGGAGCCTGAGTGAGAGGGGTTGCATGGCATGCCTCCAGCGCCGCTGGGCGGCGCGATGGGTGTGGTGGGCACTGAAGCAGCCTGGGCGCCATTCGAGCGCTGTTCAGGTGCCGCTTCAGGCCGTCTCGAAGAGGTCCAGTCTCGGACCCCTCTCAGCCGGGTCAAGGCCGCCATGAGCATTGGCAAGGGTGACCTCTGGAAGAGCAATTTATTTGGAGTTGGGCCCCGAGTTCGCGTGATTCCAGATCCCGTCAGTGAGGCTTCGCAGTGCCTGCTCAAAGTCCTCCTTGGCCACCAGGACTCTACTCATACGTCGGGCTCTCGATTCATCGCTGAATGTCGCAGTGTGTGTTAAGGAAGAGCAGGAAGGCCAGACGCCCCTTCATTGAGTGCAAGTCTCTTTGTCCTAAAGAAAAGCGAGTCGTGGCTGCGCAACGCCCCCTGCGCGAAAGGCGCAGCGCGCCGACTTCCAGGACTTCCCAGAGAAGCGCTTCGCCGCTTGACGAGCGTCGCAGAGCCTTCGTAGGATGGCTATGCGGTTCAGCCGAATCGTGGGCCCCAGGCGCCCATCAGTGCACGCACCGGACTTCGTCCGGCACGGTGAAGTCCTTGGTAATCCGATGACCGGCTCGATGAACTCTCGAAAGCCGGACAACGCGTGCCGTCCTTGCTCGCTTTCGGCTACGGAGCTCATCCATGGTCAATCTCGACTCGGCGCCCAATGCCGACGGTTACCCGTCCCCGTCTCAGCAGGTCGCTGCGCTTCACGCCTTCCTGCGAATCAAGAACCCTAGAGTCGCGACCCGACTCGCCGAGGTCATCATCGAGGAGCTCTCACCCTCTCGAGGCGAGTCGGTGAAGAGTTTGGCTAACCGCCTGAAGCCCGTGATGGCTCGTCTTGGCATACGCATGAAGCACGCCACAGCGCTTGAGGCTGCGGCGCGTATCCAAGGCCACTCCAGCTGGCACGCAACGCCCAAGGGCGTGCGCGAAGCAGAGCGCTACGAGCAAGCAATGCCGACGTCAACGTTCCCGCGAGCTCAGGGGCTCTTTGCTGTCGAGGAACCAGAGGTGACCGAGGTGCTGGACCGCGCTACCGGGCGCTACGAACGGCACACCGATGTCATCGGTGACGACTGGGAGAAAGCGGTCCAACTGCGCATGGAGCTGCAGACGAGCCTTCACGTGAACCCCCGGTTCCTTTGCTCGACGTGTTTCACGCCGGTCTACCTCGTGTGCCAGAAGGAGCGAAAGAACCTCTACTTCCGCCACACCATTGAAGACGGCCGCTGCTCGGCCGTCACTCGGGGGCCGCTGTCGCAGGAGGAAATCAACGCGCGCAAGTACAACGGCGTCAAGGAGAGCTGGCTCCACCTCCAGATGAAGCGCTGGATAGTCGCCTGCCTGGAGGCGGACGGACGCTTCATCGACATTGTCGTCGAAGGACGTTGGACCGGCGAAATCACTGGAGCTTGGCGCAAGCCGGACGTGCGGGCCGTGTTCAACGGTACGCGGGTCGCCTTCGAGGTTCAACTCTCGACGACCTACATCAACGTCATCGCGGAGCGCCGCGAGTTCTACCGGCAAGAAGGCGGGCTTCTGTTCTGGGTGTTCTCGCAGTTCAACATTGGTGCGCGCCGGCTGACCCAGGACGACGTCTTCTTCAACAACAACCGCAATGCTTTTGTCATCAACTCCCGAACGCGAGATGAGTCTGTCGCCGCTAAGCGATTCCTGCTCGAATGCGTGTGGGCTGCGCCCCGGGTCAATAGCGACGCAGCGCCGCTTCAGCGCGAGACCGTCCCCTTCGATGCGCTGACGTTGGACAGCGCAACGCAGCGAGCTTACTACTTCGACTTCGATGGCGAGCGCGCGAAGCTGGCAGCGGAGAACGAAGCCCGCAGGCAGGCGCGCCATAAGGCGCTGCGTGAGAGGTTTGAGGCCTTCTACACCGCGTACCTGCCAGATCATCGTTTCGAGGACCAGGAATGGCAATCGCTGGTCCGCGACTTTGCCGCGG
>CALCHY010000159.1 GCA_937907415.1 uncultured Trueperaceae bacterium
CTAGCAGTGCGCGTCAAGGGATTGCACTGGTTCAGCCTAGTTGAGACGTTCTGAGTGTATGGGTTCAGCCTTGTTGGGACGGCTGGGGGTTCCTGGCGTGATTGTCCTAGTTGGGGTCAGGTAGTTGAGGGTGTGGTGGGAGCGGACGTGGTTGTAGTGGTGGGCTAGGGCGCCGGATGTGGGTTTGGGGCCGCTGCGCTTTAGGAGTGTGGGCCAAGGGTAGCGAAGCGGGCACCCAAGTCGATCAATTGAGAAGTCGCAACGCGGAGTAGCGCCGCGGACCCATCACGCGAGGTGACCGCAGGTGCCAGACCCGGCGCGTCCACGTAACCTCCGCCCGACTTCAGCAGCAGAAAACGCACCACGCCTACGGCCTGCTTCTCGGAGTCGAGCACTGTGAGGTGACGTCCGACCCGAACGCCGCCAGCGCTTCAGCGAGGCTCTCCGGTGTGGCAGGGTTTGGCGCGGGAGGTCGCCCCACGCCACCCTCGTGGCCGCCAGCGCAAGCTCAGCACCGCCGGCACCGGAGACATGCGCGAGCCCCCAACCTGCCGGCAATGAAGGTGCTACATCAAGCCGTGTGAGCGCGCCGCGCAGCCGCAGGTAGCCTGCCGCGGGCTGAGCGCCACGAGGGTCAAGGAACGCCATAGATGCCGCGTCGGCGAAAGCGAAGTACGTAAGGAGCGAGCTTGCTCCCATTGCAAGTACTCGTTCCAGCATGGCGTCTAGAAACTCGCCCCTGGGAGTCCGATCGGGAAGTGAGCCCGGGTGTTTCCCAGAGGAGGGGGCGGACCTTCGGCGCGGACCCAAAATGGCAGAGTCACATGCAACAGCGCCACTTAGGAACCCTCTGACGGTTAGCCGCAACCGTCGTCAGCCGTGTTGCGAATCCCGAATCCGCTCCATCCGTTCCCGAATCAGCGGTTCTCGAGCTTGACTTGCCTCGTCAGGGTCCAGGTACCCCGGAATGGCATCCACGAACTCAGGGTTCCTCAAGAGGGCCCCGAACGTTTGGGCGATGAAGTCCCGAGCGTCGTTCGGCGCGCTGGCGATCTCGGCGCCCAACTCGGGGCGTCCGTCCAACAGGACGATGATGTCCTCAAGGTCATGACTCATCCGGTGATCGCCGCGGCCGCGTCCGTTGAACGCCTCCAGCTTCGTCGCCACGATGTAGGGAGCGCTTGCCACTCTGATGGTTTCGCCCGTTGGCAACTCCATAGGAAGTGCGTGCTCAACTAGTGGTCGATACCAGCGGTTCGAGAAGCCGAGGAGAGCTTCGTCCACTGGCATGATATCGACCGGTACACCCTCGATGAGCCAGCGGCAGATTGGGATTCCTTCCCCGAAGGGCTGCTCGAACCCTGCGGCCCGCAGTTTCGCTTCGAGCGCGTAATAGGCAGAACGCGTTGCCGTTGGCGTAACCACGTCAACATCGAGAGTCGACCTCACCTTGGGTGCGGCCTCATCCGTAAGGAGCAGCCCGATGGTCGCACCTCCTACAAAGACCACGTCGTTGAGTCCAAGGTCGTTGAGTCGGCGAGCGACGATGGCTAGGTTTTCCATTACGACCGCGCTCATGCCGCCAGCCGCTTCCGTAGTTCGTCTTGGGCTAGTTTTCGTTCACGGGTACGGCCGATTCTGACGGCGTCGACCAGCGCCAGTAGTTCATATAGCTGCGCGTCGCGCATTGCCGCCGCTGGTGCGCTCTTGTGCAGCGGCGTAACGGCGTACCCTCGCACATTTCCCTTGGGATCCGGCCATACCGGTACATCGGCGCTTGCGCCAATCAGTTCTGACAGCGGCGGTGCCGCGTGGGCTGTCGGGATGCCGCGCGTGAGCTCACCTGGTTTGACGTAGTAGACGTATCGCACTCCGTGAACGAGCAGTTCCAGGAGCGCTGGGTGAATCGGCCTCAGTGTGGTAGCAACCAAGCCTGCATGTTGCAGCCGCTTGACCGAGCGGTGAGCGCTTGACAGGGCGATCCCTAGCTCTAAAGCCAAGTGCTCATAGCCGGGGAATTCCCGGTCATCTGAAGCGAGCTTGAGGCATAGCACGATGTCTAGAGGTTGAAGCATGGCGACTGCCATCATACCGCTTTCCACTTTCCGGAAAGTGGAAAGCGCCTCGCGTTGTGGCCAGGAAGTCGCAACCGAGACCGACGTTGAGGTCTGCGAACTCAGCCTCAACGCTGCCGAGTCTCAGCGAACGCTGGCCGTCTACCCTGGTGACATGGTTGCCAAGCTGGGCCCGCTCATAGCCTGCGGATGAGCACGCAGTAGGTACTGCTACGGTCTGGCTCAGTGGGGTGGACCAGCCGCTCGACGCAGGGTGGTCGGCCAAGCGCCTGAGTGGGAGGCAAGCACCAAACAAAGCATCCCGTTTTGGTGCCGCTCCAGGCAACAGGATGGCTCTAGCCGGGCCGAGGGCGCGATTCCAAAAATCCACCACATGGCACGCCCAAGGCAGCAGGGAGCAGGCGCGCTGACGCGCGCAGACCATGGAGAACGAAGTCGGAAAACAGCCGACGGCGAAGTCCTCAACGGAGCAACTCCACATGAACTCACCAGACCGACACTCGCAGCAAGGAAGTCTATTCGCGCCAACGGGAATCTGGGACACCAAAACGACAGGCGGCGCCTACCTGCTTAGTTGCCCACCGGGCCAAGTATTCAGGCGCGAGAAACAACTCGAGCACGCCATTCTGGAAGACGAACGCGCACTACATGCGCTCGGCATGATTCTAGGCACAACCATCCGCAGCGTCGCAAATCAAGTACGCACCCTAGACGGGCTTCAGGACCAGGCCGACATCGTCATCTATGACGACACTGCACGGGCGCGCGCGGTGGTCGAATTGATGCTCGGGGCCCTCGGTCGGGATCACCTATACCGCGCGCTGGTGTACGCCATCACGCTGCGTGCGAGCCAAGTCGTGCTCGTGGCTCACACCTTCCCGAACCGCACCCGCCTACTCACCCACGACGTCCGCGAGTGGTTGGACGCACAGGGGGGTGAGAATGAAGATTCTCCATATGCGCCTTGAAACCTTTGACGCGCGGCCCAACGGAGGAACCGGCTACCGTCTGATGCCGATTGCGCCCGTAGATGTGACGCCGGAGCGTCCAGCTCCAATCCTGGAGGCGCACTGCGAAGCCGTCATCGCGATGGGCGACGAGAGCCTGAAAGGTTTGACGTTCACAGAGAACCGTAAGCTTTGAAGCTACCAGAGACTAGGGGAACATGACCGGATCCGCCTGTGCGTGGGCGAGAGCACGACCCGCATCAGCCCATGCTTCCGCAACGTGCGCTTGCGCCACAAGATGCTCCGCAAGCGAGTTCCTGAACGACTCGCGCTACCTACCTGGATGGTGAGGAGCCAGAAATTGCACCGATCCTTGAGGGAGCGGCAGAGTTTGTTAGCTCGCGTCTGTTTGGCCCTAGCAGAACTGCGGGCCAAGCAGACGCGCCCATCGTGGCGACCCTCTGACGAGAGCAAACCGAGGCCG
>CALCHY010000160.1 GCA_937907415.1 uncultured Trueperaceae bacterium
GCGCGTCAGCACGCTCGACCAGAACCTCGAGCTGCAGCGCGACGCCCTGGAGAAGTCGGGCCGCGAGCGCGTGTTCGAGGATCACATCAGCGGCGCCAGCACCGAGCGGCCCGGTTGGGCTCAGGCGCAAGCCATGCTGCGCAAGGGCAACACGCGGGTGGCGTGGCGCCTAGACCGCCTGGGACGCAGCCTCAAGCACCTCATCGATACCGTCAACGAACTCGACTCTCGCGGCATCGGTTTCAAGAGCATCGGGGAGAGCATCGACACCACCACGCCCGGCGGGCGGCTCGTGTTCCACATCTTCGGCGCCTTAGCCGAGTTCGAGCGCGAGCTCATCCGCGAGCGCACCCACGCGGGCCTGACCGCTGCGCGAGCCCGCGGCCGCAAGGGCGGCAGGCCGCGGAAGCTCACCCCCCGCCAGGTGGCCACGGCGCGGACGCTGCTGAAGGACCGCGAGCACACCGTCACGGGCGTGGCGGAGATGCTGGGGGTGTCGCGCAACACGCTCTACCGCGCGCTGCGCGAGGGCGAGGCGGGGGAGGGGCGGGCGTGAGGAAGTGGTACCGGCGCCGCAAGGATCCACGCACGGGCGAGGTGTACTACGAGCACCGCGCCCTGGCCGAGTGGAAACTCGGCCGGCCGCTGAAGCCTGGCGAGGTGGTGCACCACAGGAACGGCGACCGGCACGACAACCATCCCGACAACCTCGAGGTGCTACCGGACCAGCGCGCGCACATGATTGTGCACCACTATGAGCGCCGCGAGGCGGCAGGTATTCAGCACTTGTTCCCGGTAGATGATTTCATTGATTGACGAGCCTGGGAGGCAGCAGACAACCTTATTGCACGCCTAATCTGAGCTTACCCTGGGGCCCGCGAGGGCCTTAGGAGCCCTTTTGTACAGTAGTAATGTGTGACTGGAGGGCCATTCGATTGCTTATTGTCTAGTTAGGTGCCGCCTCGCTCATGTTAGGAGCTGGGTAAGGGCCGGAATAACTGGTGCAAGAAGGGCCATGTGGTCAGCCGCTAAGGAAATGAACGCCTTGTAGTGTTCACCGAAGAACTTCGTTCCTGCGGCTCCTTCCATCTTGTCTACCTGCATTACCAGTTCCGCCCGACGGACTCCGTCAACTTCGATTTCTGACACGAGACCGCGCACTTTCTCAAATAGGCCGTGTGTAGTGACGTCCTGAATGTTGGACGAGAGGTCCACCGAGTGAAGATTGAACCGTGCGTTGGCGCCTGTGACGTTCACGTTGTAGATCACAGAACTTGGGTGGGAGTCGATAGCCGACTTCTTCTTGACTCTGGAACTGTAGTGAGCGGGGATGCCCTCGAAGCTGGGGCTGTAACCAGACTCGAGAACAACGTACTCTTCGACTACGCCACCAGGCACTTCCCGGCACAGGATATCCCCCTCCTCCACGGGCAGAGCAAGCGGGGCAGGCATACTGACGGTACCTTTGCCGACCTGTGCGGGAATGTCCTTCAAGGTCTCGCCGTTCTGCTTAACTAGCGTCACCCTGTCGGTTCGGAAAACTGCAAACGGATCCATTACCCCTCCAATAAGTCCCACTGGACGCTCGCGCCTTAGCTCTCTTACCTTCCTTGTAGTGCGCGCTCTAACCGACTAGCAATTCTGTCCTGGCCTGCATCACGAAGAGCGCGAGCCGCTTCTCCCACCAGGCGTCGCATGCGATCCAGCTCCTCCCGTAGGTGGTCGCGGCCCTCATCAACCAGCGCCCAACTGCGTGCCAGGGCCCAAACTGGCTTGTTCTCTAGCACCCACTGGTGCTTGTACCGTTCCCCATAAGCGTATCCCTGCTCGAGCAGTTCTCGCTCCTCTACGTCTAGGTACAGGTTTACGGTTTCCGGCTCGGCTTGTGCGAAAGCCATAGCGACATCCAGCAGAATCCGGTTCGGCACATAAATGTCGCCTTTGCGGTTCTTGAAGCATGGCCACGAACCCCACGGTCTGTCAGTCATACCGGCACGTGCGGCGGCGCGCTCCAGCCCAGGAACTTGGCTCGAGTCGATGACCGTAAAGTCCCGGTAGTCGTCCAGCAGAAGATCCTCACCCGACGAGAGGAGCACGGCAGTGGCGGCCTGGCAGACCACTCTGTCGACCTTCGGCTCGTCCTCCATCCGCTCCAGGAAGGCGAGTTCCGCGGCCTCGTCGCGCTCGACCTTCCTCCAGTCCTTCCAGGGGCAGCGTAGGTGCGCCATGGAAGCGAACTCGTCCAGGCCGGCGATGTCACCATCCAGGTGCCGGATCTTCACCTTGGTTGGGCCCTTTCGGTTGGGCATGGCCACGAGTTCTACGCGAGCTGCGGGAGTACCTAGGCGCGTGCCAATGCGATACGCCCACACCGCGCCGGCCTCAAACTCGTCCTTGCGCATAGGTTCATTATGCGTCATGACCCAAACTGGCCGACTAGTCGATGCGCTCGGTCGGGATAGTCGAGGTACAGCACCACATCAGTGGGGTTCAGAAGAGGGACTTGGTGTACCGGTCGACCCCGGAGATTAGCTCTTGCACCTCTTCAGAGGTTGGCTCCCGTTCCTTATCGTGGTCGCAAAGGTTACGCAGGTCGGCAAGTCGCTGTATGTGCCTCCAGGTCGGAATATCTAGGACGTCGGCTTCTTTCAGTTGATCATTGAAATCTGCGATAGTCGGCCGCTTCTTCCGGACGGAGAGCTCATGGTTCTCGGTGACTTGTTTAAGGTGTCGCTCCAGCACGACTCCGGCCACTGCGCCTGCGGCCCTCAAGAAGCCGCGTCTGTGCAGTTCCTGAGCAGCATCCAGTTCAGAATCGAATAGGTCGGCCTGGACGAGCTGGCGAATATCCAGAAGGCTGCTCTCGAACCGTGCGCTAGCTGACTTCAAGATTTCCAGTTGAGTTCGGAGCTGGGAGTGCGCGAGACCAGAATCGTCAAAAGCCGATGTGCCGCGGATTGTCTGCCCAGCCCGCATTCCCTGGAGCCAATCGCTAAGAACGTAGGTATTGAAATCGAGCTTCTTCCTGTTCGGAGGCGGCTGGTACAGCCGTACGAACTCGGCTCGCCTTTGGGGGATGAGTTGACGAATCACCGCCTCGGCCTCAGTGAACCAACGTTGGTAGTTTTCTTGCAGGGAATTACGCGTGTCGGACGCGTTCTTCGGAAGCTTCTCCAGCGCTTTATCATCACCTTGGGCCTCAAAGTGCTGGATGGTCATATCCATGAGCATCGTTTTCCCAACAGCTACTAGGCGCGCCAGATCCTTTGTGATTGCCTTGTGATTAGCCCGCATGCTCAGCCCCCTTCTTCTTGCTTACAGCAGTCTTAGTTAGCGATTAGGGTCCTTCATTCGCGCCAGGGGCGCCCAGCATCGTCGGTCAAGTAAATAGTCTGGACGCCCGGTGAGAACATTTCCTTCGCCTCGGCGAACGGATGGGTGCGTTCGGCACGCGCTGCGGCAAAGGCGTCGATCGTTGCCTCTGGCGCAAGGGACTTCAGGTGCGAGGCGCACGCAATGAGGGTGGACCCGGTGGTTACCACGTCGTCGACGAGAACGTAATGCGCCGTCGGATCCTCCAGCCCAAGCTGGGAGACAACCGCAGAGACGGTCTCGTAGTGTCGCAAGGGTGGCTCACGGTCGGCAAGGCTGCGGGCGCCGGCCGAGCGCCGTACCGGCTCGTCGCGGACGAGTAGGGGGAGAACGAGCGCGCCCACGCCGGCGCTGACGAGCGCCTTGGCTATGTCGAGAGTGGGCCACAAGGCACCATCCCTCAATGGGGTACTGCGGGGTACGGGGACGAGCACAGCATTCGAGGGGACGAGTTGTCGCACGGAATGGTCTTCAGGTAGGTCGGCCAACCGCTCAGCCACGCGTTGAAGGTGTCTTGGCTTCGCCTGTTTGATGCCGGTCAGGATCACATCGCGCGCCTCGCGATCGGCGGCCGACTGGGGGCGTGATGGGTAAATGAGGAGGCTGGCGACCTTCAGCTCGGCTAGTAGCCGGCGCGATCCTTTACTCACCAAACGAGCTCGGCCTCGGGATTGATCAACTGGTCTTGGAGCAGGTCATCGAGGCTGGAGAACGTGATGGCTCCGTACTGCAGTAGCTTTCTGGGCCATTCGAAGTCCGCTTCGGCGAGCGCCTGGGGGATGTAGAGCCCGCGGCCGAGGCGGATCGCTTCCCACGCCTGGCTTTGGGTGCCGCTCTTCTCGCTCGCTTCAACAATCACGGTGGCGTGCGATACCAGGGCCATGGTGCGGTTGCGCGTCACGAAGTTGCTCCTGTGCACGGGGCTGCCAGGCGCGAACTGGCTCAGCACCAGCTGCTCGAGCATTAAGCGTTCTTGCAGGTTTCTGTGTTCGGCGGGATAGAAGTGGTCCAGGGGCGTTCCTAATACGGCGATTGTGCTGCCGCCGGCCTTCAGGGCGCCTTCGTGGGCAGCGCGGTCGATGCCCTTGGCCAGGCCGCTGACCACCACGCCGTTCACGCTCACGACGTGCTCGGCCAGCTTAGCGGCGAGTTCCAGCCCACCGGGGGAGGCGGCGCGGGAGCCGACGATGGCGATGCGCGGAGACTTGCGCGCCAGAATCAGGCGCCCCGCGTAATAGAGCTCCTGCGGGAGCTTGACCTGCTCGAACTCGTTAAGAGATCCGAGCAACTCCTCGGTGGTGATCTTCTGGAACACGCGCCCTCCAGCCCAATCCTAGCCGTTCAAGTCGAGCCTGTATAGGACGCGACTCCTGCAAGGGCGCTGGAAAACAGGGGCTTCGTCGGCAGCTGGAGAAGGTCTGTCCACAACCCTTAGGGGCACAGTAGTACTGAATCACCCCGGCTTTCCCGGAGACCCCATTCTTTGAGAGGATGGTCTTCATGG
>CALCHY010000161.1 GCA_937907415.1 uncultured Trueperaceae bacterium
GTAACGGCGCCGAAACGTTGGCGCACGTAAGCGTCCAGCAAGTCGTTGAAGTCCGCCGCGATCCGCGGTCCCTGCAAGGTCGTGAGGAGCTTGCCGTCCTGGTAGACGGGCGCTCTAGGCGCCTCGCCCGTTCCCGGCAAGCTGATGCCGATGTCTGCGTGCTTGGACTCGCCCGGCCCGTTCACGACGCAACCCATGACGGCCACGCGCAAACCCTCGACCCCTGGGTAGACGTCCTTCCAGCCTGGCATCGCAGACTTGAGGTGCGCCTGAATGTCGCGCGCCATCTCCTGGAAGAGCGTGCTCGTCGTGCGACCGCAACCCGGACAGGCGGTGACGGTCGGGGCGAAGCGCCGCAGATCGAGCGCCTGCAGCACCTCTTGGGCGATCTCTACCTCACGTTCACGCGGAGCGCCTGGGTCTGGCGTTAGCGAGACCCTGATGGTGTCGCCGATACCCTCGGCCAACAGTGGGGCGAGCGCGGCCGTGCTGGCGACCGTGCCCTTCACGCCCATGCCAGCCTCCGTCAGTCCAAGGTGGAGCGGGTAGTCGCAGCGCGCCGCAAGGCGGCGGTAGACCTCCCACAGGTCGCGGACCGTGCTCACCTTGGCGCTGATGACGATGCGGTCGTGCCCGAGGCCGTGCTCCTCGGCCGCGGTCGCCGAGCGGAGCGCCGAGGCGATGAGCGCCTCGATCAACACCTCGTGAGCCGGCGCTGGCGTTGCGAGCCTGCCGTTCTCGTCCATCATCTGCGTTAGCAGGTTCTGGTCGAGGGACCCCCAGTTGACCCCGATGCGCACTGGTTTGGCGTGCTCGATGGCGACGTCGATGATGGTCAGGAAGTTCTCGTCGTGGCGCTTACCTGGCCCGACGTTGCCAGGGTTGATGCGGTACTTGTCCAACGCCGCCGCCGAAGCCGGGTAGGCGGTGAGGAGCTGGTGCCCGTTGTAATGGAAGTCGCCTACCAGCGGCGCCGTCACACCTAGGTCGTCTAGGCGCTGCCTGATCTCTGGAATCGCGGCGGCTGCACGGGCGTCATTGACCGTAACGCGCACGATCTCGCTGCCCGCACGCCACAAGGTAGCGACCTGCTCGGCGGTTGCGGCGGCGTCCGCCGTGTCTGTGTTCGTCATCGACTGAACCACGACCGGGTGGCCACTGCCGATGGCGACGTTACCGATCCAAGTAGTTGGGGTCGAGCGTCTAAGGGTGAGGTCCATCTGCCAAGAGCTTACTACCGCCTTCAACGGTGGACGGTCAGGGCATGAGCGTAACTCAATCGGCTAGGAGCTCGAGGACCTCTGGTAGGAGCTGCAATGAAGTGCTCAACCCTTCGCCGCCGTGAATGCCTGGGTTGCCAGCCCAGTCGCCGAAGTAGCCGCCGGCCTCTGGGAGGATCACCCCGAAGGGGCTGGCGTCGTAAGGGTTGAGCACCGGGTCGAGCATCAGCTCTAGCCGCCCGGACGCAACGAGCGCGTGGCCGTACGCGTCTGACCAGCCGACGCGGTAGTAGCTGGCGGCCTTGACGCGCTCCCAGGCGGCGCCGCGGCCGGCTGCCTCGAACGAGCCAGCATCCGTGAACGACACGAACGAGCGCGCCAACGTCAGCGTGCCGCGCACCTTCACTTGCCGGCCGTTGAGTTGCGCCCCCTTCCCCTTGGCGGCGCACAACATCTCGCCGAGGGCAGGAAAGTAAGCCGCGCCGACAACTACCTCGCCAGCGGCCTCCAAACCGAGCAGCACGGCGTAGAGCGGCACGCCGCGCATGAAGCTCTTCGTGCCGTCGATCGGGTCGATGAACCACTTGAGTTCAGAGCCGTCGCGCACCCTGCCCCACTCCTCGCCGACGATGCCATGGTCGGGGTAGGCGGCCTCGAGTCGCGCCCTGATCAACTCCTCCGCCGCCTTGTCGGCCTGGGTCACGGGCGAGTCGTCCGGCTTGAACTCGACTTGCGGGTCGGTGCCGAAGTAGCCGAGCGTGAGGCGGCCCGCTTCGTAGGTAGTCTGCACGCAAGTGCGTAGGAGAGCATCGAGATCTAGGGGCATGGGTTGGTATGGTACCGCCACCATGTTGATGACGCGTGAACAGCTCGAGCGCAACGAACGACTGACGTTGGCGCCTTACGCTTCCCTGGCCGTGGAGTCGCGCGGACGCATCCACCCTGAGGGCGAGAGCGCCTACCGTACGGCCTTCCAGAAGGACCGCGACCGCGTCGTGCACACGAGCGCCTTCAGGCGGCTCGAGTACAAGACGCAAGTGTTCGTCAACTACGAGGGCGACTACTACCGCACGCGCCTCACCCACACCCTCGAGGTGGCGCAGGTGGCGACTAGCATCGCGCGCGCGCTTGGCCTCAACGAAGACCTCAGCGAGACGATCGCGCTAGCGCACGACCTCGGGCACCCGCCGTTCGGGCACGCCGGTGAGAAGGCCCTCGATAGCTTGGCTGCGGCCGTTGGCGGCTTCGACCATAACAGACAGTCATTGCGCATCGTCACCAAGCTGGAGCGGCGCTACCCCGGCTTCCCCGGCCTGAACCTGACGTGGGAGACGCTAGAAGGCATCATGAAGCACGAGACGACTTACGACGTGCCCGACCCCAGTTGGGAGCCCGACGTGCAGCCGTCGCTCGAGGCGCAGGTCGTCAACGTGGCTGATGAGGTGGCGTACAACGCCCACGACCTCGACGACGGCCTCCGCTCAGGTCACCTGACGCCCCTCGGCGTCGTCGAGGTTCCCATCATCGGCGAGCTGTTCAGCCGCCTCGGGCTAAGCATTGAACGCTTCGACTCTGGGCAGCGTTACGTCCTTATCCGCGAGCTCTTGGGTGACGTGATCACCGACGTCGTGCACGCGACGCATGCGCGCTTGGCCGACCACGGCGTGAAGTCGCTGGCTGACGTGCGCAACGCCGCCAGCAAGCTGCTCGCGCCGTCCGACGGCATGGCGCGCGAACTAGCGCTGCTAAAGGATTACCTCTACTCCAACTTCTACTTCCACCACCGCCTCATCCGCATGACGCGCAAGGCGCACCTCGTGCTCGAGCGCATCTACCATGCGTACGTTGAAACGCCGGCCATGCTGCCACCAGACGTGGCGCGCCAAGTGCCGGACCTCGGCCTCGAACGCGCCATAACCGACTACATCTCGGGCATGACGGACCGTTACGCGAACGAGGAGTACCGCAGGCTGTTCGACCCGCTCGCGCTCACCTGATCGCGCCTTGCGGGCAGGTAGGCGTCACTGGTCCATGCGCGCAACGCCAACGAGGTTGCCGCTGGCGTCGTCACGTAGCCAGGCCGCCGAGTAGCCGCCGCGCTGCACGCGCACGATCAACCACGGGCTAGTGAGCGCCTGCGTCGTGATGCTGCCAGGGCCAGGCTCCGTGAACTGCAGGTCGAGGTACAGCTCGCCCTGCTCGTCTCGCACGTCGATGACCCGCACGCCGTAACCGCCGCTCGACTTCGTGCCTAGGAACAGTGCAACGACGGTCTCGCGGCGGAAGTCCAGCTCCGGCACCGGCGGCACGCTCAGCTGACTGCCGTACGCCTGTTGCCACAGCGAGATCAGCTGCTCGCGGTTCGAGACCATGCGGTACGTGGCCGACGTGAAGCCGACGGCCTGATTGCCTTGCGCCACCACGTCCCACGCGAGCTCCTCAGGCGCCGTGGCGGCGGCGGACGTGTCGACCGCGATGTCGCGCTGCACGTAAACCCCGGTGCGGCGTTGTTCCCCGAGCCCGTCGACGGGGTGCGGCGGCAGCGAGGCGGTCGGTAGCAGCGCCAGCGCGAACGGCCCGCCGCGGGCCCTCAAGGCGCTCGCGAGGGCGTCCGCTTCCGCCGTGGTGAGTTCACCAAGGCCACGTAGCAGGTTGAGGCGCGGTCGCGGCACGACGCGCTGCACGGTGCCTGCCTCGCCTTCGAGCATGAGGCGCAGGAACGACTGGCCGTCGTAATAGATGACCTCGGAGACGTTGCTGCCAACCGTAACGAGCATGTCGGTGGTGAAAGGGATGCGGCTGACGGTCACGGGCGGCACGTCAAGCGGCGCCAGCGCCTCGCGCAGGAACGGCTTGCCGTCGACCGACAGCGTGCCCGTGACTTCGAACTGCTGAGGCGCCCTAGCGCCGGCGCCCTCCTTGGTGGTCAAAGACAGCGTCTGGCCCGCGTATACGAGCTGCGTCGGCTCGCCGTAGAAGTACGAGTAGCGCGCGTTGTCCACGCCGTAGACGTATAGGTCGTGCATCTTGGGCGCCGTAGTTGGCGCACAACCTCCAAGGAACAACAAGGTGATGGCGACCACCGACCCGACTCGTAGCATCTGAGCCTCCTCCGCGATGCTATCACCCGGTCTTACTGAGGCGTCTGAGGGAGAAGCCGAGGCGATTTGGCCGGCGGTCGGTGGCCTTGCTATGCTCCGGCCGTGACTGACCGGCCCCGCGTGCTGATCCTGTCGGCTTCTATCGGTGGCGGTCACGTCGCCGCCGCGAACGCCCTGCAAGCTGCGTGCGCGGCCCAAGAAGTCGCCAGCACCCACGTCGACCTCCTCGAGTACACCGCAGTGCCTTTCAGGCGGCTGTACAGGCAGGCGTACTTCGACCTCGTCAGGACGGTGCCTGACCTCGTCGAGTGGGTTGGCAGGCACCTCGACCGCAGGCCAAGCGAGTTCAAGAACGTGCAGCAGCGCCTACGGGCGCGCGTCACTCGCATGTTGTCATACGAAGTTCCAGGCATCATCGACCGCTACAAGCCGGACGTAGTGGTGCACACGCACTTCCTTGGGGCCGAGATCGTCTCCGGCCGCATACGGCGCCACCGTCCACTCCCGCAGGCGGAGGTCATCACCGACTTCGCCGCGCACGCCTTCTGGTTGCAGCCGGGTATCGCGCGCTACTTCGTCGCTTCTGACGACGTGCGCGCGCAACTCATGGCGGCCGGGGTCAACGACCATCGCATTCGCGTCACTGGCATCCCGATCGGCACCGCGTTCACGAACCCACCCACCCGCGCCGAGGCGCGCGCCGCGATCGGCGCGCCGCTAGACCGCGAGGTCCTGCTCCTGCTCGCTAGCGGCCTTGGAGCCGTGACGCTGAAGGGAATACTCGACCAGCTCATCGATTTCAGGTGGCCCCTCCACGTCGTCGTGGTGTGCGGCCGCAGTCCGGACCTGCTGAGCCTGGCGCGCTCGTACGTCGATCGTGTGCAGGCGCCCGTCTCCTTCTCAGTCAACGGCCTCGTCAACGACATGGCAACGCGCATGGCCGCCGCCGACATCCTCGTGAGCAAACCAGGCGGGTTGACGAGCAGCGAGGCGCTGGCGTCTGGCCTGCCGCTGATGCTCGTTAGTCCGTACCCCCTGCAGGAGGAAGTCAACGCCAACGTGCTCCTCGAGCATGGTGTGGCCGTGCGCGTCGAGCCTATCGCCACCCTCGGCCACAAGCTAAGGCGCCTACTGGAAGCGCCTGAGCGCTTGGCCGAGATGCGCGCCAACTGCGCCGAACTCGCGCGGCCCGACGCGGCGATGACGGTGGTGGCGACCATCGTCGACGAGTTGGTGCCGCGCGGGCGTGGGAGGCACGAGTAGTGAAGCGCAGCGCGTTAGCGCGGGTCGCCATCGTGATCCTCGCCCTCCTCTCTTGCACGGCCTTGGCGGCCAGGACGCAGCTTGGCCCCAGCGATCCCGGTACCGGTGGCGTTGCGTACTTCGACGTCGTCGTTTACGGCAGTGAGCCGGAGGGGATCGCGGCAGCGATCGGCGCGGCCGAGGAGGGCGCGCGGACACTGCTCGTGTCGCGCGACGAGCGCGTCGGTGGCCTGTTCGTGCTCGGCGAACTCAACATGCTGGACATGCGAACCCAGCCCTTCAACTACCAGCGCGGCATCTTCGGACGCTGGTGGCGCCAGGTCGGCGCTCACGACGCCTTCGACGTGTTGACGGCAGAGCGTGCGTTCATCAGGCTCTTGGCCGAAGCAGGCGTCGAGGTGTGGCTCGGCGCAGGGCCCGTCGAGCCACGCTTCGTCGACGGCGCGTTGCGCGGCGTGACCTTGACCGACGAGGGCGTGGCCGTCAACGCCATTCAAGTGATCGACGCCAGCGCGGACGCCGACCTGGCCGCCAAGGCGGGTGCGCCGTTCGACTTCGGGTGGGAGCGCTTCGGCGTTGCCCAGCGCCAGGCAGACACCCTGGTGCTGAACGTTGCAGGCGTCGATTGGGCCGCCCTCAAGCGCGGGGTATCCGCACAGGGCAAGGCGTACGCCAGCATGCGTGACACGGTGGCGTGGGGGCACTTCGGAGGCGTGCCAGCCGCCTACGTGCCGACATCGAGCAGGACGCGTCTGCGTGGCCTCAATCTCGGACTGCAGGTAGATGGCAGCGTGCTAGTGAACGCGCTCCTCATCTACGGGCTGGACCCACTCGACCCAGCCAGCCTGGCAGCGGGCCGCGTCATCGGTTTGGCTGAGGGCGAGGAGATCCTCGCCTACTTGCGCGAGCACCTGCCGGGGTTCAAGCAGGCGCGGCTGGCGGGAGCCGCCACGGAGTTGTACGTGCGCGAGTCGCGCCACCTCCTCGCGGACTGCATCCTCAGCGCAGACGACACCCTCTCGAACGTCGTGACGGCGCAGGACGTCGCAGCTGGCGGTTACCCGCTGGACGCTCAGAGCTTCACCCCGTACGATTCCGGGTTCGTGTGGGGCACGCCGGAGATCTACGGCGGACGCCTGTGCATGCTCGTTACGGCGAGTGTCGATGACCTGTGGGTCGTTGGCAGAAGCGCAGGTTACGACCCCGTCGCGTTCGCGTCCGCGCGCGTCGTGCCGTTCGGCATGGCGATGGCGGAGGCTGCCGGGGTGGCGGCCGCCACGTCAGTGCGCTTGGGTGTGCCTGCCAGCCGGGTGGCTCACGGCGAAGACCTCATCTCGCTAGTGCGCGACCGCCTGCAAGCGCGAGGCGCGCTCCTCCCGGACGTGCGCCCGCGCCCGGCAGTAGGGCCGACCAAGCACCCTGCTTACTCTGCGTTCCGCGTGCTGGTGGCTCGCGGCTTGGCCGTGGGAGGGTACGAGAACGACCCGAAACTAGACGCACCGGTCAGCGCCATCTCGTTCGCGTATCTGCTCGGCAACGTCGCGACCCGCTTCTATTACCGATCTGAGTTCAGTACGGCGTTGGCGGCCTTCGCGCTCGAGTTGACGCTGGGAGACGGCGCGACGCCCCTCACGAGCGACTTAGCCGCGCAACTACTCGCGCAAGCAGCTTGCGACCTCGGCGACTGCGCTGGCGCCAGCAACTGGGCTGACCTGATGGCAGCTGGTTTGATCGACTTCGCCTCTCCACCTGCCACGCTCACGCGCGGCGACGCTTACCGCCTGGCTGCAGCGCTAGCGCTGCTGGCCCCCGACCTCGCGCGGGCCCCGTAGCTAGACGAGTCGAGGACGGCGGCACGTTTCGTGCTAGGAGACGCGCCCGAGGCCTAGGGCCTTGCCAACCTGACCGAGAAGCATCGGCAGCAGCCCGGCGACGGCGACGAGCGTCCAGCCCCGTGCGCCTAGGAGCTCGATCGCCAGCACCTGCCGCAGTCCAGGTAAGGCTACTGCCAGCGCGACGATCAAGCTGCATGTGAGGACGGCGGCCCACACCAAGCGGTTGCGAGTCACCTGGTTGTTGACTAGTGAACTACCTGGGTCGCGCATGTTGAAGACGTGCCACACCTGCCCGAGCGCCAAGGTCAGAAACGCGACGGTAATGGCCGTGCCGCTGGTCGCCCCCGGCAGCCTGAACGCCAGCTCGAACGCGCCGAGCGTGCTGAGCGTCAGTAGCGCTCCGTAGCCGATGACGCTGCGCCAGTGGCGTGGGGCCAACAGCGGCTCACTGGCTGGGCGTGGCGGCCGCGCGAGGATGCGCACGTCTCCCCTCCCTGCCCCGAGGGCGAGCGCGGGGAGCACGTCGGTCACCAGGTTGAGGAAGAGGATCTGCAACGGCAGCAATGGCAGCGGGTAGCCGAGCAGCCCGGCCAGTCCTATGGTCATCACTTCACTGAGGTTGCAAGAGAGCAGGTAGAGGACGAAAGCGCGGATGTTGTCGAAGATCACGCGCCCCTCCTTGACGGCGGCCAAGATGGTGCCGAAAGCGTCGTCGAGCAACACCATGTCTGCCGCTTCGCGCGCCACCTCCGTTCCCCGCAGCCCCATCGCGACCCCGATGTCGGCGCGGCGTAACGCTGGCGCGTCGTTGACGCCGTCGCCCGTCATGGCGACGACGTGCCCCGCGCCCTGGTGCAGTGCTATGAGTTGCAACTTCTGTTCCGGCGCCACGCGTGCGAGCACGGAGGCGTTCAAGAGTTCGGCGCTACCTGCCGCGCCCGCCGCCAGCAGACGCGCGACGGCGAGACCGTCGAGCACCTCGCCCGTCACGGTCAAGCCGACTTGCTCCGCGACGCGACGAGCCGTCACTGCCTGATCGCCCGTCGCCATCACGACCCTGATGCCAGCCGCGTCAAGGCCGGCTAGCGCCGCGCTCACCTCCTTGCGCGGCGGGTCGGAGAGGCCGACGAGGCCGATGAGCGAGAGGTCTGCGTACGGCTCCGTCGGCTCACCCGCAGCTGTCTTCTCGGCTATGGCGATGACGCGCAGGCCCCGCGCCGCCAACGCCCTGTTCTCTTCGAGCCAGTGCGTGCGCTCGCTCGTAGTGAGGTGCCTGCGTCCGCTGCCCGCCGCGACGCTCGTGGCGGCCGCGATCACCTCGCCGGGCGCGCCCTTCACCAGCACCCAAACCTCGCCCTCCCCGAGGTCGTGGGCCGTTGCCATCAGCCGGGTGACTGAGTCGAACGCCAACTGCCGTCGTTCAGGGAACCGCGCCAGCGCGGCGCCGCGCTCGATCCCGGCCTCGCGTGCCGCTAGCAGGAGCGCCACCTCTAGCGGGTCGCCAACGCCTTCGCCCTCTCGTCCCCCGACTTCCGGCAACTCCGCCGTGCAACAAAGCGCGGCGCCCGTCAGCGCTAGGTGCAGCTCAGTGGCGAGCTCCTGGCTGAGCGGCCGCGGCTGACCACCGTTAGCGGTTGACACTTCTCCGCCCGGTAGGCGCCACTCGACGACGCGCATGCGGTTCTCCGTCAACGTGCCCGTCTTGTCCGTGATGATCACGCTGGTGGCGCCAAGCGTCTCCACCGCCGAGAGGCGGTTGACCAAGGCGTTGCGGCTGGCCATGCGCCTCACCCCTTGCGCCAGGGGCAGGGAGGCGATCACCGGCAGACCCTCCGGCACCGTCGCGACTGCGAGCGCGATGGCCGTCTGCAGCAGCACCAGCCACCCCTTGCCCGACTGAAGCCCGGTGAGGGTGACCACCACCGCCACGACGACGGTCAGCCACACGAGGCGCTGGGCCAGATCGTTGAGGCGCGCCTCGAGCGGCGTGCCTTGCGGGGCGGCCCGGTCAACGAGGCCACTGATGCGGCCGAGCTCGGTAGCCATGCCTGTTGCGACTACGACGGCCTCGCCAGTCCCGCGGGTGACCGGCGTGCCCTTGTGCAGCATCGGGGTGCGCTCCGGTAGGAGGGTGGCGGAAGCGACCGGGGCGGCAGCCTTGGCGACCGGCACGGACTCGCCAGTCAGGCTCGACTCGTCGACCTCCAACCGGCTCGCCTTGATCACGCGCGCGTCCGCCCCCACGAGGTCGCCGGCCTCGACCACGAGGATGTCGCCCGGCACTAGGTCGTCCGCTTCGATCGTAGCGAGGTGGCCGCCGCGCCTGACGCGCACGTGCGACACTCCGAGCCGCCTGAGCGCCTCGACGGAGCGAGCCGCGCGCAGCTCGGTGACGAAGCCGATGCCGGCGTTGAGTGCGAGCACGACCAGGATGGCGACGGCCTCAGCCCACTGACCGAACAGCGCCGAGAGCCCAGCCGCCCCTCCCAACAACAACGTCAGCACGCCCTTGAACTGGTTGAGGAGCACCGTCCACCAGGCCGGGCCGTGCTTGAACTCGAGCGTGTTGGGTCCGTACTCGCTGAGGCGCTCTTCGACCTCCGCGGGGCTCAGGCCTTCGGCTTGGTCGACGCGCCACGTCTGGAGGAGCTCAGCTGCCTCGACCGCCCACGGGCTTAAGGCGCGCGCTTCGGTTGCGTTGGGGTGGCCCAGTGATCCAGGTACCATCGCAACTTCAGACTAACGGCGCCTCCCGCGCGGGGCTAGGGTCTTCTTCCCCTCACCCACGGCCCGGGTCCGGTGCGACCTGCAAGGACGCCACGAACTGCTTGGCCGTGCGTCCGGAGTAGCCGTTGTTCCACTCAGCGAAGCGCAGCGCCCGCTCCTCGAGGTCTTGGGCCAACGAGATGCCCTTGGCGCTCGCGAGGGAACGGACCATCTTCAAGTATTGCCGTTGATCTGCTGCCGGGAACGTGATGACGAGCCCGAAACGGTCGGCTAGCGCTAGCCGCTCCTGGTGGGTGTCCCAAGCGTGAACGTCGTCGTCGAGGGGGTCTGGGCGGTCGCTGAGGCGCTCGCGCACTAGGTGCCTGCGGTTGGAGGTGGCGTACACGACCGTGTTGTCTGGCCGCCGCCTCACGCCGCCCTCGAGGAGGCTCTTGAGTGGCCGGTACTCCTGGTCGCCACCACCGAACGAGAGGTCGTCGACGAACAGCACGAACTTGAGAGGCTGCGGCCTCAACTCCTCGAGGAGGAGCGGCAGCTCCTCTAGCGCGCCTACGGGCACCTCCACCAAGCGGAGGCCGCCGCTGGCGTAACGCTGCGCCAAGCCGCGCACGGCGGTCGACTTGCCGCTACCGCGCGCGCCGTAAGCGAGGACATCGTTCGCTTGCTTGCCTAGCAGCAGCGCCTCCGTGTTCTGCGCCAAGCGCTCGAGCGGGTCATCTAAGTCGACGAGCTCCTCCCACGCCGGCGTGTCCGGGTAGCGCACGGGCTCCAGTCGACCGCCGCGCCACGTCAGCACGGGGTAGAGCGCAGCCGGTCCGTTGCCTACGGTCCTCAAGAGCTCGAGGAACACGCTCGAAACGCCGTCTGCGTCGGCGGTCGATAGCGCAGAGGCGAGTTTGGCCACGCGCTCGGCCGCACCGGCGCTCAGGCACGGTTCGGCCAGGCCCGTCAGGACGATCGGGTGCTTGGTCGACGCGACCCCGTCGACGGGTTGGTTCACGCGCCTCAAGAGCTCACCCAAGCGCCACAGTTCGGCCCGTAGTAGCGTGCGCAGTCCGTCTGGCACGCGGCCCGTCGCGTAGGTGCTCAGCACGGAGCGGTTACTGAGGATGGTGTGCGCCATGGCGGAGGCCGGGTCCGGGTACCCAGCGGCAGCGAGCGCTACGGGTAAGTCGGCGCTGGACGCACTCGCCTCTCGCCTGGCCATGAAGGGTCCCCACCAGTCTGCTTGGGATAGGGCCGGGAAGAGCGAGCGAGCTGGCGTCGTCATGCCGGTGAGGGTACCGCGCCGCCGCGGCAGATGAAGCCGCTAGCGATGAGTTCGGTCATGGCTCGCTCGCCGACTTGGATGGCGAGGGGCGACTTGTGGAAGTCCCACCACGCCATGTGAGGATCTAGCCGCAGCAGCGTAGCCGCGGCCGGTGCTTGCAGTGCGTGGCTGTACGAGCCCAATGAGATCGCCAAGCCCCGATAGATCTGACCTAGCGGCCCGTGGGGTTCGACGCGCGCCCCGCGGCGCAGGAAAGCTTGCCCTACGCGCGAGGCGTTGAAGCGCCTGATGGCCCTGACCACGCCGGAGCGCCGCACGTCGACACCTGCGTGCACGCCTAGCCTGGCGACACCGTTGGCGACAGGCAGGCTCGAGAACGGCACCGGTTCGACGAAGCCGCCGTCGATCAACCAGCGTCCGCCGGCCTTCACCGGGGCGAAGAGGCCTGGCAGTGCGCAGCTGGCGCGCACGGCGTCGGCGATGTTGCCGGAATCGACGCGCACTAGCTCGCCAGTAGCGAGGTCGGTCGTGGCGATGACGAGCGGCACCTGCACGTCAGCGAAAGTGGCGCCGAGGAAGTACTTGCGGTCAAGCCAGTCGCGTAGGCGGCGGCCGTTGATCAGGGCGCCATGATGCAGACCGAAGTCGAGGCCCTGGCGCCAGACCTCCGCCATGTCCTGATCGCGCACGATGCGCTCCACCTCGAGGGCGTTGCCCGTGAGGGCGTAGAGCGCCGCGATGATGGCTCCGAACGACGTGCCGC
The DNA here is from genome assembly GCA_937907415.1 of uncultured Trueperaceae bacterium. Next base: position 12,180 of record CALCHY010000161.1, read on the forward strand.
CGAGCATGACGGGCGGCGCTCCGTTGGCGTCGAGCGCCTTGAGGACGCCGACGTGCACGAGGCCACGCGCCGTACCGCCCCCGAGGGCGACGGCTACGCGCATGCCCGCTGTCTCGAGCCGTTGCATGGGTCGATGTTACAACCGGCTACCGGCCTGGCGGCGGACGGGGGCGGAGCGAGCCCGATGGTAGACTCCCCGCGAGATGTCGGCTCTTTACCAACGGGCACGGCCGGTCACGTTCGACGAGGTCGTGGGGCAGGACCACGTCAAGGACGTCCTGACTTCCGCCATCAGGCGCGGGCGAGTCGGGCACGCTTACCTATTCTCTGGGCCGCGCGGGGTTGGTAAGACGACCAGCGCGAGACTCCTCGCCATGGCCGTCAACTGTGAGGCCCCCGCCGAGCAACGCCCGTGCGGTGTCTGCGAGTCGTGCCGCCTCGTCCAGGCCGGTTCGCACCCGGACGTCATCGAGCTTGACGCGGCTTCCAACAACTCCGTCGAGGACGTGCGCGACTTGCGCGAACACGCCATGCTCGCGAGCATGCGCGGCGGCACGCGCGTCTGGATCCTCGACGAGGCGCACATGCTCAGCAAAGCCGCAGCTAACGCCCTGCTCAAGACGCTCGAGGAACCGCCGCCAGGTCTGATGTTCATCCTCGCGACGACTGAACCGGAGCGCCTGCCGCCGACGGTGCTCTCGCGCTGCCAGCACTTCCGCTTCCGGCGCTTGACTGACGGCGAGATCGTCGGGAAACTGGCGCGGCTCGCGGAGGGCGCTGGCGTGGCCGCAGAGGCGCCCGCCCTCGACCTAGTGGCGCGCAGTGCGGACGGCGGCATGCGCGATGCAGAGTCGCTCCTCGATCGCCTCCTAGCCACCGGCGAGCCTGTGACGCTGCAACACACGGAGGACGCGCTCGGACTACCACCTCACGAGCGGCTGCTTGCCATGGCGGCAGCCTTGGCTACCGGCGACCTGACTGGTCTCCTCGAGCAGGCGGGCAGCCTCTACCGGGCGGGTTTCGCGCCGCGCACCCTCGCCGAGCAGTTGGCGCGCACCTTGCGGACGGCGCTGCACGCCCAACTAGCTGGCGAGTCGCAGCTCGCGCTCACGGACACGGAACTACTGCGACTACTCCACGCGCTCGATGACGAGCAGGAGCGCTTCATCAGGCACGACGACCTCTACTCACTCGAGGTCGCTCTCATCAAGGCGCGCAACGCGCTTAGCGGCAACGTGCCCGCCGCGTTCACAGCGCCGGCCGCCGCCACGCATGAAGCTCAGCAGACCGCGGCACCGAAGCGTGCGGAGCCCAAGAAGGTCGAGGGCCCGAGCGCGGCGCCCCGTGACGTCGGGGAGAGGGATAAGCCAGCGGAGCCAGCCGCCGAGGCGGCGCCCGCCGTCGAGGCGCCGCCCATGGCGGGCGCCCCGGCCGGCGCCTTCTCGTGGCATGCCGTGAGGAGCCGCGCCGACGTGCGCCTCAAGGCCTTCCTCGCCCCAGCACGCGTTGAGCAAGCAGACACGGTCATCCGCGTGATCTTCCCCGCAGAGAACGAGTTCCACCACAAGCAACTGCTCCAGCGCCTTGACGAGTTCACGAAGCTAGTGGCTGAGGTGGCTGGCCCCGGGTACGAGTTGGTCATCGACGGACCCGCAGGCAACGCGCGCGCCAAAGTCACGGGCGCCACTAGCGGTGGTGGTCCAAAAAAAGCCTGACGGGGCGGGCAGTTCCCGCTCCGCAAGCGAGCAAACCGGAAGGGCGAACCAGCGAGGCGGCCGCGTTCGACCCTGCGCCTCGCCGGCCGCGGCCAACCCCCGCCCCGGTAGCCCAAGCTCCGCAGCCTGCGCCGGCCACGCCCCCGCCAGCTGCGCGCCCAAGCAACGCTCCGGCCGAGGTCACGGACTTCATTCCGGAGGACGTCGACTCGTCATTCGGTGGCGCCACTGGGGACCTGTGGGCGGACGACGGGAGCGATGAACTCCCCGCGGTGGGTGGCGGAGCGCCGGTCGACGATGAGTCACCCGAGCTGGCGACGCCGAGCCAGTCAAGCACTCAGGTCCGCTCGAGCAGCCGCACAGCGCCTGCCGCGCGACCAGCGCCGAGCAGAGCCGGCGAGCGCCCACCGCGCGGCGGGAGCAAGCCACCCGCTATTCAGCCTGCGTTCGAGCCTAAGACCGTCAGTTCTGACACGCCGCAGGGCAAGGCGTTCGCGGAGTTGGTCGCGCTCTTCCCCGGCAAAGTCATCGAGGTCGTTCCGCTGCGCCAAGCTGCTGACACCGGGGACGAGAGCGACGCACAGAGCGCAACAGAAGCGGCCTTCGCTGACGGGTACGATGACCCAACCGGCGCCGAGTTGGACAACGACGACGCCTGAGAACCCAAGCCACTTGACTTATGCGCAGCACCTGACCACAGAGGAGCGAACGTGAACATCCAGAAGCTGATGAAAGAAGCCCAACGCGCCCAGCAGAAAGTGAACGAGGCGCAAGAGCGCCTGGCAAGCATGACCGTCGAGGGCTCGGCGGGCGCCGGCTTGGTGCGTGCAGAGGCAACGGGCGACGGCACCGTCACCAAGGTGCGCATCGATGCCAAGGTCGTCGACGCGTCAGACGTCGAGATGCTCGAAGACCTCGTCACGGCCGCCGTAAGCGACGCTCAGCGCAAGGCCAAGGAACTGCAGGAGAAGGAGATGGGCGCTGCCATGGGCGGCATGGGCGGCCTCGGGGGCATGCTCTGAGCCAGCAGAACACGCGGCGCCGGCGTAGTCACCTAAGCGCGGTAGTTGCATGAGCGTGCGCTTCCCAACGGCGCTCCTTACGCTCATCCGCGAGCTGGGGCGCCTGCCTGGCATCGGGCCGAAGAGCGCTCAGCGCCTGGCGTTCTACCTCTTCAACCGCCCTGAAGAGGAAGTGAGGGCGCTTGCCGCCGCCCTCGTAGAGGCTAAGACGGGCCTCGAGCGTTGCCCGCTCTGCTTCAACGTCATGAGCAGCGGGTCTGACTGCTGCGCCGTGTGCGCAGACACGCGCCGCGACCGCGCCCTCTTGTGCGTTGTCGAACAACCAGCTGACTTGCTTGCCATCGAGCGCTCAGGCGAGTACCAGGGCCTGTATCACGTGCTGCACGGCTCCCTCAGCCCCATGAACGGCATCGGACCTGAGCAACTGACCATCGCCGCCCTTCAACAGCGCCTAGCTGGCGTGCGCGAGGTCGTCCTCGCCACCTCGACCACCGTGGAAGGCGAGGCAACGGCGCACTACTTGGCGCGCCAACTCGGGTCCTCAGGCGTTGCGGTCAGCCGTATCGCGTACGGTCTTCCCGTAGGCGGGGACCTAGAGTACGCAGACGAGGTTACGCTAGGCCGCGCCATCAGTAACCGGCGCCCAGTCTGACCACGCCCTTGACCTCACGAGGAGCGTGCGTATAATGTGCCCGCTTCACGAAGGATAGGGGTTAGTAATCTTGTCGTCATCACCTGCCATGAAGCGACTCGTGATCGTCGAGTCGCCAACCAAGGCGCGCACAATCAAGCGCTTCCTGCCAGCCGACTACCAAGTAGAGGCCAGCATGGGCCACGTCAGGGACTTGCCGTCCAACGCGGCCGAGATTCCGGACAGCTACAAGGGCAACGAGTGGGCGCGACTTGGCGTCAACGTGGACGCTGGTTTCGAGCCCCTCTACGTCGTGTCTCCCAAGAAGAAGGCTGTGGTGAAGACGCTGCAGGCCGCCTTGAAGAGCGCAGACGAGGTCTACATCGCGACTGACGAGGATCGCGAGGGCGAGTCGATCGGCTGGCACCTGATCGAGTTGCTGCAGCCGAAGGTTCCAGTCAAGCGCATGGTCTTCCACGAGATCACTGAGCGCGCCATCCTAGACGCGCTCGAGAACACTCGCGAGATCGATTCGAACTTGGTCGAGGCGCAGGAGACGCGGCGGGTACTAGACCGTCTCGTCGGTTACGCCATCAGCCCGCTCCTGTGGCGCAAGATCGCGCCTAAGCTCAGCGCTGGGCGGGTGCAGAGCGTAGCCGTGCGGCTCCTCGTGATGCGTGAACGCGAGCGCATGGTGTTCGTGCCTGCCAGCTACTGGGACCTCAGCGCCAAGGTGGCCAAAGGCGGCGCCGGCTTCGAGGCGACACTGACGCACGTAGCCGGCGTGCGCGTGGCAAGCGGCCGCGATTACGACGCGGAGAGCGGCAAGCTGAAAGCGGAACTAAAACGCGGCACCGACGTCATCGAGTTGTCGGAGGTCGAGGCGCGGGGCCTCGCCGACGCGGCGCCGCGTGGCGCCTGGGGTGTAACCGGGCTCGAGGAGCGCGAGCAGAACCGCAGCCCGGCCGCGCCGTTCACCACCTCTACGCTGCAGCAGGAAGCGAGCCGCAAGCTCGGCTTGGCGGCCCGCGACACCATGCGCGTCGCGCAGAGCCTGTACGAGAACGGCTACATAACCTATATGCGTACCGACTCGACTAACCTCTCGCAAGAAGCGCTCGTCGCGACGCGCGAGGCCATCGAGCGGCGCTACGGAGAGTCGTTCCTCAGCCAGGGCACGAGGAAGCACAAGGGCCCTGCCCGCAACGCGCAGGAAGCTCACGAGGCCATCCGCCCGGCAGGCACCGAGATGCGCACCGCCGATGAGCACGGCCTCAAGGGCCTCGAGGCGTCGGTTTACGACCTGGTGTGGAAGCGCACTGTCGCCTCGCAGATGGCGGACGCGCGCATCAAGTTCGTGACGGCGCGCATCATGGTCACGCAAGCAGATCAACCTGAGCTGGCGTTCAGGGCGAGCGGCCGCACGGTCCTCTTCCCCGGCTTCTTCCGCGCCTACGTGGAGGGCAGCGACGACCCAGATGCCGCCCTCGACGACCGCGATCAGCCGCTACCCACCCTCGCGAGCGGCGATGAACTCAGCTGCTCGAGCGTCACGGCGGAAGGTCACGAGACCAAGCCTCCTTCGCGCTACACGGACGCGTCGCTCGTCAAGCTGCTCGAGGCGGAGGGCATCGGGCGGCCGAGCACTTACGCGAGCATCATCGACACCATCCAGGCTCGAGGGTACGCGCGGAAGCAAGGTCAGCAGCTCGTCCCTACCTTCACGGCGTTCGCCACTAACAACTTGCTCGAGAAGCAGTTCAGGCAGCTCGTCGACACGGAGTTCACGGCGCAGATGGAGCGCGTGCTAGACGACATCGCTTCTGGCGCGCGCGCTTCCGGCACCTACTTGCGCGACTTCTACCTCGGCGACCACGGCATCTTGCGCCTCGTGGACGACGCGCTCGAGGTCATCGATGCACGGCAGATCTCCACCGTCGAGAACGAGGCGTGGGCGCCTTACATCGTTCGTGTCGGGCGTTATGGCCCGTACGTCGAGGGTCCGCTCGACGGTGAGGTCAAGACGACTTCGCTGCCGCGGGACGTCGCGCCTGGCGACCTGACGAAGGCGGAGCTCGAGCAGTACCTCGTCGAGGGCAACATGGGCGACGTCGTCGTCGCGACCGAACCTATAAGCGACGAGCCCATCTACCTGAAGCGCGGGCCGTTCGGTCCGTACCTGCAGTTGGGCGAGGCGGGCGAGGCTGGAGCCAAGCCGAAGCGCGTCTCGTTGCCGCCAGGCGTAGCCCCGCACGACGTGAACGCCGAGTTGGCGCTCAAGCTCATCGAGCTCCCGATGAAGCTGGGCGAGCACCCTGACGACACGAAGCCGGTCGAGGTCGGCATCGGACGCTACGGCCCGTACGTGAAGCACGGCAGCGTCTACGCCTCGATCCCTAAGGCCGAGTTCCTGCTCGACGTCGGGCTCGAGCGCGCCCTCGAGCTCCTCTCTCAGAAGAAGCGCCGTGGCACGGCGCCCATCAAGGAGCTGGGCGCCGACCCGCGCACGGGCGACCCGATCGAACTGTACGAGGGGCGCTTCGGACCGTACGTCAAACGCGGCAGCGTGAACGCCTCCCTGCCACGCGACCTGAGCGTCGACGACCTCTCGCTCGAACAAGCTAGCGACCTCCTTGACGCGCGTGAGGCAGCAGGCGGCGGCACGCGGGGCGGCCGCGGCGCCAAGGCGGCGAGCACCAAGGCGAAGGCTGGCACCAAAGCCAAAGCAGGCGCCAAGGCCAAAGCACCCACCAAGGCCAAGAAGGCCACGAAGGCCAAGGCCCGCACCAAACCAGCGAGGCCGACCGGCCCGAAGGCAACGAACGAGCAACTAGCTGCGCACCTGGGCGAACTCGAGCCGGACGACGCGGCCGTCGTGCGCCTCACGCTCGGCGCGGGCGCCCCTGCCATCAGCGTCGAAGCAGCCGCTGCGCAACTCGGGATCGACGCGGCCGACGCCGCCGCGCGCAACAAGCGCGGGCTCTTCAAACTGCGCATGAGTTACGGCAGGCAACGCAAGCAGGCTGGAGAGGGTTGAGCAAAGCCGCCCCAGGCAGGGCGCTCAACCTACCTGCTCTTGCCAGTTCGGCTGCAGGTGCGGCCATCGCCGTGCCTGGCGGGCCGTTCGCGGTGCAACGGCTGCTCGCGCCTCACGAGCTAGACGGCAGCGAGGAGCGTTGGGTGCTCGTGCTGAGCGGCGAGGTCATCGTCGACCTCGCCCTTGGAGCGTTCCGCGTGCTACGCCACGGTGACGCGCTCGCGTTCCCCGTCGGGGTGACGGCCACCCTGCGGAGCGTGTCAGCCCCGGCAGTCGTGGTGTGGCACCAAGGGCGCTAGACTTGAGGAGTGAAACGCTACACCGTTAGCGACGGGCTAGTCATCAAGCGGCAGGCGCTGCCGTCTGGAGACATCGTCGTGACGCTCCTCGGTCGGCAGGGCAAGTGGCGCGCCGTTGCGCGCAAGGGCACCCTGCCGGGCGGCAACCTTGGCAGGCTCTCGCTCTTCCACGACGTCACCGTCCAGTACTACCGGCGCCAGGAGGAGGACCTAGCGCTCCTCACACAAGTCCAGCTGAACGGGGCGCTCGCTGGCCTCAGTATGACGACCGTCTACCCTTACGCGCACCTCCTGTCTGAACTAGCTGACGCGCTAACCGTCGACCTGCACCTCGAAGCGAGGGTTTACGACTACTTGACCTCCGCCCTGCGGGGGTTAGCGCGGCACGACGATCCAGACCTCGTTGCCCTCCTCTACGCCTGGCGGCTCCTTGACGTTGCGGGACTGGCGCCGCGCGTGCAGGCGTGTGTTTCCTGCGGTGCGCCGGAGCCGTTCGTCGCCTTCGACCTCCAGGCAGGCGGCCTCACGTGCGACGCCTGCCGCAGTGGCCACGCGCTGGCCCCGCAGGCCGTTACGGAGTTGCGGCTCTTGGTGGCGGGCAGCATGTCGGCGGCGTTGGCGAACGCTTACCACCACCGCGAGCAGCTTTGGCGCATGCTGGAAGCGTACGTGGCTTACCACGTGCGTGACCTACGCAGCTTCGCAGCGGCGCGTGAGCAACTGGCCGCATCGCATGCTGGTTGAGCTCCTGGCCGCACTCGCGGTTGGCTACCTGGTCGGTTCGGTGCCGACCGCCGCCTGGATCGCACGGGCGCGGGGCAAGGACGTGTTCAGCTTGGGGTCAGGCAACATGGGCGCCATGAACACCGCGCGCAACCTGACGCTCGGCTTGGGCGTACTGGTGCTCGCACTTGACGTCGCCAAGGGTGCACTCGCCACCTACCTCGGACTCTTCATAGCGGCGGCCTCCGCACCCGGCGTCGAAGCGCCCGCGCTTGCAGCGCCGTTGGTGGCAGGCTTCGGCGCCGTCCTGGGGCACGCCTTCTCGATGTTCGTCGGCTTCAGGGGCGGCAAGGCGCTAGCCACCACGCTAGGCGTGTCGTTGCCGCTCTACCCGCAGGTCGGGCTGGCCGCGCTCATCCTGATCGTGGCGCTCTACCTCATCGTGAGGCGCGCGGGCCTCGCCGCGATCATCACCATGCTGGCGTACCCGTTCCTCGCCCTGCTGACGCTCGACCGCAGCGGTTGGCCGCGCGAGGATAGCTTCGCCGTGGTGACCGGGGTGCTGCCTATCGTGGCCATCGTGCTCCTGAAGCACTTGTTGGCCTGGCGCAACGCGCCCAAGGCCAAGGCTAGTGATGTCACTGCCAGTGAAGCCGGTTCTCCACAGCGCCGCCAGTGAGCAAGTCGCGCATCTCACCCACCAAGAAGAGGCTGCCCGCCACCACGATGGTGTCGCCAGGCTGAGTGAGTTCTCGTGCGGCCCGCAGCGCGCTGGCCGGATCGGAGCTTACCGAGGCGCCAGGTACCAACGCGGCAAGCGCGCTTGGCTCCATCGCGCGTGGGCTGCGCGCCGCACGCGTGACGACCACGCGTTCTGCTAGGGGGGCGAGCAGGTGGGTGACGCCAGCCACGTCCTTGTCTGCCGACGCGCCGAAGACGAGCAGCGCCACGCCACCGGTCAGCTCACCGATGGCGGCGGCAAGCGCGGTGGCGGCGGCGGGGTTATGCGCGCCGTCCAGGACGACCCTGCGGTCGTTCCACGAGAACGACTCGAGCCGCCCGGGCCAACTCGCAGCCGCCACTCCTGCCAAGGCCGCCTGCAGCGGCACTCCAAGGGCGGTCGCCGCCTCCAACGCCAAGGCAAGGTTCGCTACTTGGTGACGGCCGACGAGCGGCGAGGAGACTCTAACGCCGTCGCATTCGGCCCCTGGGTGGCGCCAGGTGAACGAGGTCCCTTCCCATGCGACGTCGACCTCCGAGCCCCAGAAATCACCGCCGTACTGGCTGAGGGGCGCTCCGAGCTCGGCCGCCTGCCGCGCGATCACCGCGGCGGGCCCGGCCTCGCAGACGCCGGATAGCACGGGCACGAGTGGGCGCATGATGCCGGCTTTCTCTAGGGCGATCAGCTCCAAGGTATGGCCGAGGACGGCCGTGTGATCGAGCGCCACCGACGTGATCACGCTCAGGGCGGGCTCGACCGCGTTCGTGGCGTCCAGGCGCCCCCCGAGTCCAACCTCGAGCACGGCAGTGCTCACCCCAGCTTCGGCGAAGCGCAGCAGGGCGACAGCGGTGATGACCTCGAAGAAGGTGTTCCCGTTACGCTCCGCAGCCGGCCGCGCCCGCCCGACGAGTTCGTCCAGCGCGGCGTCTGGCGTCGCCACGCCCGCGACTCGCACGCGCTCGCCGACGTGCTGCAAGTGAGGGCTCGTGTACAGGCCCGCTACCTCGCCGCCCTCCGCCAGGCAGGCGGCAAGCGCGCGCGCAGCGCTCCCCTTACCGTTAGTTCCTGCCACCAGCACGTTGCGCACGCCCACCTGCGGTGAACCTAGGTCCGCGAGGAGTGCCTTCATTGACCCCAAGCCCGGCTTGATCCCGAAGCGTTGCAGGGCGAAGAGCCAGTCGAGGTGCGGAGTGGCCTCGACTTCAGGTGCGCTCATCGCACTCCTGCAACAGCCTGAGGTCTGGGTCGCCGGCGGCTGAGTGGTGACCCTCCACGAGGGCGACGACGCGCGCAGACGACCCCGCGTCTCTCAACAGTTCGGCGCCGTACGTCGCGTGGTGCGCGCGCGCCTGGCGCGCACCGGCCAGGCCACGCAGCCGCGGCGCACTACGCGCGGCACCCGCGTGCGGCAAGAGGTGGGTGAGGACGCGCCACAACGCGCCCTGCGGGGTCCCAAGCTTGCCCACGTCGTGAAGCAAGGCCGCGGCGATCAGCTCGGAGGTAGCCCGCGGCCTGCGCCGCAGCAGGCGCCGTGCCACCTCGACACCGTGAGCCCGCTCCTGTGCAGGCAGGCTCACGAACAGCGCGAACTCTCGGCTAGTAAGGTAAGCGCTCGCCCAAGCGTCATCCGGCCGCGCCAACGCAGGCACCGCCGCCAGCAAGGTGCGGTGTGCGGCGTTCAAGTACCAGACGGTGGGCTTGAGGCGCATACTCGGGCAAGTCTACGACTCCCGTCTTGGCCAAGGCGGTATGCTGGCGCCGTTCCCGCCACGGCGGCCACAGGAGTGAATGGTGCAATCCCGTCCCGCCCGCAACCCACGTCAGATCGTCAACTTACTCTTGCTGCTGGCGCTACTAACTGGGTTCGCGTTCGCCCAAGAACCCGCCGACGTCGCGACACCGAACGAAACTCCAGGCGCCACCGCGCAAGGGTCTCCAACACCGATGACTTCCGCGGACGCCGTGCCAGCAGAGGCGGACGCCGCCGTCAAGGCGTGGCTCGCGCGACCTGCCGCCTCCCTTGATTACCTGATCGGCCTCGACCCTGCGCAACTATGTCGGGAACTACCCGCGATAGTCGTCAACCCCGGACCCGTGCCAGGCACGGAAGTGCGCGTCGAGGACCGCATCGAGCATCCAAGCGCCGACCCCGACGTTAGGCGCTTCACGTACGCAGCCGTCAGGCCAGGGAACCAGCTCGACGTCGTAGAAGTCGTCATGCAGCGGAGCGGCGGCACGTGGACGCCCTCGTACGTCGGCTTCCTCAACCAGAACCAACCGACTGGTGTGCGCGCGTGGCTGCAGACGCCAGCGGCTGGCTGGGTGTTCGTCGCCTTCTCGCTACTCGTGCTGCTCGCGCTCCTCCGCCCCGGTTCACCTATTCGCCGCTGGTTGGTAGCGGGTATGGCCGCCATCAAGGAGCACCGGCGCCTGGTCGCCGTCACGCTGATCGGCCTCTACGCCCTCTTCGCGTTGGGCGCCTACGTCGGAACGACCCTGCCTGCGGAATGCGAGCAGGCGGTGCTAGACGTCATCAACGCCGCCATCGGCAGCGTCGGGGCAACGCAGGCGTACGGCAGCGGTAACGTCGTGCGCGCCGCGGCCACCACCTACTTCCAGAACTTCGGGGTGGTAACCACTTCCGTTACCTTCCCGCTTGCCGCCCTCTTCGGCGTGCCAGCCTACTTGTTCGCGGCGGCGTCCTTCTTCACGCAGGGCGTGCCGTTCGGCCTGCTCGCTTCTGGCGGGCCGTTCTACATCCTCTTGCTGCTCATCCTCTTGGTGCTCGAACTGACGTCCTACTTCCTGGTCGTGGCTGGCGGCGGCATGCTGCTCGCCACCGTCGTCAGGCGCGGAGCGCCAGGTAAGTTCGTGCGCGGCTTCCGCAAGTTACTGCTCATGCTGCCCATCGCAGGCGTCTTGCTGCTCGTTGGCGCTTGGTACGAGGCGCTGATAATCATCCTCGGCCTGGCTTAGGCGTCCTCAGCCTGCTCCCACACGCGCCGGATGGCTGGCGCGACGTCAAGGAGCGACTTGGCAGCGACGAAGGCCGCTGCGCCGCGTCCACTGACCAGCAGCGGCACCTTGTTGAGGGTGTGTTGGCCAGACGAGACGTCCTCGAGGTTGCCGTGGTCGGAAGTGACCACCACCGTCACGTCGGCGCCGAAGATGCGGCTGAGGAGCCCGTCGACTAGACCGAGGAGTTTGACGGCCCCCTCGAAATCCCTAGCGTGTCCGAGGGCATCGGTTGGCCATACGTCGAAGAACACGAACGACGCGGAGTGCGCTAGCCGCATCAGCGCGGCGGCGGTTCCGGCCACGCCTTGCGGAGGCAGGTCTGGACTGAGGCGCACGAGCCGCGCACCGTCGATGTCCGGACCGACGGCGAGGCCGGCGCGGTACGCGTCGAGGTCGCGAAGTTCAGTGCCGGCAGCCGTGGCAGCCACGACCGGTGCGTTAGGCCGGTAGCGCCTGCCGCCCATGGCAGCGAAGTACTGGGGCGGGTAGGCGTTCGCCAGCACCGCGCCATGCAGCTCCTTGGCGCGGTCGAAGAGCGTACCTTGCGCGATGACGGCCTTGAGGGTCGGGCCGGGCCACGGTCCGTAGTGACGACCCATCGCCGCCGCCCCGTTGACGCCTGTGAGGAGCGTCGTCTGCCCGGTCGCCGACTGCGGCAGGCCGTCCACTCCAAGGGTGGCGTCGAGTTGGCGGAACACGAGGTCGGGTTTCGTGACGTCTGGGAGCTCACGTGTTAGGCGCCCACCCAGAAGCTCCGTGAGGTACGGCATCGTTGCGCTGGCGAGCGGGTTGGTCACTGGGTCGTTAGCGCCTAGGCCAACGCCGTCAAGGAACACGAAGATCACGCTGGCGCTCGCCTTCATGCGCCAGCACCACCCTCTGGCACGGGGCGCGCGCTGAGCGTTAGCTCACCCCCATGGCGTCCCGCACGCGCCGCATGGTGCCGTCAGCGATCGCGCGCGCCTTCTCGGCACCACCGGTTAGCAGCGCTTCTAGCTGCGCGCGGTCGTTCATGTACTCGTGGTAGCGCGCCTGGATGGGCTCGAGGGTAGAGACGATCACCTCCACCACGGCCTTCTTGAGGTGCCCATAGCCTGCGCCGTCGAACTCGGCTTCGATGTCCTCAGCCGACTTCTTGGTTAGCACCTGGTAGATGGCGAGGAGGTTGCGCACGCCGGGCGAGGCGTGCTCGAAGCGCAGTTCGCGCCCAGAGTCTGTGACAGCGCTCATCACGGCCTTCTTGACCGTCGCGGGGTCGTCCAGGAGGTTGATGGCGTGGCCGGGCCTGTGAACGGCGAGGCTCTTCGACATCTTTACGGTCGGCTCGTCGAGGCCCATCACGCGCGCGCCAACGGTGGGGATCTGCGCTTTCGGCACGACGAAGACGTCGCCGAAGAGGTTGTTGAAGCGCTGCGCGACGTCGCGAGTCAGTTCGATGTGCTGAACCTGGTCCTCGCCGACGGGCACCGTCACGGTGTCGTACAGGAGGATATCGGCCGCCATCAGCACTGGGTAGTCGAGTAGGCCCGTCCCGACGCTCTCGCGCCCCTCCGACTTCGACTTGAACTGCGTCATGCGGTAGAGCCAACCGAGCGGCGTTACGCAGTTGAGGAGCCACGTCAGCTCGCTGTGTTCGCGCACGGCGGACTGCACGAAGACCACGTTGCTCTCCGGCTCGATCCCGACCGCGAAGTAGATGGCGGCGGCGCTGCGCACCTGTTCGCGCAGGCGTGCCGGCTCGACCTCCTCCGGGACGGTGAGGGCGTGCAGGTCGACGACGCAGAAGATGCTGTCGCGTTCGTGCTGCTGCGCCACCCACTGCTGCAGCGCTCCCACGTAGTTGCCTAGGTGAAGGGAGCCGGTGGGTTGCACGCCTGAGAAGACGCGCGGCTTGGCAGCGGGGGGAGTTTTGCTCATAAGGGCCAAGTATACGGGGCCGCCCGGCGGCGGGGGCAGCGGCGCTGGCCAGGGCCGACGGCCAGCGTGCGCGCCGTCACCGGACGCGGAGCACGTAGAGGGCAAGGCCTGGAAGCTGCACGCCTCCAGCCGCATCGGTTGGAACGGCCTCACCGCCGACGAGGTCGACCGCGTCAACCTCGGGTAGTTCCCCTTGCGCGAAGGTAACGGCGCGGGTGCCTAGGTTAGCCATGACGATCAAGCGCTCCCCGCCTGCCGCCAGGCGCTCGACGGCGAGCACGGCGCGCGAAGGGGTCTGCAGTACGCGCCACTCGCTCGAGCGCAGCGCCGGGCTGGCGTTGCGCAGCGCCAGCAGCCGGCGGTAGTGATTGAGGAGCGACCCTGGGTCTGCCGCCTGCTCCGCCACGCTGACGCCGGTCAGGGCGGCGCCTGGGTCGGTCCACGGCTGGGCCGCGCTGAAGCCGAAGGTACCGTCCGCGGCCTCCGCCTCCCAGCGCATCGGGGTGCGCTTCTCGACGTCGAACGCTCCGGGACCGTCAGGCATACCGATCTCCTCACCGTAGTAGAGGAACGGCGTCCCCGGCAGGGTGAGGAGGAGGCCAGCCGCTAGTTTCAGGCGCGCCTCGTCTCGCCGTGGTAGCGACAGCCTGGTGGCGTGCCGCGTCTGATCGTGGTTGGAGAGGAAGGTCCCGCGCACTGCGCCAGCCGGGTAGAGCGCCTGCTCCTGCTCCAGCGTGAACGACAGGTCGGCCGCGCTGCGGGACTGCAGGGCGGCGAGCACGACCTTCCAGAGCGGGTAGTCGAACGACATGTCGAGGCCTGACTCCTCGTGGTAGCGCACGATGGCCGGCATCTCCGTCCACGTCTCCCCGACCAGGAAGGCGTGTGGCGCAACCTCGTGAAGGAAGGCCTCGAACTCGCCCACCCAGGCGTAGGTTGCCGGCGTGTTCGAGATCTGCCCGTCCGCGCCCTCGATGAGGTGCTGGATGGCGTCGACGCGGAACCCGTCGACCCCAAGCTCGAGCCAGAAGTACGCCGCGCGCTGCAACTCTTCGGTGACGGCGGAGTAGGCCAGGTTCAGGTCCGGCATGCGCTCCGAGAAGAGCCCGAGGTAACTCGTGCCCGCACCCGTTGCGTGCCAGGCGCTCCCGCCACGCGTCCCGCGGATGGGCGCCGGATCGGCCTCGAAACGGTAGTAGTCGCGGTAGGCCGGGTCGCCAGCGGCGGCGGCGATGAACCATGGGTGTTGTGACGAGCTGTGGTTCGGGACGAAGTCGAGGATCACCCGGATGCCGAGGGCGTGTGCCTCCCCGATCAAAGTGCGTAGGTCCTCCGCCGTGCCGTAGTCCGGGTTTACGGCGAGGTAATCGGTGACGTCGTAGCCGTGGTAGCTCGGGCTTGGGTACGTCGGCATCAGCCACAGTCCGCCTACTCCGAGGTCGGCCAGGTATGGCAGGCGCTGGGTAACACCGCGAAGATCACCAACCCCGTCGGCGTCTGAGTCCTGGAACGAGCGCACGAACACCTCGTACCAGACGACTTCGTTCCACGGCAGCGTGCCGGCTGGCATGGCAGGTGCCTGGAGGGGCACGCCCGCTATGGCCTGACCGATCAGCGTGCCAGTAAGGGCTAGGCCCAAGGCCAACCCGCGACCTCGGCGCTGCGCCCGGTTCACGGGTAGGTCTTGCCTACCCAGGCGAAGGGGTTGCTCGCCTCGCCCCGCACGCGCATCTCCCAATGGAGGTGCGGGCCAGTCGAGAGCCCGGTAGTTCCGACGAAGCCGATGACGTCGCCGCGGTGCACTTGCTGGCCAACAACGGCGTCGACTTGCCACATGTGAAAGTAGTGGCTGATGAGGCCGTCACCGTGGTCGATCGCCACCCACCCGCCCTTGATGGGGTACGCGCCAGCCACCACTACGACGCCGTCGTTGGTCGCGTGGATGGGCGTGCCTTGCGGAGCGGCGAGGTCGAGGCCGTAGTGGAAGGAGGCGGGACCGCCCTGTTCGTAGCGTCTGGCGTCCCCAAAGCCACTGGTAGACACGCCCTCGATCGGCATGATGAACGGTGCGGTCCATAGCGGGTCCGGGTTGGCGCCAGCCAGGATGCGCGCGCTGGTCTCGGCCTCTAGCTTACGGCCCTCTGGGGTGATCACCGAGAGTGTGGCCGCCGACAACCTGAGTTGCTCAACCGCGACGGGTAGCGGCTCGAGCACTATCGGCGTGGTCACGTCGTAACGCCTAGCGAACTCGTCTACCACCGTGAGGTGCGCTTCGATGGTGCTGTCGTCGACCGTCATCGGGCTGGCGAGCATGCCGCGGTAGGCCGTGCCTTCCTGACGTAGCGGGATGGCGGCACCGTTCACTTGCAGGCTGATGTCCGTCACCTTGGCGTTGGTGACGGGGTCGGCGTCTGCCGCAGGCAGCGCTAGGACGTGCAGGCCGATCGGGTCTCCCGAAGTGACGACCTCGGCGACTTGCAGCACGGGTTCGAGAGTGGGCACCCCTACGATCAGAGACTCGTGCAGCGTCTCGTTGCCAGCGCCGTCGACTGCGCTCAGGCTCGCGAGCTGGGCGCCAGCTAGCGCTGGCACCGTGAAGGTGGCGTCTTGCTCTATGAGTTCGTGGCGCTCGCCGCCGTACTCGAGGGTGTAGGTTACCGGCTCGTCGGCGCTAACGAACAAGCCGAGGGGCGCCCCGACCGCCAAGCGGGCTGGCGCCTCGACGTAAAGCTGCGGAGGCGTGCTGTCGCGCAGCGCGGCCGAGACCGTGAGAGTGACGAGAGCAGCGGTGAGAACGAGTAGCGCAACGATGGCGTAACGACGTGGTCTGCGCATCAAGTCGCTTGGCTAGTGACGAACGGAAGGTTCCTGAGCCGGTGGTTGACGTCTAGGCCGAAGCCGTACACGAAGGCGTCCTCGATGACGAAGCCAACGTAGTCGATGGGCACTTCGACCTTGCGCCGCGACGGTTTGCTGAGCAGCGTGGCGACCTTCACCGAGGCCGGGCTCCTCCCCCTCAAGTACGACAACAGGTACTGCATGGTGAGGCCCGTATCCACGATGTCTTCCACGAGCACGACGTGACGGCCCTTGAGGCTCTGCTCGAGGTCCTTGACGAGGCGCACCTCGCCGCTAGATTCGGTCCTCGAGCCGTACGAAGACACGGACAGGAAATCGAGCGTGAGGGGCCTGTCGATGGCGCGCACGAGGTCGGCCATGAAGATGAAAGCGCCGTTCAGGACGCAGATCAGGTGTAGGTCGCCGTCGGGGTAGTCGGCGGTGATCTGCTTGCCAAGCTCGGCGACGCGCGCGGCGATGGTGGCCTGGTCGATATGAACGGTGCCACTGCCTTCACGGAAGATGCTTTCAGCTACTTGGGTGTTCGGATCAGGCGGTTGCACGCTCGGGTACTCCATCGGCGCCGACCTTGCGGGCGCACGCCCTGAATGTTTTGGCCCAGTGGGCCGCGGCACGGTCGCTGACGCTACTCGCGCCGCTCGTCGTGATTATACCCAAGGGCGTTGAGTTCCTTCGCCGACAGCTCGCGGAACCCGCCGCTGGCGAGGTCGCCAAGTTTGAGGCTGCCAACGCGAATTCGCACCAGGCGCTCCACTGTATAGCCGACGGCCTTGAAGAGCCGCCTTACCTCACGTTTGCGCCCCTCCGTTAGGACGACCACGGCGCCGCCCGGCGTTGGCCGCGCACTGCGTACGGCGGCGGGCCCGTCTTCGAGGTCGACGCCTGCTAGGAGGCGCTTAAGGGTCGGGCCGTCGACGCGGCCCTGCTTCGTCCAGACGCGGTACTCCTTCTCGAGCTCGAAGCGCGGGTGAGTGAGCTTGAGGGTGAGGTCACCGTCGGTAGTCAGGAGCAGGAGGCCCTCCGAGCCGCGGTCGAGGCGTCCGACGGAGTGCAGGCCAGGTGTCGGCGGCAGCAACTCGAAGACGGTGGATCTGCCGCGTTCGTCATGCGCGGTGGTCACGTAACCGATCGGCTTGTTGAGCACGTAGGTCACGTGCTCCTCGCTGACGTGGACTTGCTTGCCGTCGACGCGCACGTCGTCGCCTGGCATGGCGCGGTCGCCGAGTTGCGCCAACTTGCCGTTGATCTTGACGCGCCGCGCCGTGATCAGTTCCTCAGCCGCACGGCGGCTAGCGATGCCTGCGCGTGCGATGAGGCGCTGCACGCGCTCACCAGGTAGGTTGCTCTCCGCCTGCGGTTTTGGCGCCGACGGTTTACGCGCCCTCGCTGGCATGCCGCCGCGCAGTTGCCCGCCCTTGGTTGGTGGAGCGCTCGCCCGCTTGCCAGCCGCTGACTTGGCATCTGCTGGTCGGCCCGTGGCCGGTCGGCCCTTGGCAGGCTTGCCGCGGGAGGGTTTACCACCCGCTGGCTTGGACGCAGTCGGTTTGGGCGAGGAAGGCCTTGAAGCGGCTGGCCTGCGTGGTGCTGGCTTACGTTTAGGGGGGCGGTCGGCGCTCATCTGCACCCATGATAGGAGATGGCGCCGCGAGCGCGCGTGTTGGCCGTTCACGGGCGCCGCAACGTGGGTAGCATGCGGCATGACTGGTAGCCGAACGAACGCCCTCGACAACACCATCAAGACCCTGATCGAGGACGTCATCCCTTTCAACCATCACCTTGGGCTCAAGGTCGCGAACATCGACCGCGCCGCTGGCAGCGTCACGCTCACCCTTGCGGTCCGCGACGAGCACATCGGCAACGTCGTGCGGCGCATGCCACATGGGGGGCTCATCGCCGCCCTGGTAGACGGCGCTTCCGGAGCGGCGGCCGCCCTCACGCTCGACGACTTGAGTCACGCCCCGACCGTGGCGACCATCGACATGCGCGTCGACTTCCTTAGACCCGGTCGCGGCGCCGAGTTGAAGGCCGTGGCGACGGTCATGCGCAGTGGCCGCAGCGTCATCGTCGTGCGCGCAGAGGTCTTCGACGCCGACGGCTCCCTCGTGGCGATCGGGTCGAGCGCGTTCACCGTAGAACGCGGCCCGCGCGACGAGTGATACCGTCGTCAGCATGATTCACCCCATTCTCGATCGCTACGCGAAACTGCTCGTGGAGTACTGCCTAGACCTCAGGCCGAAGGACAACGTCCTGCTGCAGGTCGAGGTGGGTGCGTTACCTATGGCGCGTGCGCTCACGCGTCAAGCGCTCGCCGCTGGCGCTGAACCGCACTTGAGGTTGAGTTACCCGGAGCAGACCGCCGACTTGCTCGAACTCGCGTCTGACGACCTGCTCGCGTCACAGCCACTGGTTCAACTCGACGAGATCAAGCGGATGGACGCCTACGCCCGCATCTCCGCCCCGACGAACTCACACCATCTGCAGGACGCAGCGCCCGAGCGGCTGGCAGCGCTCGGGAAGCGCCTGAAGGAGGTCACGCGCCACCGCGTCACGCGCACGCGCTGGGTCGGCACGCTCTACCCCACCCCGGCCGCCGCTCAGGCGGCAGGCATGAGCACGGACGACTACGAGCGGTTCGTGTACGGCGCCATGTTCCTCCACGATCCCGAGCCGGCCGCGCGCTGGCGCGAACTCGGCCAGGCGCAGCAAGGCTGGGCCGATCGCCTCGCTCAAGCAGACGAGGTGAGGATCCAAGGTCCAGGCACTGACCTGCGCTTGAGGGTCAAGGGGCGCACGTGGACGAACTCCGACGGTAAGCGCAACATGCCGTCAGGCGAAGTGTTCACGGGCCCGCTCGAGGACTCGGCTGAGGGGGTCATCCACTTCGCCATCCCGTCCAGCGTGGCAGGCACGGTGGTAGAGGGCGTTACGTTGCGCTTCGAGGCAGGCAAGGTCGTCGAGGCGACGGCAAGGCAAGGCCAGAAGGTGCTCGACCAGCAACTGAACACGGACGGCGGCTCGCGCTTCCTTGGGGAGCTCGGCATCGGCACTAACCCACACATCACGGTGCCGACCATGCAGACGTTGTTCGACGAGAAGATCCTGGGCACCATCCACCTCGCGCTCGGTTCCTCGTACCCCGAGACGGGCGGGCGCAACGAGAGCAGCATTCACTGGGACCTGGTCTGCGACTTGCGCGAGGAAGGCACCGTCACCCTCGACGGCGAGCCGTTCCTAGTTGGCGGCAAGCTCCTGACCTGAGCCCAACACGCGCGGAGCGGCGTCCTCGCGCGCCGGCACTTGCGCGGGACGGCGGCGCTAGGTATTCTTCTAACCCGTTGAGCGCGTGCCGAAGTGGCGGAATCGGTAGACGCGTACGATTCAGGGTCGTATGTCCGAGAGGATGTGTGGGTTCAAGTCCCACCTTCGGCACCAGATGGAACGGCTCAGCGGCAACAAGGCAACGAAGCGAGCCCCGGGAGTCAGTCTCGGGGCTCGCTTCTGCTATGGCGATACGTGTGGTGGGCGCGAGGCGCTCCGCCTAGCCGCCCGCCAACTGCTCGAGGCTGCCGAGTTGGCGCAGCACGCGCACGACCTCGGATAGAAGCGCCAGGCGGTTGCGCCGCACGTCGGCGTCGTCCGCCAGCACGAGTACGCCGTCTAGGAAGGCGTCAAGCGGCGCCTTGATGCTGACGACCTCGGCAACGTGCGGCTCGAGGCCCGTAAGGCTGCGCGGGGCCGGGTCGCGTAGGTCCCACCCAGGGAGTTGTTGCTTGGTGAGGGCCAACAACTCGTGAACGCCGCGTTGGGCGGCAGGCAACGCGTCGAGGAGCGGTTGCTCGACCGCTTCGCTGAAGAGCGCGGGCCTGACGTCCGCGCCTAGCGCGCGGGTTGGGCGGTCGAAAGCGTGACCGTCGATGGGTTGGCCGCTGCTCTTGGAGAGGTTCGCGGCCCGCTTGTAGAGGGCCATCAGGTCCGTCATCTCGGGCAGGGCAAGCAGGGCAGTGAGCAGTTCCACGCGGCGGGCTGCCCCGACCACCGTCACTGAACCAAGGATGGCCGCGCGCACCGCGTTGACGGGGGCTCCGTTCTCGACGAGTAGCGAGGCGACGCGGTCCCAGATGAACTCGACGACCGCCTCTTGCGTGTCGGTGGTAACAGTCACGAGGCCGTTGGCGTACGCCGCGGCCCCCGCCTCGACGAGGGTAGTGACGGGCAGCATCCAGCCGCTAGCCGCCAGTACCCGCGCCACGGCAAGGCCGTCGCGGCGCAACGCGAAGGGGTCGGCCGACCCGGATGGACGCTTGCCTAGCGCGAAGAAGCCAACCAACTTGTCGACGCGATCGGCTAGCGCCAGCACGGCGCCAGCCGCGGTGGCAGGCACGGCGTCTTCATGCGTTTTGGGGCTGACGCCGCCAAGCAGGGCATCTGCCGTGGCCTGAGGCAATCCCTCCGCCAGCGCGTAAGCGCGGGCCATCACGCCCTCTAGTTCCGGAAACTCGAAGATCATCTCGGTGGCAAGGTCGGCGCGGAAGATCGGCAGCGCCTGCTTGGCCGCGTCCGCTTCGCTCTGCGGCAAGGCAAGGGCGTCAAGGAGGAGCCCGACCGTCTCACCTACGCGGGCGGTCTTGTCTGCCATGCTCCCGAGTTCCTTCTGGAACGCGATGCCGCTGAGACCCCACGCGTGCTGCGAGAGGCTCTTGCGCAAGTCAGAGCGCCAGAAGAAGCGCGCGTCGTATAGCCGGCCGGCGAGGACTTGCTCGTAGCCCTTGCGCACTACTTGTTCGTCAGCCACCTTGTTGTTGGACACGCCAACGAAGGCGGAGGCCAAGCGGCCGCCCGGCGCCCGCGTCGGGAAGAAGCGTTGGTGCTTGACCATCACGGTCGCAAGCACTTCCTCCGGCAACTCCAGGTAGCCCGAGGCGAACTCCCCTAGGATCCCGAACGGGCTCTCGACCAGATCGGTGACCTCGTCAAGGAGGGCGCTGTCGTGCTCCGCCACGAGCCCGTTGGCGGCGGCGGCCGCCTCCACGGCGCGCCAGGTGGCTGAGCGCCGCTCCGCGCGGTCGACGAGCACGTAGCGGTCGCGTAACGCCTCCGCGTACTCGGCCGCGCTGGTGATCTGGAACTCGCCAGGCAGCAGGAAACGGTGGCCGCGCGTCACGGTGCCCGACTTAACGCCTGCGACCTCGACCGTCAACGGCTTGTCGCCTAGCAGCGCGAGGAGCCACGCGATCGGCCTGATGAACGGCGTCGGCTCGTCCCCCCAACGCATCTTGCGCGGTGCAGGGAGGTCGCGTACGACGCTTGCCAATAACTCGGGCAGGACTGCCGTTGCCGCCTCGCCACCGACTTCGACGGTGGCGTAGAGGTAACTGCCCTTGTCGTCGTCGCGGCGCTTGAGCGCGGCGTCGCCAACACCGTTCTTGGCCGCGAACGCTAGCGCCGCCTTGGTCAACGCGCCGTCAGCGCCGAAGGCAACGTTGGCGGGCGGCCCGCGGCGCTCTTCCGCGCGGCGCGGCGTTGCTGCTGGGAGGCCCTTCGCCCACACCGCTAGTCTCCGCGGCGTCGCATAACCGATGACCTCACTCGGAACGAGCTCCGCGGCCGTCAGCCGCTCCGTGATCAGCGCCACGAGCGCATCTCCCCCGGAGCTGACGTACCAGCTTGGCAGCTCTTCCGTGCCCACCTCGAACAAGAGGTCAGCCATGGCTCTCTCCCCCAGCCGCTTTGGCGGCCTCGTACTCCAAGTACGCCTTGGCCGTCGCCTCTGCCATGCGCCTCACGCGCTGAACGTACCCCTGGCGCTCGGTCTGCGAGAGCACGCCGCGGGCGTCGAGAAGGTTGAAGGCGTGCGAGCAGCGCAGAACGAACTCGTAGCCTGGGTAGACGAGGCGCTTGCCGAGCAGGCGGTACGCTTCGTGCTCGAACTTGTCGAACAGCAGGCGCTGCAGGTCGGGGTCCGACTCCTCGAAGTTGTAGCGCGAGTGCTGGATTTCTAGGTCACGACGCAAGTCGCCGAGCGTTACGCCGGGTGCGAACTCAACGTCGAAGGCGTGTGCCTTGCCCTGGAGGTACATGGCGAGCCGCTCGAGGCCGTAAGTGAGCTCGACCGACACGGGCTTGCAGTCGGTCCCTGCGACCTGTTGGAAGTAGGTGAACTGCGTGATCTCCATGCCGTCCATCCACACTTCCCAACCGAGGCCCCACGCACCCAACGTGGGCGATTCCCAGTTGTCCTCTACGAAGCGGATGTCATGCGCCTTGGGGTCGATCCCGAGCGCGTAAAGCGAGTCGAGGTAGAGGCCCTGCACGTCAGCGGGCGACGGCTTGAGGATGACCTGGTACTGGTAGAAGTACTGGAAGCGGTAAGGGTTGTCGCCGTAGCGCCCATCCGCCGGCCTGCGGCTCGGGGCTATGCCAGCGACGCGCCACGGTTCAGGACCGAGCGCGCGCAGGAACGTGGTCGGGTAGAACGTGCCCGCCCCCACCTCCGTGTCCTGCGGCGGGGCGATGACGCAACCGCGCTCAGCCCAATAGCGGTCGAGGCGCGCAAGGATCTCTTGGAACAGCATGCTTCTCCTAGTGCGGCCGCGGGTTACTCGTTGGCCGGAACTCTCGCCGCCGCACCGCGTAGCCAGGTTAGCGCAGGCGGGTGCGGACGCCGTAACCCGACGATTGTAAGCGTTAGCGCAGTTGCGGCCCGCGCCGACGTCGGCGGCGTGGCGCCCCGCGGATGAAGGAAATGGTAACGAAGTCGCAGCTTGAGCTAAGCCCCGACGGGTACTATGTGGCTATGTTCATGCGGCAACGTCCGCTCTTAGTCACCTTCTCACGCGCTGGCCGGCGGTACCGGCTCGGACTTCCGTGAATAGATACGACGACAGGGCCCGGCTAGTCTTCCATTACGCACGTGAGGAAGGCGCCAAGCTGGGCCACACCATGATCGGCCCTGAGCACCTGCTCCTAGGCCTGCTTCGGGAGAGCGGCACGGCGAGCAAGGTCTTGGAGGAGTTCGGGGCGTCGTTGGATGACTTCAGGTTGCAGGTCGAGGAGATGGTCGGTCGTGGGGACGGCCTCCCCAAGAACGAAGCAGCGGCCATCACGCCTCGCGCTAGGCGCGTGATGGAGTTGGCTGGTTCCGAGGCGCGGAGCCTCGGGTCGAGCATCATCGCGACCGAGCACATCCTCCTCGGCATCATCCGCGAGGGCGACGGCGTCGCCTACCGCATCCTGCAGAACCTGACGCGCGATGTCGACTCCGTGCGTTGGCGCATCCTGGCGGCCGCCGACCCGAAGGGGCAGGCGGAGGCGGTCAACACGCCGTTCCTCGACGAGTACGCCCGCGACCTCACGCGTGAAGCCAGCGACGGCAAGCTCGACCCGGTCATCGGGCGCACCGAAGAGATCAGGCGCGTCATCCAGATCCTGTCGCGCCGCACCAAGAACAACCCCGTCCTCATCGGCGAACCCGGCGTCGGCAAGACGGCCATCGTCGAGGGCCTCGCACAGGCCATCGTCGAGGGCCGCGTGCCGCCCAACCTCCTCAACCTGCGGGTGTTGTCCATCGAACTAAGCAACGTCGTCGCTGGCACCAAGTACCGCGGCGAGTTCGAGGAGCGCTTGCGCCAGATCATCGAGGAGCTGCGCAGGGCTCGAGTGGTCGCCTTCATCGACGAGCTGCATACCCTGGTGGGCGCCGGCGGCGCGGAGGGCACGCTCGACGCGGCCAACATCCTCAAGCCGCCGCTATCGCGCGGCGAGGTGCAGGTCATCGGCGCGACCACGACAGGTGAGTACCACCGCTACATCGAGAAGGACGCCGCCCTCGAGCGGCGCTTCCAGCCCGTCATCGTCCTCGAGCCCTCGCCAGCCGAGTCGCTCGAGATCCTCGTTGGCCTGCGCGACAAGTACGAGGCGCACCATGGCGTCGTCATCCCCCGCGAGATGCTCGAGTTGGCCGTCCGTTTCGGCGAGCGGAGCCTGCCTGGCAGGAACTTCCCAGACAAGGCCATCGACCTGATCGACGAGGCGGCGTCGCGCACCCGCCTCAACAAATCGCTCGGCTTCCCCGTGCTCGAGGAGCCGGACGGCACGCCGATCGTCAGTCGCGAGGACCTCGAGGCCGTCGTGAACTCGTGGGGCGGCATCTACATCGACGACCGTGACGACGAGAAGGTCGCCCACATCGAGGAGCACCTCAGTCGCAAGGTCGTTGGGCAGACGAAAGCCATCCGCGCCCTCGGCGCCGCACTTAGGCGCTCGCGCGTTGGCCTTGGCGGCCGCACGCGCGTGGCTGCCTCCTTCCTCTTCGTCGGCCCTTCCGGCGTCGGCAAGACTTTCCTCGCTAAAGAGCTGGCGGTGTTCCTCTTCGGCAGCGAACGGTCGCTCGTGCGCCTCGACATGAGTGAGTTCCAGGAGCCGCACTCGATCAGCAAGCTCATCGGCGCCCCTCCCGGTTACGTCGGGCACGAGCAGGGCGGGCGCTTGACGGAGTCCGTCAGGCGGCAGCCGTTCAGCGTCGTGCTCCTCGACGAGATCGAGAAGGCGCACCCCGACATCTACAACACCTTCCTGCAAGTGCTCGACGACGGTCGACTGACCGACGGCCTCGGCCGCACCGTCGACTTCAGGCGCGTGATCCTCATCATGACGAGCAACACGGGCTTCAACCGCTCCGGCAGCAGCATCGGCTTCCAGGACGCCAGCGCCCAGCAGGATCCGGAACAGCCCCTGAAGGGCATCTTCTCGCCGGAGTTCCTCGACCGCCTCGATGAGGTCATCGCCTTCGAGACGTTCGACAAGGAGCAGGTCGTCATCATCACCAACCAGATGCTCGACGACATCCGCCGCGAGTTGCAGGCGCGAGACATTCAAGTGACCTTCGGCGCGGAAGTAGCTGCGTTCCTCGTGGACCGCCTACCGCGCGGCGACAGCGTCAGGCCGCTGCGCGGCGTCATCCGCGACTACATCGAGGACCCTCTCTCCTTCGAACTCCTCGAGCACGGCAACTCCGAGCCGCTGCTCGTGACCATCGAGAACGACAAGGCCGTCTTCGCGCGGCCGGTGCCGCTGGTTTGACGCGCCGGTCGACCATGCTAGGGGCACTGACTGGCGGCGCGCACCTGGCGCAGCAGAGTCACTGATGGCGCGTTCACCCGGCTACGTTTGTCGCGAGTGTGGCGCCAAGAGTCCGCTGCAGACGGGGCGCTGCACCATCTGCGGCACCTGGGGCAGCATGGTGGCCGAGGAGGCGCCGCAAGCGGCGCCACGAGCGGCTGGTCGAGCGCGCGGCCAAGCGCGGCGCCTCGAGGCCGTCCGCCTCGACGAAGTATCTGACGCCAGCTTGGTGCGCTACTCGAGTGGTGACGCCGAAGTCGACCGCGTCTTGGGTGGCGGTTGGGTGGTCGGTTCGGCCGCACTACTCGCTGGCGAACCAGGGATAGGCAAGTCGACGCTGCTGCTGCAACTCGCTCAACACGCCGTTGCCGCCGGCCGCAGGGTGCTCTACGTGGCTGGCGAGGAGTCGCCGGCGCAAGTGCGCCTGCGCGCCGACCGCTTGGGCCTCGGCGCTGGCCTCGAGCTCACGCGCGAGAACGACGCCCACGTCATAGCCGACCACTTGCGCGCCGCCGCGCCAGACCTGGTCATCGTCGACTCCATCCAGACCTTGGTAGTCGAGGCTGGCGGGGTGCCTGGCACGCTTACGAGCTTGCGAGACTCGACCGCCATCCTCGTCGACGCTGCCAAGGCGGCAGGCACGACGTTAGTGCTCATCGGTCACGTCACCAAACAGGGCTCGATCGCAGGTCCTAAAGTCATCGAGCACGTGGTAGACGCCACCTTCGCCCTCGAGTCCGCCGCTGGCCTGCGCGTGGTGCGCGCCATGAAGAACCGCTTCGGTCCGGCCGGTGAGGTCGGGGTGTTCGAGATGACGGGCAGCGGCATGCGCGCCGTTGCCAACCCGAGCGAAGCGTTCCTCGCCGAGCGACCCATCGGCGCGCCAGGGTCGGTCGTCGTGGCCGCGCTGGAAGGCCAACGGCCCCTCCTCCTCGAAGTTCAGGCCTTGGCATCGAAGAGTCCGTACTCCGCCCCGCGCCGCGTCGTTCAAGGGTTGGACGCCCGCCGCGTTGACGTCGTGCTGGCGGTCCTCGAGCGCCGCCTGGACCTGCCGCTCGAAGCGCTTGACGTGTTCGTCAACGTGGCTGGCGGACTGCGCGTCACCGACCCTGGCGCCGACCTCGCGGTCGCGATGGCCGTCTACTCGGCGGTTACCAACAGACCTGCACCTGATCGCACGGCGTTCGTCGGCGAGGTGGGGTTGGCTGGCGAGTTGCGCTCAGTCAGCCAGTTAGGCAGGCGCCTCGACGAGGCCAAGCGCGCTGGTCACCCGCGGCTCGTCGGACCGCGCTCGCGGGAGCTGCCGGATGGAGTCGGAACCTTACGCGACGCCCTGTTGTTACTCTGGGGCTCGCCATGAGCGCACTCGAACGTGACGACCGCGGCCCGGCGAGCGAAAGCGGGCCACATAAGCACGCCGCGCCGACTGGCGCCTCGAGCGTCGACGTCGGGGCCTCGTTGGCTCGGGGAGTCTTGACCATCTTCGGCGGGCTCGTCGGCTACCTCGTCGGCTCGCTCCTCGTGGGCCGCGGAGCGCTGTCCGGCCCGAACAACTTGCTGTTCATCACCATCGTCGGACTGCTTACCGCTTACCTCTTCAGCGGGCAGCTCGCCCAGCGCTTCGGTCACGTCTGGGAGAAACTAGTGGCGCGCGTGGCCGGCGTACGACCCGACACCGTGCTAGCTGCGTTCGCCGGCGCCACCCTCGGGTTGCTCGTCACCGTGCTCATAAACAACATCCTGGCCAGTGTGCCCGGGTTCACCTGGTACTGGTCGCTATTGGTCGCGGTCATCCTCGCCGTAGGGCTAGGTGGCTTCTTCGTCGCCAACCGCAGGCTCCTACCGTTGCCCTCGGCCGAGGGCCGCCGCGCCGTTGGGAACCCCAAGGACACGCACGACAAGGTCGTCGACAGCTCCGCCATCATCGACGGGCGACTACTATCGGTCATCGACGCCAACTTCCTCGAAGGCAAGCTCGTGCTGCCGCACTTCGTGCTGACCGAGCTGCAGCGCATCGCGGACTCTGACGACCAGCTCAAGCGCCAGCGCGGACGCCGCGGCCTCGAGACCCTCGACCTGTTGGCCACCACCGCTGACTTGGTTACCGAGGTGGCGCACGACGACGTCGGCAAGGGGCCGGTTGACGACAAGCTCGTGCGCCTGTGCCTGCAGCGCGGCGCCGACCTCATAACGACCGACTACAACCTCAGCCGCGTGGCGGCGCTGCAGGGCGTGCGCGTCCTCAACCTCCACCAGTTGGCGAGCGCCGTGCGCGTCGCCTTCCTGCCTGGCGAGCGACTCGCACTGAGCATAGTGCGTCAGGGCCGCGAATCTGGCCAGGGCCTCGCCTACCTCGAAGACGGCACGATGGTAGTCGTCGAGGAGGCTGGGGAGCTAGTCGGCAACACCATAGACGTCATCGTCACTTCGAGCCTGCAGACGAACATGGGCCGGATGCTCTTCGCTAAACCCGCTGACGCGGAGTCACGCCTTGACACGGCACCCTAACCTCGACATACTCTCTAAGCGCCCAGCGGCGCGTACCGAGGGGCCTTAGCTCAGCTGGGAGAGCGTTCGCTTTGCAAGCGAGATGTCGCCGGTTCGAGTCCGGCAGGCTCCACCAAAATAGCGCAAGCGCCGCACCGAACTCCCACCCTTCGCAGGTGGGAGTTCGCATACACCACCTGATCGACCACCGCCGTGGTCTTTTACCCTGAAGCAGCATGTCCGAGGTCATAGCATCGGGCGATCGCCGCAGCGCTTGACGCCAACCGCGTGAGGGGCGCGTTTTCGCGCTGGCGCAGCGGGACGAAAGTCCCGAAAGGGGCCGAAAGTAGTTTGTGCTAGATTGTCCCAAGTTCTAATGCGGCGCATAGCCGCGCCGAATGTGTCTGCGCGGGCCTGAACGGCCCCGCTCTATGTGAGGAGGTCGATCCGAGCATCATGAGCTTCGAATCTAGTCGGCCAACGCCGAACCGTGTGGCGTTGCCATCCCCCGTATTTTCTTCCTTGCACCGCTTAGGGGAGAGCCTAGAGGTGTCTGACTGATGCCGCAGTACTTCCCTCCGAACTCGAACGCGTTCGTTACGTGGGCCGTGTGGGGCGGGGGCGTTTTCGCCGTGCTCATGATGATCGCATTGCCCTTCTACGCGCGCACTACTAACAACAACGTCGGCGTCCCCGTAGCGCAACCGATCGACTATCCGCATAACTTACACGTAGTGCAGGTCGGTCTAGATTGCCGCTACTGCCACACGACGGTAGAGACCTCGTCGACGGCGTCGGTGCCGCCAACTGAAACGTGCATGGGCTGCCACTCGCAGTTGCGCGTAGGCACGCCGCAGACGCAGGCGGTCGTCGACTCTTGGAACAACGGAACGCCGATCAGCTGGAACCGCGTTCACGAACTCCCTGATTTCGTGTACTTCAACCATAGTGTCCACGTGAACAACGGCGTGGGCTGCAGCAGTTGTCACGGGCGCGTCGACGAGATGGCCCAGATCTGGAAGAACGAGCCCATGACCATGGGGTGGTGCCTCGAGTGCCACCGCAACCCCGAAACGGCACTGCGGCCCGTAAGTGAGGTCTTCAACATGGACTACCAGCCGTTGGCCGAACCGAAAGCGCAACTTGCCTTGGGTGCCACCCTCGTGGAGACGTACCACATCGACACCGACAAACTCATTCAATGCTCGACCTGCCACCGATGAGTGACTCCCAGCTAGACCTCACCCAGATCCGCGCGCGCCTAGCTAACCAGGAAGGCCCGGACTACTGGCGCAGCCTCGATCAGCTCGCCGACACCGAGGAGTTCCAGGTCTTCTTGCAGCGAGAGTTCCCCCGCCAGGCCGCCCCGATGGAGGCCGGCCTCGAGCGGCGTGACTTCCTCAAGCTGCTCGGCGCCAGCATGGCGCTCGCCGGTCTTAGCGCCTGCGCCCGCCCGCCGCTAGCGCACGAGAAGATCGTCCCGTACGTCAAGCAACCTGACCAGATCACGCCAGGCAAGCCTCTCTTCTTCGCAACGGCCGTCACTTACGGCGGTTATGCGGAGGGCGTGCTCGCTGAGAGCCACCAGGGCCGCCCGACCAAGCTGGAGGGCAACCCCGACCACCCTGCCAGCCTAGGCGCCACCGCCGCGGTCACGCAGGCGCAGGTCCTCTCCCTCTACGACCCGGACCGCTCGCAGGCATACGCCAACGGCGGCACGGCCAGCACCTGGGAAGACGCGTCAGCCGCCCTGGCGGGCGCATTGGCCGCCCTGCCCAACGGCGAGGGCTTCGCGCTCCTCACGGAGAACGTCACGTCGCCAACGCTCGCCTCTCAGATCGAGGAGTTCCTCGGCAAGTACCCGGCCGCGCGCTGGTACCAGTACGACCCGCTCCACCCAGACAACGCGGTGGCGGGCGCCCGTCTCGCCTTCGGGACCGACGCGACCGCAGTGCATGACCTGAGCAAGGCCGCCGTAGTGGTCGCTCTAGATGCCGACTTCATGAACTCCGGTCCGGCCAGGTTGGCCGACGCACGCGCGTTCGCAGACGCCAGGCGCATCCGCCGCTCGACGGACACCATGAACCGCCTCTACCAGTTCGAGACGAGTCCGTCCAACTCGGCTTCGCTAGCTGACCACCGCGTCGCTCTCAAGCCGAGCGACGTGGCCGCGCTGGCGGCGGCGTTGGCTGCCGCCCTTGGGGTACAGGCGCCGAACGCCACCCGCCCGGCGGCTGTAAGCAATGAGCTCTTCGACGCCTTGGTAGCAGACCTGAAGGCCAACCAGGGCACGAGCGTCGTGATCGCTGGCGAAGACCAGCCGCCAGTCGTTCACGCGCTGGCGCACGCCATGAACCAGGCGCTAGGCAACGTAGGCAAGACGGTCAACTACCTCCAGCCTGCCGCCGCTCGCCCCGCCGTGCACCGCGACGAGCTCACCGCGCTAGTTGCAGGCATGAACGACGGCACGGTCAAGGCGCTCGTCGTGTTCGACGCCAACCCCGTCTACACGGCGCCAGCCAGCCTCGACTTCGCCTCCGCCCTCGCGAAGGTTCCGTTCACGGCGCGCCTCGGCCTCTACCC
The DNA here is from genome assembly GCA_937907415.1 of uncultured Trueperaceae bacterium. The sequence continues at coordinate 42,309 of CALCHY010000161.1, forward strand.
TGACGAGACGGCCGCCGCAGTCGACTGGACCATCCCTCAAGCTCACTTCCTGGAAACGTGGAGCGATGCCAGGGCGTTCGACGGTACCGTCACCATTCAGCAGCCGCTGATCCTCCCCTTCTACAACGGTAAGAGCGCGCACGAGGTCATGGCCGCCCTGAACGGCAACGCTACGGCCGCGGGTTACGACATCGTGCGCAACTACTGGAAGGCCAACGTCACTGGCTCGTTCGACGACTTCTGGCGCGAAAGCGTTTACCGCGGCACGGTCGCAGGTAGTCGCGCGGCCGCAGCCAACGTAACGGCGGGCGCTGTAACGGCCGCCCTCCCGACCGCCGCGCCCATCGAGCTGAAGCTCGTGCTAGACGCTTCGCTGCTCGACGGCCGCTTCGCGAACAACGGCTGGCTGCAGGAACTGCCGAAGGCCTTCTCGAACCTGACGTGGGACAACGCCGCGTTGGTCGGGCCAGCCACCGCAGAGGAGTTGAAGCTCAAGACTGGCGATATGGTCAAGCTCTCGAGCAACGGCCGCGACCTCGAGGCGCCCGTCTGGGTACAGCCTGGTCACGCCCCGGGCGCTGTCACCTTGGCGCTCGGTTACGGCCGCACGCACGCGGGTAAGGTCGGTTCGGGCGTAGGTGTCAACGGCTACCTCCTCCTCGACCACACGGTCAGCGGAGCCGCCGCCGCGACGGTCACCAAGACGGGCGCCCAGTACGAACTCGCGAGCACCCAGATGCACCACAGCCTGGAAGGCACGGGCGAGCGCCGTTACATCGTGCGCTCCGGCACGCTCGCCGAGTTCAAGGAAGCGCCAGAGCACCCGCACTTCGTTCACCCAGTCGCGCACCACGAGGCGGACCTCTACCCGAACTACGAGTACAAGGGCTACAAGTGGGGGATGGTCATCGACCAGACCGTCTGCACGGGCTGCAACGCCTGCGTTGTCGCCTGCCAGTCGGAGAACAACATCCCCATCGTCGGCAAGGCGCAGGTCTCCAAGGGCCGCGAGATGCACTGGATCCGCGTGGACAACTACTACTCAGGAAGCATCGACGCTCCCGAGTTCTTCCACCAGCCAATGCCGTGCCAGCAGTGCGAGAAGGCGCCGTGCGAGCCCGTCTGCCCGGTAGGCGCGACGGTGCACGACTCCGAGGGCCTCAACGTCATGGTCTACAACCGTTGCGTAGGCACGCGCTACTGCTCGAACAACTGCCCTTACAAGGTGCGGCGCTTCAACTGGCTGCAGTACGCGGAGTTGGCAACCGACGCCACCGAGATGTCGCTCGCCAACAACCCGGACGTCAGCGTTCGCTCGCGCGGCGTGATGGAGAAGTGCACGTACTGCACCCAGCGCATCGCGACCGCCCGCATCGACGCCTCCAACGAGGACCGCAAGATCCGCGACGGCGAGGTCGTCACGGCTTGCCAGGCCGCCTGCCCGACCCAAGCCATCGTCTTCGGTGACCTCAACGACACCGGTTCGCGCGTCGCGGGCGTCAAGGCCTCGCCGCTCAACTACTGGATGCTAGAAGAGCTGCAGACCTTCCCGCGCACCACCTACCTCGCCAAGGTCAAGAACCCCAACCCGGCGTTGCTCAACTCCGAAGGGAGAGGTTGATGGCAGTAACGGCCCGCAAACCTAAGGCGCCGTTCCGCGAGACGAACCGCGTCATCAGGCCGGGAGAGACGTACGGTGGCATCGACGACGCCATCCTGACGCCCGTCCTAGCGAACGTCGACAAGACTCCCGCCTGGTGGTGGATAGGCTTCACCATCTCGGCGGCGGTCCTGGTCGTCTACCTCGTGTCTGTCGTCAAGCTGATCACCACTGGCATCGGCATCTTCGGCAACAACATCCCGGTCGCATGGGGCATGCCGATCATCAACTTCGTGTGGTGGATCGGCATCGGTCACGCAGGAACCCTCATCTCGGCCGCGCTGCTCCTCTTCAGGCAGCCGTGGCGCACGACGGTCAACCGCTTCGCTGAGGCGATGACCATCTTCGCGGTCGTTTGCGCGGGCCTCTACCCCATCCTTCACCTAGGCCGCCCATGGGTCTTCTACTGGCTCGTGCCTTACCCCAACACCATGGGCCTGTGGCCGCAGTTCCGCAGCCCGCTCGACTGGGACCTCTTCGCCATCGGCACGTACTTCACGATCTCGGTGGTCTTCTGGTTCATCGGCCTCATCCCGGACCTCGCGACGCTCCGCGACCGCTCCAAGACTAAGTTCCAGCAGTTCACGTACGGCATCCTCAGCCTCGGGTGGAACGGCTCGACCAAGGCGTGGCAGCGCTACCAGCGCGCTTACCTGCTCCTCGCCGCGCTTAGCTTCCCGCTCGTGCTCAGCGTGCACAGCACGATCGCCATGGACTTCGCCGTCGCACAACTCCCCGGCTGGAACAACACCATCATGCCGCCGTACTTCGTGGCTGGCGCCGTCTTCGCAGGCTTCGCCATGGTGCTCATCTTGGCCGTTCCCTTGCGCAAGGCGCTCAAGTTCGAGCATCTCATCACGCTGCGGCACCTCGACAACGCCGCCAAGCTCATGCTCGCTACGGGCATGATCGTCGTATACGGCTACTTCATCGAGATCTTCACGGCCTGGTACTCGGGCGTGGAGTTCGAGCGCTACATGATCTGGAACCGCATGTTCGGGGACCACGCCATCTTCTTCTGGGCGTTGATCTTCTGTAACTTCGTGGCCATCCAGCCGCTGTGGTTCAGGCAGATCAGGCAGAGCCCATGGGCGCTCTTCATCATCGCCATCATCGTCTCCATCGGCATGTGGCTCGAGCGCTTCGTGATCTTCGTCGTGTCGCTCACGAAGGACTTCCTGCCGTCCTCCTGGGCGGATTACGTCTCCACCGTGTGGGACTGGTCGCTGTTCATCGGCAGCCTTGGCCTCTTCTCCACGCTGTTCTTCCTCTTCATCCGCCTGCTGCCGTCGATCGCTACGGCCGAAACGAAGGAGACCGCCTTCCACGACCAACACCATGGCAGCGACGCGTTCGAGCGCGCGCGCATGGAGTACTTCAACGCTGAGGAGCCGGCATGAGCAGCGTCACACTCGGCCGCAACGCCGCAGCGCCAAGCCTTTACGGCTTGGTAGCGCAGTTCGACACCGTCGAGGACATCAAGTCAGCAGCGGAGCGCGTGCGTAACGCCGGCTATACCCGGATCGACGCGTACACGCCCTTCCCCGTCGACGGCCTCGACCTCGACCTCGGGATGAAGCCAACGCGCCTCGGCTGGGCGGTGCTCGCGATGGGGATCTTCGGCGGGCTCTTCGGCTTCTTCATGCAGTGGTGGGCGAACACGTCGTACTACGCCCTCAACATCGGCGGCAAGCCGCTCAACAGCTGGCCGAACTGGATCGTCATCATGTACGAGTGCACCATCCTCTTCGCGGGCCTCACCGCTGGCATCTTCATGATCGTGCGCAACGGGATGCCGCGGCCATACCACTCCATCTTCAACACGCCGGGCTTCGAGAACGCCATGCGCGACCGTTTCTTCCTCTGCATAGAAGCGCGCGACCCGAAGTTCGAGCTTGGCGCCACCCGCGCCTTCCTCGAGGGCCTCGCGCCGCTCGTCATCTCAGAGGTGGAGAAGTGACCCGCCGAGTTCGCACCCGCGTCCTCCTCGTCGTCGCCGTCTTGAGCTCGCTGCTACTTAGCGCCTGCGGACGCAACATGTACGACCAGCCGAAAGCCAAGGCGTTCCAGGGCTCGCAGTTCTTCGCGGACGGTTCCGCCATGCGACCGCTGCCTACCGGCACGGTCTCTAGGGAGTTCGGCGCACTCGAACCCGCCTACTTGACTGGCCTCGGGCCGAACGGCTTCCTCGCCGACCTCCCCCTCGAGCTCACCTCCGACCTGCTGCAGCGCGGACAAGAGCGCTTCGACATCTTCTGCTCGCCGTGCCACAACTACAACGCTGACGGCATGGGTGCCGCCGTCCTCAAGGGCTTCCCACAGCCAGCTGACTTCACGACCACGCAGCGCCTACTCGACTCGCCTGTCGGCTACTTCTTCAACGCCGCAACGAACGGCTTCGGCCGCATGTACAGCTACGCTTCGCGCGTGCCCGTCGAGGACCGCTGGGCCATAGCGGCGTACATCAAGGCCCTCCAACTCAGCCAGAACGCCGCCATCAGCGACGTACCCGCTGGCGCAGAACTGAGCCAAGCCCCAACGGAGGCCAACCGATGACCTCGCTCAAGCTGCCGCCCATCGACACGGCCAAGGTGCAACTCGCTGGCCTCGTCATCGGCGCCGCCGCGCTAATCGCGGCCGTCATCCTAGGCTTCACAGGCCGCGCTGACGGCTTCTTCCAGTCGTACCTAGTCAGTTACCTCTTCTGGATCGGCCTCTCGCTCGGTTCGCTCATGCTCCTGTTCATAGTGCACCTGGCGGGCGGTTCGTGGGGCGCGCTGATCATCCGACCGCTCGAGGCGGCAGCCAGCATCGTGCCGCTCTTCGCGCTGCTGTTCGTGCCGGTCATACTCGGCATGGGCGACCTCTACCCGTGGACGGACGCCGCGTACGTCGCCGCCGAACCAACGGTGGCGGCGAAGTCGCAGTACTTGAACGTGTGGTTCTTCATCGTCAGGGCCGTTGTCATCTTCGGCGTCTTCACGCTCGGGTCCATGCTCTACCGCAACTTGAGCAAGCGACAAGACGAGCAGGCAGGCAATGCGGGCCGCACCGGATACCGCATGAAGAACCTGGGCGGCCTCTGGGTCGTCATCTACATCCTCACGATGACGTTCGCCTCGTTCGACTGGGCAATGTCGCTAACGCCGACGTGGTTCTCCGGCATCTACCCAGGCATCATCATGTCTGGGCAAGTGATCACGGGCCTCGCGCTCGTCATCCTGGTGATGGTGAACCTGGCCGCCAAGAACCCGACGGTCGATAAGCTCCTCACCCCGAAGCGCCTCCAGGACCTCGGCAACATGCTCATGGCCGTGACCATGTTCTGGGCTTACACGCAGATCTCGCAGCTGATCATCCAGTGGTCGAACAACGTCGTCGAGACGGCCAGCTGGTACGTCATCCGCTTCGACCCCACTTGGATCGGCTTGAGCGCCTTCATCCTGTTCTTCGGCTTCTTCGCGCCGTTCATGATCCTCTTCTCGCGCTGGGTGAAACGCACGCGCCGTGCCCTGGCGGCCGTGGCCGTGTGGGCGCTCGTCGTGCAGTTCCTCAACTACTTCTGGTTCGTGGTGCCCGCCTTCTCGCGCCAGGGATTCCAGTTCACGCTCCTAGACTTCCTAGCGCTCATAGGCCTCGGCGGCATCTGGGTAGCCGCGTACGCTCGCGCGCTCACCACCCGCAACGTGCTGCCTGCGAACGACCCACGTCTCGTGAAGGTGGTGGCTGATCACCATGCCTGACCAGAACCGTAGGTACTTGATCAGCGAGAAGCAAGTGCGCGCGGCCGTGTTGCTCGGCACCGTCGGCATGGCAGCGCTTGTCGCTCTGATCTTCTTCCTCGCCACCTCGAAGCCGAAGGGCACTTTCCAGGTGCTCGACGGCTCGGTGTTCCAAAACCAGCTGAACTCGGCGGTGGCCAGCATCACCGGCTACGAGGACTTGGGTGGCGGCAAGGCGCGCATCGACATCAACCAGGCCATGGCGCTCGTGGCGCAGCGCGGCGTCGTGCAGCCCGGCTTCTTCGACGCCACGGCGGCGGCCGCCGCTCCTGCAGCCGCTGCTGGCGCGCCTACCGCAGCAGGTGCGCCAGCGGTTGGTGCGCCAGCTACAGCCGCGCCAGCCGCCGGCGCTGCCACGCAGACCGCAGCGACGCTAGACGGCGAAGCGCTGTTCGTCAGCACCTGCTCTGCCTGTCACCAGGCGACTGGGCAGGGCATCCCCATGGCGTTCCCGCCCCTCGCCGGGCATGCGCCTGACCTCTACAAGGCCGACCGTGATTTCCCTCTCGACGCGGTCGTATTCGGCATGCAAGGCAGCATCAGCGTCGCGAACATGACCTACAACGGCGTCATGCCGTCACACTTGCAGTTGCAGGACGCCGAGATCGCGGCCATCCTCGACTACGTCATGAAGGCGTGGGGCAACGAAGCCAACTTGCCTGCCGACTACTCGCCGTACACGGCTGACGACGTCGCGGCAACGCGGGCCAAGATGTTGACGATGTCGGAAGTCCACGACGCGCGCGCGGCGGCCGGGCTGCAGTAGCCGCACCTCGTAGCTAGTTTTAGGGCCCGCGCAGTTCGCCTGCGCGGGCCCTGACCTTTGTCGCCTTGGTGGTTAGACGTCGAGGTGCGCCAGGTGCGCGTTTGCCTCGATGAACTCGCGGCGCGGCGGGACTTCCGTGCCCATGAGGATCTCGAAGGTCTCGCTAGCCTCGAGCACGTCGTCTATGGTGACGCGCTTCAAGATGCGCGTCTCTGGGTTCATGGTTGTCTCCCAGAGCTGTTCGGCGTTCATCTCGCCAAGGCCCTTGAAGCGCTGCAGCTCGATCTTCTTGTCGCGGTTCTTGCGCTGCAGTTCGGCGAGCGCGGCTTCGTCGTAGACGTACTGCATCTCGCGCTGGCGCCCGATGCGCACGCCGTAGAGGGGCGGTTGGGCGATGTAGAGGTAACCGGCGTCGATGAGTGGCCGCATGTACCGGTAGAAGAAGGTGAGGAGCAGCGTGCGGATGTGAGAGCCGTCTACGTCGGCGTCCGTCATGATGATGATGCGGTGGTAGCGGACTTCTTCGATGTTGAAGTGGGCGTTGTCGCCGGTTCCCTCCACCCCCGCGCCGATGGCGGCGATCATGGCCCTGATCTCGGCGTTCTTGAGGATCTTGGCGAGGTTGGCCTTCTCGACGTTGAGGATCTTGCCCCTCAGCGGGAGGATGGCCTGGAAGCGGCGTTCACGGCCCTGCTTGGCGGTGCCGCCCGCCGAGTCGCCTTCCACGATGTAGACCTCGCTTACCGCTGGGTCGGTGGATTGGCAGTCTGCCAGCTTGCCAGGCAGGTCGTCGTTGTCGAGAGGGTTGGCGCGGCGCACGAGGTCGCGCGCCTTGCGCGCCGCCTCGCGGGCGCGGGCCGCTTGGGCGGCCTTGTCGATGATGGCGCGGCCGATCTTCGGGTTCTCTTCGAGGGCCTCGCTTAGCTTCTCGTAAACGACGCTGTTGACGGCCGTTTGCGCTTCGGCGTTGAGGAGCTTGACCTTGGCCTGCGACTCGAACTGCGGCTCCGGGAGCTTCACCGAGATGACGCAGGCGATGCCCTCGAGGAAGTCGTCGCCCGTCGGGGGCGTGTCGCCTTTCTTGACGAGGTTCTTGGCCTTGGCGTAGTTGTTGAGGACGCGCGTGTACGCGCTCTTGAAGCCCGTAAGGTGCGTGCCGCCGTCGCGATTGGTGATCATGTTGGCGTACGTGAGGACCGTCTGGCCGTAACCGGTCGTATGCGTAAGGCCGACCTCGACCTCGACGTCGTGCGCACCAGCGTCGGTTGGGACCCTAGCGGTGCCCTTGATGACGACTGGCTTGTCGTAGAGCGCCGTGCCTTCTCGCGCGAGGAAGGCGGCGTACGCCCCCACCCCGCCCACTTCATGGAAGGTTTCCGACTTGGGCGCGGCCGCGCGCTTGTCGTTGAGGATGATCTTGACGCCGCCGGTTAGGTACGCGAGTTCGCGCAGGCGCCGGCGGACGCGCGCGTACTCGAAGCCCTCGATGTCCTTGAAGACGTTCTGGTCGGGGTGGAAGGTGACCGTACTGCCCGACTCACCTTTCGGGGCGGTGCCGACGACGTGCAGCGGCTCGACGACGACGCCGTCCTTGAAGCCGATGCGGTAAAGCTTGCCGTCGCGCCTGACCTCCGCCACGAACCAGTTGGACAGCGCGTTGACGACGGAGCTACCGACGCCGTGCAGGCCGCCAGAGACCTTGTAGGCACCGGCGTCGAACTTACCGCCCGCGTGCAACTCGGTGAAGATGACCTCGATGGCGGGGCGGCCCTCGCGCTCCATGGTGTCAACTGGGATGCCGCGCCCGTTATCGGAAACCGAGGCGGAGCCGTCTGGGTTCAAGGTGACTTCGACGACGTCGGCGAAGCCCGCCAGGCACTCGTCGATAGCGTTATCGATGATCTCGGTGAGCAGCTGGTGGTATCCGTCGATTCCCGTGCCGCCCTGCACGTACATGGCTGGGCGTTTGCGCACTCCCTCGAGGCCGCGCAGCACCTTGATGTTCTCGGCGGTGTAACCGTTGCCGTCGCCGTTCACGTTATGGCTCAACTCACTTACCTCCTGGGCCACTAGGAGCACCGCCACGCCAACCACGAAGACTGTTATGGAGACGCTGACGGAACCGCCAGGTTGCAGCCCGCTAACCTAGTCATTCTACCCCGTTCTGGTGCTCCCGGTCAAACGGTTCTTACCGTGCTGGACGGAGTTTTCTCGCTGTTCAACTAGGCGTTCGTCCAAGAGATTTGGGCGCGCGCGTCTCACGCGCGCGTCTGGCCGTCGCCGTCCACCAAGTACTTGTAGGTCACGAGCTGCTCGAGCCCAAGGGGGCCGCGCGCATGCAGCTTCTGGGTGCTGATGCCGATCTCGGCGCCGAAGCCGAACTCGAACCCATCAGTGAAGCGCGAGGAGGCGTTGACGACGACGACGGCGGCGTCGACCTCGCGGCGGAAGCGCTCGGCCCTCGCTAGGTCGCGGGTGAGGATGACTTCGGTGTGCTGCGTGCCGTAGCGCGCGATGTGCGCGAGCGCGTCGCCGAGGTCGTCTACCACCCGCAACGCGAGTGTGAGGTCGAGGAACTCCTCGGCGTACTCGGCGGGCGTGGCTGGCTCGATGCCTGGAACCAGGCCCCTAGTTACCTCGCAGCCGTAGAGCGTCACTTTAGCGGCGCGCAAGGCCTCAGCCAGGCGCGGCAGGAAAGCGGCGGCGACCGACTGATGCACGAGGACCGTCTCGACCGCGTTGCACACGCCTGGCCGCTGCACCTTGGCGTTCATGACGATGGCGAGGGCGGCCTCGAGGTCGGCGCCGTCGTCGACGTAGATGTGACAGTTGCCGACGCCGGTCTCGATGACGGGCACGCGCGCGGTATCGACGACGTGGCGGATGAGCCCAGCCCCACCGCGCGGGATGACGAGGTCGACGTACCCACGCGCCCGGAGGAGCGCGGTTACGAGCGCGCGGTCCTTCGAGTCGATGAGCTGCACGGCGGCGGCTGGTGCGCCCGCGGCGGCAAGAGCAGAGCGCATGCTGGTCGCCAACGCGCGGTTGCTCGCCAACGCGTTCGACGAGCCGCGCAGCACGGCGGCGCTACCAGCCTTGATGGCGAGCACGGCGGCGTCTACCGTCACGTTGGGCCGCGATTCGTAAACCATGCCGATCACGCCGAACGGCACGCTGATGCGGCGCATGCGCAGTCCTGAGGCCGTCTCCCAACCCGCGAGCACTCGGCCGAGGGGGTCAGGTAGTTCTGCGATCTGAACGACGGCTCTCGCCATGCCCTCGATGCGCTCCGTGGTGAGGGTGAGGCGGTCGACGAGCGCGGCGCTCGTGCCTTTGGCGCGCTCGGCCTCGACGTCGAGAGCGTTGGCGGCGAGTACCGCGGCGGCGTCCGCGCGGAGCCCGGCAGCTATCGCTAGGAGCAGGGCGTGGCGGTCGCTGCCCGCCAACGCCCGCGCGGCGCTGCGCGCGGCCACGAGCAGTGGCAGCAGTGTGGCGTCAGCTGCAGTGGTCGCGGCTAGCGTGGTGGGTGCGGCAGTGTCTGTGGTGCGCGCGGGCATGCGCGAGTATAGCTAACCACCACGCGCGGCTAGGTCGGGCGTATGGTTACGCATGAGCACTCCAGATGAGTCGTTGGCGCCAGGCCTAGTCGTAGTTACCGGGGCGGGGGGTGACCTAGCTGGGACCGTCGTGCCGTACTTGGCGCAGCGCGGCTGGCGCGTCGCCCTAACGGCCCGCCCTGGCAACGAGGGACCTACTGCGGCGCGTTTCGCCGCGCTGCAGGCCTCTGGCGCTGACGTGCGCACCTTCCCTGTCGACTTGGCGTCGCCAGCGGCCGTCGAGGCCGCCTTCGCGAAGGTGCGCGCCGAGCTGGGTAAGGCTACGGCGCTCGTGCACCTAGCCGGCCGCTTCGAAGGGGGGCCGGCCGCGAACGCTGGCCCAAGCGCCACTGCGGCCGCGCTCGAGCGCACGCTGGACGGCAACCTGCGCAGCGCGGTGAACGCCATCTCTGCAGTGCTCCCAGACATGCTGGCCGCGCGTTCAGGAGCCATAGTTGCCGTTGGGGCAGCGGCCGCCATCTCCCCCGCCCCCGGCTCCGTTGCCTACGCCGCGGCCAAAGGCGCATTGGTTGCGTACCTGCGCTCCCTAGCCGCGCAGGTCGGCAAGGAGGGCGTGAGCGTCGGCTGCATCATGCCGGCGGGAGCGTTCGACACCCCAGGCAACCACGCCGCCATGCCGAACGGCGACGCTAGCGGCTGGATCGCGGCCAGCGCCTTCGCCGAGGCCGTCGCGTTCATCCTTAGTCGCCGCCCGCGCGGCTTCGTGCATGAACTACCGCTCAGCGCGCGCTAACGCCGGTCAGGTCGGGTTGCCGTACGTGAACTCGCCGCCCTTGATGGTCGCCACCACCGACAGAGCATCGAGCGAAACGAGCGGGTCGTGGTCGAGAACCACGATGTCCGCGTCGTAACCGGGTTTCAGTGCGCCAGAACGTCCCTCCGCCTGGATGGCGTAGGCGGCGCCCGTCGTGTAGGCGGCTAGGGCCGCATCCGGCGACAGCGCTTCGGCGGCTGCGAGCCTGCGCCCCGCCTTGTCGGCTCGACGGCAGGCGGCCCGTAGGCCCTCGAACACGTCAGGTGGTGCGACCGGCGTGTCGGAGCCGAACGCGAGCACGGCACCCGCGCGGGCCAAGGAGCGCATGGCGTAAGCGCGGTCCAGCCTGTCACCGAGCAGCGCCTCGATCGAGACGATGTCGAACGTGAGGTGGATGGGCTGCATGGACGCCACGATCCCGAGTCGCCCCGCGCGCGTCACGTCCGTGGGATGAAGGTGCTGGGCGTGCTCGAGCCGCGGCCGCAGACCCAAGGCGCGCCACTGCTCCTGCGTTGCCTCGAACACGTCGAGTGCGGCGCGGGTCGCCGCGTCGCCGATGGCGTGGATGACGGGCGTGAGGCCAGCGGCCAGCGCGAGGGGCACGCGCGCGTTCAGGACGTCTGGCCCGTCCATCGCCATGCCGACGTTAGAGGTGCCTGAGTACGGCTCGAGCATCCACGCCGTCCGACTACCCAACGCGCCGTCAGCGAAGAACTTGGCGCCGCCGACCCTGAAGTTGCTTCCACCCTGGTTGGTGGCCATGCCGATGGCCGCGGCCGCCTCGATGTCAGCGTGTGGGATGCACGCCCATACGCGCAGAGCGTAAGCGTCGTCGCTCGCCTCGAGCGCCAGCTCGCGCCACAAGGCCGCGCCCTCGGCCGCCATGTGGTGAACGGTAGTGACTCCCAGCGAGGATAGGTGCTCAGCCGCCCTGCGCAGAGCCGCGCGGAGTTGGTCACGCGTGAGGGCGGGAACGGCGCCTGACACGAGGTCAACGGCGTCCTCCAGCAGTAAGCCGCTTGGTCCACCGTCATCAGCCAACACGATGACGGCGCCCTGACCCGTCTGGGTAGCCGCGCTCACGCCTGCCGCGGCAAGAGCAGCGCTGCTCGCCCAGGCCGAGTGGTGGTCCTGGCTGTGCATGAGGACCTTGCGGCCGAGGGTTGCTCCCTCCAGCACGTCTCGCTCGTCGCCTCCGATGGTAGCGAGGCCCCACCGTTGCAATCCGAAGCCCGTAGCGATGACCCAGTCGTCATGTGGCGTGGCCGCCGCGCGCTCGCGCAGGAGCTGGGAGGCCGCCTGCAAGCTCGCAACCGTGCTGAGGTCGAGGTAGTCGAGCTCGATGCCGTGGCGCGTCAGGTGCACGTGCGCGTCGTGAAACCCCGGCATGAGGCAGGCTGAGCCGAAGTCGATGATCCGCGTCCCTGGTCCCGCGACCTCGTGCAGCTCGCTTGCCTCGCCGATGGCGACGATGCGACCACCAGCCAACGCCACGCCGGAGGCGCGGGGCCGCGCCGGGTCCATGGTTAGCACTGAGCCGTAAAGGATGGTGTCGGCCGTCGGCATTCACTGCCCCCTGTAGCGCGGTGCGCGCTTCTCTTTGAAGGCGGTAACGCCTTCACGCGCGTCTTCGGAAGTGGCCGCCGCCGTTTGGGCTCGCGCCTCGACCTCGAGTTGCGCCTCGAGGCCGTTGTCGAGCGCGGCCCTGAGCTCCTCTTTCACGAGCGCGAAGGCGCGCGTTGGCCCCTGCGCGATGGTGACGACCTCGGCCATCACCTCCAAGTCGTAGCTCTCGTGGGAGATCACCCTCTCGGCGAGGCCCATGGCGAGAGCCTCGCTCGCGTCGACCCTCCGATTGGTCAAGGCCAACTCGTACGTCCTACCGGGCCCGATGAGGCGGCTGAGGTAGTAGCTGCTGCCAGCGTCGAGGGCCAAGCCTATGCCCGTGAACCCGAGCGTGAAGGTAGCGGTGGCCGACGCGATGCGCATGTCGCAAGCTGCCGCGAGGCTGAGGCCCGCGCCAGCGGCGACACCGTTCACGCCGGCGATCACCGGTTTGCGCAGCGCGGCGATCCCGCGCACGACCGGGTGGTAGTGCGCCTCGAGCATGCGGCCGATGTCACCGTCTACTGGCGTGGCGGCCAAGTCCGCGCCCGCGCAGAAGCCGCGGCCGTTGCCAGTAATCAACACGGCGCGCACGTGATCCTCCGCGGCAGGGCCGGTGAGGACCTGCGCTAGTTCGGTAAGCAGCTCGAGGCTGAGGGCGTTGAGTACCTCGGGTCGGTTCAGGCCGACGCGCAACGCGCCACCCTGCTCTTCCAGCGTCACGTAGTTGTAGCTCATGATCGGCTCCTTGGTGCTGCCCAGCGTACCAGTCGGCCGGGTGCGCTCAGGGTGCCAGCCCGCCACTCGCTAGCGTCACGATGACGTCGAAGTCGTCTGGGTGCTCTTGGTCCTCGAGGGCCGCGCGGTTGCGGCTGAGTTCGCCGCAGGTCCTGCAACGGTGCACGATGACCCAGCCCTTCTTGGCGCTGTGCTCCACCGCTACCGGCTCGAGCACGCCACGGCAAGGGTTGGCGCGGTCTCCCGGGTTCACGTCGACGTGCAGCGAGTGGAGGCAGAGGGGGCAGTGATTGCGGTACCCGCCGCCGGCCAGAGGCGGTACGGCCGCACCGCACTCGGCGCAAGTGAACGGTTGGTTGGCGCCGCGGCCCGTGAAGCGTTTCACGCCCCGAGCATAGCTTCAGCGGCGTCGCCACCTCAGGCTGGCGGCTACCCGCGCGGCTAAGATGAGGCAGTGATCTCCTTGCACATGGCTGCACGGTCGGGTCCGTGGAGCTGCTGAGCGCCGCCAACGTCGCGTTCGACGTGGCGGGGGCGGAACTGTTCGCTGGCGTCGACCTCCGCCTCGCGACTGGCGACCGCGTTGGGTTGGTCGGGGCCAACGGTAGTGGCAAGAGCACGCTGCTTCGCTTGCTGGCCGCCGAAGTGGCGCCGAGCAGCGGCAGCGTGCGCCGCGCGCCTGGCGTGAGCATCGGGCTTCTCGCTCAGAGCGACGCCCTACTACCCGGGCCGACCGTGGCCGACGCGGTGCGCACCGCTACGCAGCGAGCGCACGAGCTAGAAGCTGAGTTGCGGCTCCTTGAACGGCGCATGGCGGCTGGGGAAGCGGACGGCGCCCAGTACGACGCCGTCCTGCACGAGTTCGAGCGCATCGGCGGCTACGCCGCGGAGGCGCGGGCGCGCGAGATAGTGGCGTCACTTGGCCTAGGCGGCGAACTAGAGCATGAGGTGAGGCACCTCTCTGCTGGCCAGCGCAGGCGCCTGGCCCTAGCGCTCACCCTCGTGCGCGCGGCCGACGTGCTGCTCCTCGACGAACCAACGAACCATCTCGACCTCGCCGCGCGCGAGTGGCTGGCGCGGCGCTTGAGCGCGCACGATGGCGCGGTCGTCGTCATCAGCCACGACCGCGCGCTACTCGACGCGGCCACGAACCGCAGCGCGTTCCTGGCAGGAGGGCGTCTGTGGCCAGAGCGTGGGGCGTACAGCGTGGCGCGGCGCAGGCGCGAAGCGCTCAAGCGAAGTGGCTTGAAGCGCGCCCGCGAGCAAGGGCGCGAGGCCGACCGTCTTGAGCGCATGGCCGCCGAGCTGGCGACGTTCGGGCGCAAAGCCGCGGCGAGGAAGCGGCGCGCCGAAAGGCAGAGCGTGGCGCTCCGCGCGCTCGCGGCAACGGGCGAGCAGCACACGCGCACCCCCTCTACCGTGCTCGTGCGCGACCAGGCAAGCCGCACCGGCGGGCGAGTTGACACCCTCGTCAGCGTGGGGCACGCGACCATGCCAGGCGTCCTCGACGACGTGACGTTCAGCGTCCGCCGCGGCGAGCGCATCGTGCTGCTCGGGCCTAACGGCAGCGGCAAGAGCAGCGTCGTGCGGTTGCTCGCTGGCGACCTCAGCTCGGTGGGGCCTCTGACGGAAGTCAGCTACCTGCCTGGCCTGAAACTGCGGCTCGTCGATCAGGTCGAGAGAGGGTTGGAGCCTGACGTTTCGCTCCTCGCCCAAGTGGCCGCCGCGGTAGGGGGCGGCAAGGCAGCGCAGCTGTTGGCGGAGGCGGGAGTGCCACCACGCGCATGGGACCTGCTCCCCGCACAGGGCTCTGGCGGGGAGCGAGCGCGAGCGGGCCTGGCGCTCGCCTTCGCTCACCGCAGCGACTTGTGGCTTTTGGACGAGCCGACTAACGACCTCGACCTCGAAGCCGTCGAAGCGTTCGAGGCGCAGCTGACGGAGGCGTTGGACGCGAGTGGCGCCGCTGTGCTGCTCGCCACTCACGACCGGCGCCTGGCCGAGAAGGTCGGTGAGGTCGTTTGGTCCGTACAGGATGGGCAGCTCGTTCGTTACCGCGACGTGGCGGCATACCTCCGCAGCGATCCCCTCGCTGCCGCGACGGCGCTGCCGGTCGAGGGCGAGGCCGTTGCCTCCCCAGAACCGCAGCCGGCCGATGACGAGCTCGTAGCCAGCCTGGAGGACGAGCGCGTTGCCCTGCTCAGGTCGCTGGCAGACCCGCTGCTGTTGTCCGAGCGCGACTCCGTTCGCCTCCGCCGCCGCATCGAGGTCATCGAGGACGAGCTCATGGAACATTACGCCGCTCGGTTGCCAGAGGCGCTGCCGCGTTACCGCGTGGTCGAGCACGGCCTCGCGGTCGTAGGTGACCTAGTTGGAGGACGCCTCGAGCTCCACTTACGCGGCTACGCACCTGACGACGAGAGCGTAGCTAGTGCGGCGGCCGCGGGCGTCGAGGCGGCGCTCAACGGCACCGTCGCGCACCTGCGCCTGCGCGAGCCCGCCGCTGCCTGCCTCCTCGAGCGCTCACGCAGCGCCCTCGTAGACGCGGCGGTGCGCCTGGCCTTCACGGTCCTCGGCGCCAGCGCCGTGCAGTTCCAGAGTGTCGAGCCGTTCAGTTCGCGGTGGTTGAAGGCTGCGGGCGACGACTGGCACACCGCGGACCTGGGCCACTTCCTGCGCGCAGAAGGCTGGGGCGTGGCGCGCGAGAGGCCAGCTCAGACCGGCAGAAGGGCGCGGAGGCGAGGCCGTGGTCGACGGTAGACGCTCGGGCCTCAGGCGAACGCCCGGCCTGTCCTACTGGCTGGCCGCAGCGGTAGCGCTCGTTGGCATAGCCGTGCAGTTCATCCCGTGGCCAGCGGCCTGGATCGACCGCGTCTACGTCGCGCGGTGGTTGCCGCTATGGCAGCGCGCGGCCGCGGCCTTGAGCGGCGACCTGACGTTCAGCTTGAGCTACGTTCTCGTCGGCCTCTCACTTAGCGTGCTGGCCGCCGGCGCCGTTACGGCACTGTTGGCGCCGCGGCGTGCCGCCAAGGGATCGAGCAGCCCGTGGCGGCCGCTCCTCGCGCCAGCGGCCTGGATCGTCGCCGTGCTCGGCGGCTGGTTCCCGTTCGGGTTCGGTCTGGCGTATCACGCCTCGAGCTTGAGCGCGGCCGTCGGCGCAATCTCGCCGTCCGACTTGGACCGCGCCGTAGCGTGGTCCCTCGGCGAGCTGAACGCGGCTGCCGCGCTGACCAGCACCACCACCGCTGGCGCTGACGGCGCGCAAGCGGGACTGCCGCCGCACGAGGCTCAGGCCGCGGCCAGCCGCTGCGTCGCGACCGCTGCCTTGAGCGTGCGCGAGGCGTTCTTGCCAGCCACCGTCTTAGCCCAAGGGGCGCCCCCGACCCTGCCTACTCGCGTCAAGCCGCTGCCGCCCGGCACGTTGCTGCGCTTCGGTTACGCGGGCATCGTCAGTCCGTGGTTGCTCGAGCCGCACGTCGACGCTGGCCTGCCGCCGACGTCAGGCTTGGCAGTGGCGCTGCATGAGCTCGCCCACGTCGCAGGTTTCGCTCAGGAAGCAGAGGCAGAGGCCATCGGGCTCCTAGCCGGCCTCACGTGCGATGCCTCGGTAGTGCGTTACGCCGCCGCCTTCCACCTGGCAAGCAGCGTGGCGGCGGGCATGAGCCAGGCAGAGCGCGCCACTTACGTCGGAGCGTGGCCCGAACGGGCGGTGGCGGAAGCGCGCGCGGCTGCCGCCGCCAGCGCGCGGTACGAGATCAAGGCCCTGCGCAGCAGCGCCAACGTCGTCTATGACGCTTACTTGCGCGCCCAGGGTGGAGCAGATGGCCTACGCGAGTACGACCGCGGCACGCTCCTCGGGCTCGCACTGCTGCTGAAGCTAGGCGTCGTCTCCGGCGCTGGCAGCGACGTCGGCGAGGCCGACCTCCACAGCGGTCTCCCCTAGACTGCGGCGGATGAGGGCGTCCATCTCCGGGTCGCGGCCCATGAAGTCGCGGAACAGTTGCTCGGCGTCCTCGGCGTCACCGCGGGCGAGCACGGTCTCGGCGAACGCGCGGCCGGTCTCGGGGTTGAAGATGCCCTCCCTTACGAAGCGGCTGAAGGCGTCCGCGTCGAGGACCTCACTCCACTTGTAGGAGTAGTAACCCGCCGCGTAGCCGCCGGAGAAGACGTGCGTGAAGCGCGCCAAGCGTTCGCCGTGAGCGAAGTCTGGCCGCAGCTCCATCGGCGCCATGACCTCGCCCCCGAACTCGATCGGGTCGACTGCGCCGGCGGGATCGAACTCGCGGTGCAGTGCCAGGTCGACGGTGCCGAGCATGAGTTGGCGCATCTGCGCGGAGGCGGCCATGAAGTTGCGGCTCCTGGCGAGGCGCTCGAAGAGCTCGGTTGGCAGGGCCTCGCCCGTCTCGTGGTGGCGGGCGAACAGGTCGAGAGCTTCCTGCTCCCACGTCCAGTTCTCCATGATCTGGCTAGGGAGCTCGACGAAGTCCCATGACACGTTCATGCTCGAGCGCGCCCGTACCTCGACCCTGCTCAGCAGGTGGTGCAGTAGGTGCCCGAACTCGTGGAACACAGTCTCGACCTCGGCGTGCGTCAACAGCGCGGGGTGGCCGTCTTCAGGCGGCGTGAAGTTGCACGCGATGATGCCGACGTGCGGCGCGAACCCGTCGGAGGTCGGCCCGCCGGTCAGGAGGCCGTTCATCCAGGCGCCGTTGCGCTTCGATTCGCGCGGGAACCAGTCGGCGTAGAGGGAGCCGAGGAACGTGCCGTCCTCATGCTCGAGGTGGTAGACGGCGACCTCCGGGTGCCAGGTCGGCACGCCCGTCACGGGCGTCACCTTGGCGCCGAAGAGCTTCTGCGTGAGGTCGAAGAGGCCGTCGAGTACTTGCGGCAGCGGGAAGTACGGCCGTAGCGCCTCCTCGTCGACGTCGAAGCGCGCCATGCGCAGCTTCTCCGCCGCGAACGTGACGTCCCACGGCTCGAGGCGGACTATGCCGAGCTCCGTCGCCGCGAACCGCTGCAGCTCAGCCGATTCGGCCTCGAAGTACGGGCGCGTCCTGGTGACGAGGTCGGACTCGAAACGCGCGGCTCGCGCGCCTGACTTGATCATCCGGTCCTCGGTCTGCAGGTCCGCGAAGTCGGCGTAGCCGAGGAGTTCGGCGAGTTCGCGACGAAGCGCGAGGATGTCGCGCATGATGCCGCGGTTGTCATGTGGCTGGACGGTGCCGACCGCGAGGAAAGCCTGGAACAGCTCGCGCCGCAGTTCGCGGTCCTCGGCGTACTTGATGAACGTCAAGTAGGACGGCGCCTGCAGCGTGAAGCGGTAACCGGCGACGCCGCGTGAGGCGGCAGAAGCGCGGGCGCGGCGCACGGCGCCTTCTGGCAACCCGGCGAGGCGCCCCTCGTCCTCGATCAGCAGCTCGTACGCGTTGGTGGCGTCGAGGACGTTCTCAGCGAACTTAGTCGTGAGGCGCGCGAGTTCGACCTTGAGCTCCTCGACGCGACGGCGCGCCGCGGCGGGGAGGTTAGCGCCCGCGCGCCTGAACTCGTCGAGGGTCTTGCTGACGTGACGTGCCCGCACGCCCTCGAGCGCCGCGCCCTCCTCAGTGGCTGAGTAGGCGGCAAGCGACTTCCACAACTCATGGTTCGTGCTGAGCCTGGCGAGGAAGGCGGTCACCTCAGGCAGCACCTCGTTGACGGCCGCGCGCAGTTCCGGGCCGTCCAGCACCCCGATGAGGTGACGAGCCAAGCGGTACGGGTGCACGACGTCCTCTACCAAGTCGTCGAGCGCCTGCACGGTGTTGTCGTAGCTCGGCTCCGCTTCGCCGGCTTCCAGCGCGGCAAGGCGCGTCTCGGCCTCCGCAAGCGCTTCGCGCATGGCGGGCACGACGTGCTCAGGCTTGATCTTGTCGAAGGGGATCTCGAACTCAGTCGAGCGCAATGGGTTGTCGGACATGCGGGCTCCTCACGCGGCAGCTAGGCGCCTGCGGGCCCCGTTGCCAGCGTCAATGACTAGTCATCCTATAGGCCGCACCGCTAGGCGACCAAGCGCTCGCACGACAAGGGCGAGCGTCAGGCTGACGCCATCACGTACTCGGCTGGAACGGGCTGACTGAAGAGGAAGCCTTGACCCTCATCGCATTGCAGGGAGCGGAGGATGTTGTTCTGTTCCTTCGTCTCGATGCCTTCAGCCGTCACGCGCAGCCTCAAGCTCTTGCCTAGCGCGATGATGGCGCGCAGCAGGTCTACGTCGAGGCTAGGGGTGCGCGCGTCCAACTTGGAGACGAACGACCGGTCGATCTTCAGGCCATCGAGCGGCAGCGCCCGCAGTTGGGTGAGGGACGAGTGCGCGACCCCGAAATCGTCAAGGGCGACGTGCACGCCCATCGCGCGGACCTCTTCGAGCTTCTCGGAGCCCATCGCGAGCGTCTCGTGGCCAGTGCGTTCGCTGATCTCCAGCTCTAGCAGCCCGGGGTGGAGGTCGTAACGCGAGAGTACGGACTGGACGATGTGCCCGAGGTCGGCGTGGGCGAGGGCGGACGGGCTCACGTTGACCGCCACGCGCCGTGGCGTGCGTTGGCGTTGCCAGCGCTTAGCTTGTCTGCACGCGCGTTCCACCACCCACTCGAAGAGCTGCGGCCCGAGCTGCGACTCCTCCACGAGCGGCACGAAATCGGCGGGCTTGAGCAGGCCGCGCACGGGGTGCAGCCAACGCACGAGCGCCTCGACGGAGTTGACGGCGCCATTGTCTAGTTGCACGCGCGGTTGATAGTGCAGGAGTAGTTGGTCCTCTGAGATGGCGCGCTTCAGTTCGCCTTCGACGGCTAGCCGTGAGCGCATGGCCACGTCGATCTCGTCCTCGTAGAAGCGGAACGCGCCGCGGTGAGTTTCCTTGGCGCGCACGAGGGCCGCGGTGGCGCGCTCGAGCATCTGGCTGGCGGCGCGCACGCCGCTGCGCTGCATGTCTACCCCGATGCTTGCGGAGAGGTTCAGCGTCAAGCTGCCGTCCGAGTACGGCTCGCGGATGGAGGCGAGAACCTTCTCCAACGCGGGTAGGACCGCTCGCGGCGTCGGGAGGTCTGCTAGGAGGAGCGCGAAGGCGTCGCCTTCCAGGCGGGCGAGGGTGTCCGTGCGGCGCAGGGTGCGCCGTAGCCGCCTGCTTACCTCGGCGATGAGCTTGTCGCCGTGGCGTTGGCTGAAGGTCTGGTTGACGAACCTGAAGTGATCGAGGTCGAGGATGGCTAGCGCAACGCTCGTGCCGTTGCGGCGCGCCTGCAGTTGCGCCTGCTGGACGCGGTCCTCGAGGAGGTGAGCGTTCGGCAGACCGGTAAGGGGGTCGACGTGAGCGAGGCGCCACAGGTTGGCGGTGTCGCGGCGGGCGTTGCTGACGTCCTTCATCATGCCGTACACGGCGGTGATGCCCGCCTCGTCGCTGCGCCAACTGCGGGACGCGAAGTCCTCGACCCACATGACCTTGCCCCCCACGGTGATGAGGCGGAACTGGTCAGAGCGCCTCTCCTGCTCGCGGAGGCCTTGGAAGCGCTCGGCTAGTTGGGCGCGGTCATCAGGGTGCACGAAGCGCGTTAGTCCCTGCGTTGCTAGGTCGTCGAGGCTGTAACCCGTCAGTTGCTGCCACGCGTCCGACACCCAGGCGACCTCGTTGCGGCCGTCGTCGTGGAGTAGGAGCGCGTAGCTGAAGAAGCGCCCGTCGCCCTCGAGCGAGCCGGAGAGCTCGAGCTGCATGGCCTGCGCGCCGTTGGCGTGTACCTCGGCCGTCACGTCGCGGAAGAGGGTGAGAAGGTGCCGCGCCGCGCCCGAGCCAGCGTGGATGGGGTAGTGGCGTTGCTCCATCCATAACAGCGAGCCGTCGGCACGGTAGGTGCGCACGACGGTGGTCACGTGGCGTTGGGCGGCCATGGCCTTGCGCAGGAGGCGTTCGCCTTCCTGATCGGTGTCGTTGCGGAGGAGGAAGCCTAGGTTGCGGCCAACCACCTCTTCCACCGGAAAGCCCGTTAGCTCGGCGAGCTTGGTGGACGCGTACACGACGGGGTGACCGACACTACCTAAGTCCGAGATGCTGAACGGTTCGTCACCGAACAAGCGGGTCACCGCGTCAACGACGGTTGCCGTATCCGTGGCCTTCTGTCCGGCTGGCAACTCGCCGTCAATTGCGGTGGCTTGCAGTTCGTCCGGCGTTAGCATCGTTGTGACGCGCCTCCCTCGACTTGAAGGAGCGGCCATAAGGAGTAGCGATTCTCGCTCGCCCGAAGCGGGTTCCCTACCCGCCGCGCTGCGCTCCTTGGGCTCCCTCCAGCTCTTCCGCCACAGAACCTAGCACCGGTTCGGGCCCGCCTGTATGACATATTCACCTATCCGAGCGCACGAACGCCGCATGTGACACTCCTCACTAGGGTATCACTCGCCGCGCAACCGCCGGGCACGCACGCTCCTGAGCAGCAGCGCAACAGCCAGCGGAACCGCGGTGCACATGGCCATGCTGCCCCCGATCGAAGCGTCGAGTCTCACGGCGAGCGGGTAGCCAAGCGCAGCGGCCGCGACGGCCGCTGCTAGAGCAACGCCGATGACCGCAGACAGTCTCGTTGCCACGAGTAGTCCCGTTACCGCGGGCACGATGGCGAAGGCAACGTAAAGGACGACGCCGACGGCGTCGAAGGCTGCCACGGCCGTGACCGCGGTCAACACGAGCCAGAGTTGCGCCACGAGACGGGGCCTCTGCCTTTGCATGTGCGCCTGCTCGGGATCGAAGGCCGCCAACGCGAGCCGGCGGCGCGCCACCACGTAGAACGCCACGTCGCAAGCGAACACTAGCGCCAACAGGAGCGCTGCGCGCGGCACGCTGGCACCGAACACGCTTACGCTATCGAGCCACACGAACCCGATCTCGCCAAGCAGAACGGCGTGCGCGTCCACGTGCGCGTCGCGCGCGAAGAGCCCGAGTAGAAGCACGCCAGCAGCGAACATGGCTGGAAAGACGAGCGCGACGGCGGCGTCGGCGCGCACGCGCTTCGAGGCGCTAAGGGCCTCGCTCGCGGCGACGGTGACGAGGGCGGCTACCGCTGCGCTCACGAGGCGCCATGGGCCGGGGAGGCCGCCCAAGGCTAGGTAGAAGACCGCGATGCCCAAGACCACGCCGTGGCTGATGGCGTCGTTGAGCATCGCCTGGCCGCGTACGGCGAGGATGGCGCCGGTAAGTGAGGCGGCCGCGGCGGCAAGTACGCCCGTGACGACGATGGCGACGGTTATCGTCACGTGTTCCTCACGCGCGCTGGGACTCGCGTCGGCTGGTAAGCAGCGCGACCCCCGCCACTGCGCTCGCCACTACGACGATCAGCGGACCGGTGGCGAGCCCGGGAGCACTAGCGCTGATCAACGCCCCGCTTAGAGCGCTGCCTGCCCCTATCGCGGCCCCACCCAGAACCATGCCGAGCAGGCTGCTGCTCCACTGTCTCGCGGCCACGGCGGGCGCCACGACGAGGGCCGCCATGAGGACGACGCCAACCATCCGCAAGCCGAGCACGATGGTGAGCGCCAAAACGCCCGTGAGGAGCGCATCTACGAGGCGAACACGCACTTGGGACGCGGCAGCGTACTCGCGGTCGAAGGTCGTCAACTTGGCAGGACGCCACGCGACCACCATCGTCGCGGTGCAGAGCACGACTGCCCCGGCAAGCCACAGTAAGTCACCACGCAGCGTGGCGGCGGCCTGGCCGAACAAGTAGGCCTCGAGCCCCGCCTGGTGCCCACCGGCCGAACCTTGCACCCGCGTCAGGAGCACCACACCGAGCGCGAACCCGAGGCTGAGGCTCACTCCGAGGGCGGCGTCCGACTTGATGCGCGGGAGGCGCGAGAGGTGGAGCGCGGCGAGCCCAGCCGCTAGCCCACTGACGAGCGCGCCAGCCAGGATGGGGCCGGCACTGCGTTCGCCGCTTACCAAGTAACCCACCACCACCCCGGGTAGCGCTGCATGCGCCATGGCGTCACCCAGCAGGCTCTGGCGCCGCAGCACGGCGAAAGCGCCAAGGCCGCCAGCAACGCCGCCGAGGAGCACCGCGCCGGCACCAACGATGAGCACGGTCGGGTCACCTAGGAAGGCAAGTAGGTCAGGCATGCGTCGCCTCCCATACCGCGGGCACCGCCAGCAGCTGTGTGCCGTAAGTGGAACGCAGGTTCTCCAGCGTGAGACACTCCGTGAGCGGCCCCGCTGCGATCACCTTGCGATGTATGAAAGCCAGCCAGTCGAAGTGCGCCTGCAGCGTCGACAGGTCGTGGTGGACGGCGACGACGGTGCGCCCACTCGCCACCAGGTTGCGTAGCGTCGCCATCAGGGCCGCCTCCGACGGCGCGTCGACACCCGCCAGCGGCTCGTCGAGGAGGTAGAGGTCGGCGTCTTGCACGAGGGCGCGGGCGAGGAACACCCGCTGCTGCTGGCCACCAGATAGCTTCGTGATCTGCCGCCTGGCGAGGTCCGCCATGCCGACTTCCGCTAGCGCCTGCATCGCCCGGTCCCGCTCGCCCCTGCCGATGCGGCGCCACCACCGCAACTCGCGATAAAGGCCCATGAGCACGACGTCGAGGACAGTCGCTGGGAAGTCCCAGTCGACGCTCCTTCGTTGCGGAACGTACGCCACTAGGTGGCGGCCAGCTGCGGCTCGCTTCCCTAGCACCTTCACGTCGCCCGTTGCGCTTGTCAAGCCGAGCACGGCTTTCATGAGGCTGCTCTTACCTGCCCCGTTGGGGCCGACGATGGCCGCCAGAGTGCCTTGAGGGATGCTGAGGTCGACGTCGGTAATGGCGTGCGTCTGCCCGTAGCTGACGCTCACGCCGCTCAACTCCAGGGCGGGAACTGCGGCGTGAGCGCTCACTTCGCGCCCTCACCCGACGAAGCGGCTGGCAAGATGGTGACCCACTCGGCCACCGAAGTATGTAGAGGCAAGACTTCTCCGCCTAACGCGCGGGTGATGACGGTGACGTTACTGACGAGCATGCCAAGGTAAGTGCCTGCGCTCGAGCCCTCAACCCCCATGGCGTCGCCGTAGAGTTCAGGACCGAGCACTGCCGTCCCGCCGCGGCTGGCGACGGCGTCTAGCACGGCTAGCACGGTGCGCGGGTCGATGGTGCTCTCGACGAACAACGCACCCACCCCTCGCGTGACGACCAGGTCAGCTACGCGGCGAACGTCCGCCACGGCTGCCTCGGAGTCCGTGCTCAGGCCCTGGATGCCGACGACCTCGACGTCGTACGCCCGTCCGAAGTAGTGGAACGCGTCGTGTGCGGTGACCAGCACGCGTCGTTCTCTTGGCACGCTCGCCAGGGTCGCCTTCGCCCAGTCGTGAAGCGCCAAGACACGTTGCTCGTATGCGGCCGCGCGTTCGGCCAACCCCTCCACGCAGTCGCTGGCTCCGTCGGGCGCTCGAGCAGTGAGCTCGGCGGCCAACAGTTCGGCGATCACCCGCGCGGTGCCTGCCCACGCTGCTGCACTGAGCCAGGCGTGCGGATCTGCTACGCCGCTAGGGTGAACCAGGCGTTCGCCTTTGGGCACGGCGAGTTCCGCCACGGCGGCCGTCGTGACGCGCTTCCCGAGTTCGGTTAGCGCGGTTGCCAGCCGCCCCTCGAGACCTAGCCCTGAGTAGAGGATCACGTCGGCGGCGGCTAGCGCAGCCACGTCGGAGGCGCTGGCGCGGTAGAGGTGCGGGTCCGTGCCTGGGCCCATCAGGGTGACGACGACGGCGCACTCCCCCGCTACGGCCTTCGCCACGTCCCCGACCATGGCGGTCGTGGCGACGACCTGGAGGGGCGGCTGCGCGAAGCCGGCGCCGCTCAAGACTAACGCTAGCCACAGTAGGCGCCATGCACGCCCTGCGCTCGGGGGAATCGTCGCGCGGCTATCTTTATTAGGCATGTCCACTCCTCGTATTTAGACACGTCTAATCTAGGTGCTGCCGCGAGCCCCCGTCAAGCGCTCGAGCTGAGCGCGAGCTGTTTCAGCCCAAGTTGGAACCGAGGAGGAGCCCAGCCAACTCTCGCGAGATGACGATCTCGTCAACGGCAGCTACCGCTCGGCCTCTCCTGCCGCCTTCCACCTGCAGGCGCAAGAGATGGCCGAGCGCGTCGCGGCCGATGACCTTCACGCGTGCGCCCGGTATCAGCCGCAACTCCGTTAGGTGCCCGAGCGTCTCTGGCTCCTGGCTCCTGACCCTATGGATCTCGAAACGCGCGCCCGCCTCGACAGCCGCCAGCACGTCGCTTGGCGCTTGCGGCAGGCTGCCGTCAGGCCGTGGGATCGGGTCGCCGTGGGGATCGAACGCCGGCTGGCCTAAAAGCTGCGCGAGCCGCTCGGTGAAGCGCTCCGACATGACGTGCTCCATGCGCTCGGCCTCTTCGTGGACTTCCTCCCAGCCGTAGCCAAGTTCGCGGATGAGGAAGGTCTCCAGCAGCCTGTGGCGGCGCACTAGCCGCAGCGTTTCGCTCAGGCCTGCGGGCGTGAGGGTCGCGCCCCTGTACGGCTCGTAGAGGATCATGGCGTCACGCGCGAGCTTCGTCAGCATGGAAGTAACGGACGGCGCCGTTACCCCAAGCTCGCGGGCGATGTCGCCGGTGGTAGCGGGGCCAGAGCCACTTAGCAGCAAGATGGCCTTGAGGTAATCGCCGACAGATGTCGATAGGCGCCCTGTAGCTAGCGCATCATTGGCTTCCGGCATACCGGATGCTACCCCCACTCGCGCCACCTGTCAGCGCTCCGCGACCCTCGCTTGATACCCCTACCGGGTATCTTGGCCGACTCTCTTGGCTGCCGCACGATGCTAGATTCCTTGGAGATGGAGGCGCTGATGCCCAAGCAGGTTCACAGGCAAGACGTGGTCATTATCGGAGGAGGGCCCGCTGGCCTAACGGCTGGGGTTTACACCGGCCGCGCCCAGCTCTCGACGGTCATCCTCGAGAAGGGCCTACCCGGTGGGCAGATCGCTCAAACGGACGAGGTCGAGAACTACCCCGGCTTCCCAGACGGCATCAGCGGTCCCGAACTATCGCAGCGCATGGTCGCGCAGGCCGAGAAGTTCGGTGCGCGCATCCTCATGGAAGAGGTCACCGGGCTAGCGCCGCACCCTCACGGCGGCTTCCTCGTAAGCGGTTTTGAGGCCGACTACCACGCTAACGCCGTGATCATCGCAACCGGAGCCAACCCGCGCCGCCTAGGCG
This sequence comes from uncultured Trueperaceae bacterium, assembly GCA_937907415.1. The sequence goes on from CALCHY010000161.1 coordinate 68,443, forward strand.
TGCCAGGTGAGGACGAACTCTACGGTCGCGGCGTGTCGACGTGCGCGACTTGTGACGGCTTCTTCTACCGCGGCAAGGAAGTCGTGGTCGTAGGTGGCGGTGACGCGGCCGTCGAGGAAGGCTACTTCCTCACTAAGTTCGCTTCCAAGGTGACGATCGTCCACCGCCGCGACGAACTCCGCGCCAACAAGGCGGCTCAAGAGCGCGCCTTCGCCAACCCCAAGATGGTGTTCAAGTGGAACACCGTAGTCACGGAAGTGCTCGGCGCAGACGGGCAAGTCGCTGGCGTAAGCACGCTGGATACGGTCACGGGGGCTACTGGCACGCTTCCCGCAGACGGGGTCTTCATCTACGTCGGCCACGAGCCGAACACCGGCTACTTGGCCGGGGTGGTCGGGCTGCGGCCAAGCGGCTACGTCGACGTGCACGACGAGGTGTACACGAGCGTACCCGGGATCTTCGCGGCTGGCGACGTGTCAGACGAGATCTACAGGCAACTCGGCACGTCGGTGGGCGCTGGCACGCGCGCCGCGATGGCCGTCGAGAAGTGGCTAGTCGAGCACGATGTCGAGTCCGTTACGCAGGCGGCGCCAGCGCCAGGCCAGGCGGCGCAGGCCCCGGCCTGACCGAGCGGCCGCCTACTGGCGCAGCAAGAAGTCGTAGACCAACAACACGCCGTTGTGGAGGGCAAGCAAGTGATGGCCGTCGCTCCACAACGGCGTTCCTACGCAGGCACGCCAGCTAGAGACGGGCCCGCCGTCCTCCGCCAGCACCGTCAGCCGCACGAACTTGCCGTCGGGCACGGCCGACCAGCCGGAACCGAGCACCTCGCCAGCTACTTGCGTCGGCGCCGCCTGCGCCGCGTTTACGGGCGACTCGGGGACGGGTTCAGGTGCCGTCTCCTCCGCCACCTCGGCGCTACTGGCAGCGCCGCCCGTTAAGTCGCCAGGCCAAGTGGCCTCCGCCAGCGCGCCGGTAACGCTGCGGCTAGCTAAGTCGAGGCGCGCGCTCTCGGGAACAGCGGGCAGCAGACCGGGGTCTATGCCCAAGTAGGCGATGGGCCCAGACGGCGTCATGCCGCTTGCCGGCAGCCCAACACCCAGCAGTTCGGGGCCGTCGGCGGCTCCAGGCACGACCCTCTCGACCACGATGAGGCGCGGCACCTCGTCGCCTGGCGGCACGTACTTGCCCGCCATGACTTCTGCCACGCCAACGCCAAGGCGATCCGCGATCAGCGCCACGAGGTTGTTGAGGTAACCCTGGCGCACGTCGGAGCTCTCTTGCTGCCAGGCGTCCGGCCAGAGCTGCAGGTCGCGCACGCGCAGGCGCACGCCGTCCTCGCTCTCGACGAGTTGCCAGGCGTTGAAGCGCTCGACTGCGCCCGCGCGGAAGATCACGTACTCGGCCTGCCCGAGCGGCACGCGCCATTGCAGCCTTAGCGCCAGCCCGCCCCGTGGCAGAGCGAGGAGGCGCGCTTCCCTGCCGCTAACGTCCTCCTGCAGCAGCAACCTTGGTGCAAGCGGCGTGATGCCTTGTGGGATGGCCTCGGCTAGCGCGGGCACGGGCCTGCCGCCGCCAACGTCCGGCATGGCTTCGGCGTAGTGCAGCGCCGCCTGACGGTTCGCGAACGCGCCGACCCGCACCCTGAAGACGGCGCCCTGCGTCGAAGTCGACCGCACGGCGTACGCCGGGTACCCCTCTCGGAGGAGGTCGTTGACGATCACTAGGGCGGCGTCGCTGTCGGAAAGCGCGACGACCTGCACCGTGTAGTTGATGGGCTGCGCCGAGGCGAGCTGGGCGCCGCAGACCACGACCATGACCAGGGCGAGCAGCGCATGACCACCGCGCCGCCCGCCCCAAGGTCGGCGCCAAGGCACTAGAAGTCCTTCCGCTCGAACAGCACTACGGCGATGGCGGCGAAGAGCGCGCCATACAGGGCGATGAGCGCGATCACCCACGAGAGGTCGGAGGTGGGCGCAGCGTAAGCGTTCAACTGCGTGGTGAGCAGGAACGGCTCGAGCCGCGGGAACACGATGAGGAGCTGCATGAGGATGAGGGTCGCCATGGTGGCCAGCGCGCCGCCAGCGGCGTTCATGAACACTACGGTGAACATGACGGCGAGCATGGCGATCGGCACGAGCGCGACCGCGGCCAGCAAGTAGCCGCGACCGAGCTCGGCCATGGCAGCCCCAGCGCTCATCGAGCCGGAGCCGAGGAGACCGGCCTCGCCGAGGCCCGTGCCGCCGATGAAGCTCCCGAAACCGAACTGCGCCCCTGCCACCAGGGCCGCGAGCAGGAACACCGCTAGCAGGACGAACGGGTAGAGCGTAGCGGCCACGAGTTTCGCGGCCAACCAGTTAGGACGCGTCACTGGCCTGAGCAAGATCGTCGGCAGGGTGCCGTTGGCGATCTCGACGCCGAGCAGTTCAGCTGCCGTGATGGCCGTCAGTAGCGGGAGCAGGAACTGCATCGACGAGAGCAGCCCAAGCGCCGGCACCTGGTAGGCGGAGACCAGGAAGAAGCCGTAAACGTCGAAGATGCCAGGCGCGTACGCCCACAGCAGCGGGAAGACGATCACTAGCAGCAGGCCAACACGTACGCTCGTGAGGCGCCACAGTTTCGCCAGCTCCATGCGCAGCAGTACGCTCATGACGCTTCTCCCGGGTAAGCGACTGGCTCGATGACGCCCGTGCGCCGCGCGCGTTCTGCGCTGACGCGCTCGCGGTAGTAGGCGCGCAAGTCGAACACGTCGCGGTTCATCTCAAGCACCCCGACACCGCCCTGCGCGAGAACGCCGGTGACGGCAGCGAGGTCCTTGGCGCTGGCAGGGATGAAGACGACCTCCGTGCCGCGCACGCTCGCGTGCTTGACGTGCGGCGAAGCGCTAAGCAGGCGCACGGCCTCATCGATGTTCGTCGGCCGCAAGCGGTAACGCTCGCGCCGGTCGAAGAGGTTGACCTCGTCGATCAGCACGCCCTCTTCCAGGATGGCAACGCGCGTGCAGTAAGCCACCACCTCGTCGAGGTGGTGGGTGGAGAGGAGCACGGCGGTGCCCTCCTCCGCCGCCTTGCGCAGCACGGAGTGCACGAGGTGCAGGCTAAGGGGGTCCATGCCGCTTGCGGGCTCATCGAGTATGAGAACCCGCGGGCGCGTGAGGATGGCGGCCGCCACCCCGAGACGTTGACGCATGCCGAGGCTATAGACGCCGACCTTACGCTCGCTCGCGTCCGACAGCTCCATGAGGTTGAGGACCTCCGCTATGCGGCCCGGCTCGACGCCGCCAGCGAGCGAAGCGTGCAACTGCAGGTTCGCGCGGCCAGTGAGGTACGGGTAGAAGGCGGCGGGGGCCTCTACGACTGCGCCCAGCTCGCGGCGCACCTCTGGCCGCAAGTGAGGGTCCTTACCCATGATGCTTACGGTGCCTGAAGTCGGGAAGGCGAGGCCTGAGACCAGGCGGATCACGGTCGTCTTGCCGGCGCCGTTCGGGCCGACCAACGCGTACACCTCGCCAGGGTTGACGCGGAAGGTGAAGTCCTTGACCACCTGCCGTTTCCCATAGACCTTGGTGAGGCGCTCGCTAGCGATGGCAGGTGTCGACATGGTCCTCCTGGCGGCAGTCTAGGGGTAACTCCCCGGTACCAGCGATAACATTCTTCATGCAGAAGTTGATGAACCGTCGCTGTCGGACGCGTGGTCGTCTCGACCATCGCCTCCGCGCACCTGCTCCATGAGCATCACGTCGAGGACGTGGTCGACGCAGCGTTCGACGGCACGATCGAAGTCGGCCGCCTCGACGACCGGAACGCCCCGCAGTTGCGCCTGTTGCGTGACGTACTCCTGGATCACGCGGATCTCGACGAAGTGTTCGATGTACGGCTGCTGCGCTCGCTTCAGGCGCGTTTGGCCCTCGCGCGCAGCGAAGTGCTTGAGGTGATCCTCCTCGTCCGTCACCGAGAGGACGATGTTGATGACGGTGGCGTCGCGGAACTCCCGCGCAGGCGCGATGCCTGGCACGAGTTGAACGCCTTCCATGACGATAGAGGTCGCCTCGTAGATGTTGCGCTCGACGATGGCCGTAAGCGCCGGGTTGAGCTGGTGCACTTGCGCCAAGAAACCGCGCAGCACGCGCAGGCGCTCCGGCCGCGCAGTCTCGCGCTCGCCAGGGAGCAGCTCTGCCCGCCACGCCTCGTAAGTGCTGGCGTGCAAGATCGGACTGAGCTCCGGACCGATGAGCGACCGCAGCGCTTGCCGCGCCGAGTCGGTCGACACGATGCGCGGGATGCCGAGCCGGTACCCGACCTCGGAGGCGATGGCCGACTTGCCGACCCCTGGAGCGCCGCCGAACAGCACGACGATCGGGCGCTCCCGGTTGCGGGCCTCGCGCATCATGGCGTAGCGCTGCGCGAACTCCTCGCCAGCCTCCAAGCGCAGTAGGCGCACGACTTGACCGCGCACCTGCTCGCGCTTCACGACCGGCACGTGCAGTGCGTACAGGGCTTCCTCCACGCGCTTGGCCAAGTTGTGCGACATGTCCGGACTGAGGCCAACGGCCGTTAGCGACTGCGCCAAGATGCCGCGCGAGAACGGCAGCGCCAGGCCGCCAGGCTCCTGAACGCGCACTTCGAAGCTGCTCGAGGTGATGGCCTCGTAACGCAGGCGCAAGTCGCGCCCGAAGCGGCCCTCGAGCACGAGCGCTACCCGCCGCGTAAGGTCGGCCCGCTCGAGATGCTCGAGCCCCTCGCTCCGGATCCCCTGCTCGACCTGGAAGGCAACGACGTTGGCCTCCTTGAAGCCGAGCCCCACTTTCTCCAACGCCGAGGTCAGGCGGCGGCGCGAGAAGCGCTCCCCTGGCGGCGCGACGCCTTCACCAGTCGCGCTTACGGGCCGCGGTTGCAACACGATGATGGGCACGAACGGGGGCGTCTGCCGCAAGAAGCGCGTCGCAGCGGCGCCGGAGACGCGCCGCCTCACGCCCTCCGCTAGGAGGCGCATCAGGTGGTTGAGTTCGACGCGGCGCGAGGCGCTCTCGCGCAGCTGCGCCTCGAGGTCCTGCGCGAGGTCCATGGCCTCCTCGGTCGGCACGCCCGCGCTCTGCAGCGCCTCGACCAGCACCCCTGCCGAGAACGAGTAGCGCTCGTCACCGCGCACTACGCGCAAGTCGCGGGACTTCATGGCGCGAACTGGTCCTCGTCCGCCGCGCCCGCCTTGCCGTACAGGGCGGTGAGCAGGTCGCGCACGACGTTACCCGTGAAGCCCCAGATGTTCCGCCCCTGCCACGGGTACGAGTAGATGCGGCGGCGGTACTTGAGCAGCTCGCCGACGCGTGAGCTGGGACTGATCGCCGCAAGGTCGGCTAGCGGAACCGTGAAGGTCTCCGCCACTTCGTTAGGGTCGGTTTCCAGCGCTTGCGGCCAGTCGAGGACGGCAACGAGCGGGGTAGCCACGTAACCTGCAGGCGACGGGTGGTCGGATAAGCGCCCGACGACGTCTTCTGGCCGCACCACCAAACCAACCTCCTCGCGCGTCTCGCGAATGGCGGCAGTCACGTCGTCCTCGCCCACCTCGAGCCTGCCGCCTGGGAAGGCGATCTGGCCAGCGTGGCTGCGCAGGTTGCTCGACCTGACGGTGAGCAGGAGTTCGGACCCCTTGGTGCCAAGCAGGATGGGCACCAGGACGGCCGCCCTGCGGAAGCCCGGGATCTCCAAGGCCTTCGGTGCGCAAGCCGCTAGCCGCGCACGTACCTCGACCGCCGAGAGTCGCTCCGGTTGGTTCACCGCCCGAACTCCACCACCCGCAACATGCGCGCCATGCTACCCCTCGGCTCGGCGCAACGAGACGTACGCCCAGTGCCTGCCGGTAACCCCGCGGTCGCGGCGGTGGCTGTAGAACGCCTGCGCGTCGCAGTGGGTGCATAGTCCTAGGTCGCTGACGTTGGCCGGGCGTACGCCGGCGCGCTCGAGCGACCACAAGTTCGCGGCGGGCAAGTCAAGGTAGTAGCGCCCGGCAGTGACGGGGTCGGGCCGCCAGCATGCGTCTGGCACACCAGCGGCGACGAAGGCGTCGATGACTTCAGGGCCGACCTGATAACAGGAGCCCCTCATGCATGGACCTAGCGCCACGCGAACGTCGCTCGGGCGGCTCTGGTAGCGCTCTGCCATGGCGGTCACCACTTTGCCAGCGAGTCCGGCCGCCGTCCCGCGCCAACCGCAGTGCGCGGCTCCAACGACGCCCTTACGCGGGTCGTGAAACAGCAGCGGCACGCAGTCTGCGGTGCTGACTACCAGCAGCACGTCAGCGCGATCGGTCACCGCCGCGTCTGCCTCGTCCACGAACCAACCCGGATCGCCCGACAAGACCCGGTCGCCGTGCACTTGGTGGAAGGCGACCACTTGAGCGCGAGAGTAGCCGAGGTCGCCGAGGAGCAGGTCCCGGTTGCGTTCGACGGTCGCCCCGTCATCGCCGGAGCTCAGGCCGAGGTTGAGACCAAGGTAAGGGCCAACGCTCACCCCGCCCGCGCGGGTAGTGAACCCGTGAGTCACGTCCCAGGCAGCTGCCCTCAGGAGACTGCTCACTCGGCGTCGCTGGCCAGGTCTTGGGCTGGCAGCCTCTCCCCCGCGCGCACCGCGACCGCCAAGCGGTTGCCAGCTGGCGGGAAGGGGCAGACGTAACCCTCCGCGTATGCGCAGTACGGGTGGTAGGCGTAGTTGAAGTCCAACACGAGTTCGTCGGGCGCAGACGTGGAAAGTCGCGGGTCGAGGTAGCGTCCAGCGCCGTACGTCTCGCGCCCTGACGTGGCGTCCGCGAACGGCAGGAAGAGCCGCGGCCCATCAGGCGCGTCAGTCGGGGCGAAGAGCGTCAACGCCGCGCTGTGACCCTCGAGCTCGAAGGTCGCCGTGCCGAACTCGATGAACAGCCGCTCCTCGCCGCTGCTGGTAGCCAGCATGATCGGCCGCTGCTCGCTTGCCCGTGCTAGCCGCGCGACGACGCGCGCGGCCTCGTCCTCGGGGTAGTAGCTGAGGCCAACGAAAGCGGGCGCGCCGTAAAGGGGCGAGTTGCGGCTGGACGCCAAGTACTCGTCCTTCTGCTGCCGCCACTCCTCGAGGGGCGTGAGGAAGGCGAGCGGCTCCACGTTAGTAGTTCCTCGCCGTCACCTCGAGCGGCGAGTTGCCAACGAGCCACTCGGTGACGGCGTGCACGCAGCCGCGCGTCGCCGGGGTGATCAGCGGGTCGCCGAAGCTCTCGAGGCGCACGATGACCTCGTCGGGCCGCCGCTGCTGCGCGAGAACCAGGAGCTGCTGCACGAGGTCCGGTTCCTCGACCGTGGCGCGTACCAGCAGGCGCCCTTGACCGTCGTCACCGCCGAACGAGCGCATGGCCTCGTGCAGGATGACGTGGCCGCCCTCGTAAGGCAAGACGACTTTGGTGAAGGGGGCGTGGGGCGGCAACGTGCCGCGCAGCAGGGCGTGTGGCATTATGGCGGGCCTTTCCAACGGGGGAAGCTGTGGCGCGGTTGCGCCGTTGCGGCGGAAAACCACGTAGTAGAGGGGCTTGCCTTGCTCGCGCCACTTGAGGGCGTACTTCGTCTCGAACACGTCGGCTGGCGCGTCAGGCCGCATGGCCGTGTAGAGGCCGCTAGCGGCAGCTTCCTCCAGCGCGAACTCCAAGTAATCAGGGTGGTCGGTCGCCAAGCGCAACTCGCCGGCATGGCGCAGGCGTGAGCCGGCCAACTCGAAGAAGTGACGACTGAGGAGGCGGTGCTTGGCGTGCCGTTCCTTCGGCCACGGGCATGGGAAGTTGACGACGAA
>CALCHY010000162.1 GCA_937907415.1 uncultured Trueperaceae bacterium
GTGATGCGGCGCTCGTCGAGCCTGCGTTGGAGCTGCTCGACTTGCAGCGTTGCGATGGTGCGGATCTGAGCCTGATCGAGGGCATGGAAGACGATGACCTCGTCTATGCGGTTGAGGAACTCCGGCCGGAAGTGCGAGCGCAGCTCCGCGAACACCGTCTCTTTGAGGGTGTCGTAGTCCGCGCCGTGGCGGCTGGCCTCCAGGATCTGCGGTGAGCCGATGTTGCTCGTCATGATTATCACGGTGTTGCGGAAGTCCACGGTGCGGCCCTGCGAGTCGGTAAGGCGCCCGTCGTCGAGTACCTGCAGGAGCGTGTTGAACACGTCCGGGTGCGCCTTCTCGATCTCGTCAAGCAGGATGACGGCGTACGGTTGGCGCCTGACCGCCTCGGTCAACTGGCCGCCTTCCTCGTAACCCACGTAGCCGGGAGGTGCGCCGATGAGCTTGGCGACGTTATGGCGCTCCATGTACTCGGACATGTCCAGCCGCACCATCTTGTCCTCGCTGTCGAAGAGTTGCGCCGCCAAGGCCTTGGCCGTCTCCGTCTTACCCACGCCGGTCGGCCCGAGGAAGATGAACGAGCCGATGGGCCGGTTGGGGTCGGACAGGCCCGCCCGCGAGCGGCGGATGGCGTCCGCCACCGCCGTTATCGCCTCGTCCTGGCCGATGACGCGCTGATGGAGTTCGTCTTCGAGGTGCAGGAGCTTCTCCCGTTCGCCCTCGAGCAGCCGCGCGACGGGGATGCGCGTTGCGCGCGCCACGACCTGCGCCACTTCCTCCTCGCCGACCTCGAGGCGCACGTAACGCGCGTCATCGAGCTGTTGAGCGAGGCGCCTGACCTCGGCCTCGAGCTTAGGTAGCTCGCCGTAGCGCAGCTGCGCCGCCGTTGCCAGGTCGTACTCGCGCTCCGCGCTCTCGATCTGCGTGCGCACCCGGTCGAGTTCCTCCTGATCGGAGCGCCACTCCTCCAGCACCGCGCGTTCCGCCTCCCAGTCGGCTTGGGCCTGCCCGATCTGGTCGGCGATCACCTTCAACTCCTCCTCTATGCGGATGAGGCGGGCCGCCGAGTCAGGGTCCGACTCACGTTTGACGGCCTCGTGCTCGATCTCGAGCTGGAGTTTGCGGCGCCTGAGGTCGTCGATCTCCTCCGGCAGGCTGTCCAGTTGCACCCTGATGCGGCTGGCGGCCTCGTCGATGAGGTCGATGGCGGAGTCGGGGAGGCGGCGGTCAGACACGTAGCGGTGCGCCATGGTGGCGGCGGCGATGATGGCCAAGTCGGTGATGCCGACGCCGTGGTGGACCTCGTACTTCTCTTTGATGCCGCGCAGGATGGAGATGGTCTCCTCCACGCTCGGTTCGTCGACGAAGATGGGCTGGAAGCGCCGCTCTAGCGCCGCGTCCTTCTCGATGGTGCGGTACTCGTCGAGGGTGGTGGCGCCGATCATGCGCAGTTCACCGCGGGCGAGAGGGGGCTTGAGCATGTTGCCGGCATCTACCGCGCCCTCGGCCTTGCCAGCGCCGACGATGGTGTGCAGCTCGTCGATGAACAGGATGATCTCTCCTGCAGAGCGGGCCGTCTCCTCGATGACGGCCTTGAGGCGTTCCTCGAACTCCCCGCGGTACTTGGCGCCTGCCAGGAGGCTGCCCATGTCTAGTTGGACGATGCGCTTGTTCTGTAGTCCGTCAGGCACGTCCTTGTTGATGATGCGCTGCGCGAGCCCCTCTGCGATGGCGGTCTTGCCGACACCGGGCTCACCGATGAGGACGGGGTTGTTCTTGGTGCGCCGCAGCAGGATCTGGACGGCGCGTCTGATCTCGTCGTCCCTGCCGATGACGGGGTCGAGCTTGCCGTCGCGCGCGCGCTGGGTGAGGTCGATGCCGTACTTCTCGAGCGACTCGAAGGTGCCCTCTGCGTTGCGGCTCTCGACGTGCTGGCCGCCGCGGATGGTGACGGCTGCCTCCTTGAGGGCGGCCGCGGCCGGCAGCGCGTCGAGCTGCCTGCCCGCCACTTCGCGGAGGGCCACGAGGAGCGTGTCTGCCGCCACGAAGGCGTCCTGCCACTCCAAGGCGAGGGCCTCGGCGCGCGTGAAGACGTTACCTAGTTCGGCGCTCATGAACTGGGCGTCCGAACCCGATACGACTGGGAGTTTAGCGAGACCGGCGTCGACCGCGCCACGCGCCGCCACGGGATCGGCGCCTGCGCGCTCTACGACGCGGCTAGGCAGGCCGGCCGGGTCTGCGAGTAGTGCTGCGGCTAGGTGCAGCGGACCGACTTGCTGCTGTTGACGTGTGCGCGCCACCTGTTGGGCGCTGGCGATGAGTTGAAGCGCTGCCTCGGTGAAGCGTTCGGCATCCATGCAGCGATGATAGATACTTGAGTCTCATGTTGTCAACTTATCTAACAACGGAGGTGCGGCAGACTAGCGTGCTGAGCTGCTACTGCCAGCACCGCACCACACCCTCCGCCCAGCCAGCCGCCAGATACAGCATGTCGGCGCCACCCAACCCAGGCGGCGCCGACATGAAACGCTCCTCTTACCTAGTGCTAACTCATGCGTCCTTGAACTCCGCCACCAGCGTACCGAGGCTCGCCTTGGCGTCGCCGAACAGCATGCGGGTGTTCGGCTTGTAGAAGAGGGGGTTCTCCACCCCGGAGAAACCTGGGTTCATCGAGCGCTTCAGCACGAAGCAGGTGCGCGCCTGGTCGACATTGATGATCGGCATGCCGTAGAGCGGGCTGGCCTTGTCTTCACGCGCCGATGGGTTGACGACGTCGTTGGCGCCGATGACGACCGCCACGTCAACCATCTCCATCGTCGGGTTCACGTCGTCTGGCTCGACCAGCTGCTCGTACGGCACGTTCGCTTCGGCCAACAGCACGTTCATGTGACCTGGCATGCGGCCGGCGACCGGGTGGATGACGTAGCGCACTTCTGCGCCGTTCTTCTCGAGCAGGTCAGCGAGTTCCTTCACGACGTGCTGCGCTTGCGCGACGGCCATGCCGTAACCGGGAACGAAGATGACGTTCGAGGCGGCTTCGAGGATGTAGAACGCGTCGTCCGCCGTGATCGGCTTGATCTCGCCTTCCACTGCGGTGGTCGAGGCGCTGGTAGCGGAACCGAAGCCGCTGAAGAGCACGTTCGCGAGCGAACGGTTCATCGCCTTGCACATGATCTGCGTGAGGATCAGACCAGAGGCGCCCACCAGCGAGCCCGCCACCACGAGGACCGTGTTGCCGATGGCGAAGCCTGCCGCTGCGCCCGCGATGCCAGAGTAGCTGTTCAGGAGCGAGATGACGATGGGCATGTCGGCGCCGCCGATCGGCAGTACCGCGAGGACGCCAAGCACGAGTCCGAGCACGAGGAAGATGAGCAGCAGCGGGTAGGACGACGCTGGGGCGATCACGAAGATGACACCCAAGATGACGGTGCCAGCGAGCAGGCCAGCGTTTACGAGCTGCTGCGAGCCGAACAAGATGGGCTTACCGCTGATGCGCTCGGAGAGCTTGGCCCACGCCAACCCGGAGCCCGTCGTCGTTACGGCGCCGATGACGACAGCCGCGAACACCGCTATGGAAGACACGACGTCGGAGTGGGGGTTGCGTATGTACTCGTTCCAGCCGACCAGCATGGAAGCCAAGCCGCCTGAACCGTTCAACAGGGCAACCATCTCCGGCATGGCTGTCATCTTCACGGTCCGCGCGATGTAGAGGCCGATGGCAGCCCCGATGAGAACCCCGATGAGGATGAAGGTGTAGTCGATGCCGGACTGCAACAGCGTGGCGCCAGCAGCGATAAGCATGCCGACGGCCGAAAGCATGTTGCCCTTGCGTGCGGACGCGGCGCGGCCGAGCATCTTGAGGCCGAGTATGAAGAGCACGGCCGAGACGATGTAAGCGAGTGGGATCAGCGTCTCCACCCCTAACTCACTTGCCTTTCTCGCCGGCGCGGAACATGCCGAGCATCCGGTCGGTTACCAAGTAGCCGCCCACGACGTTGACGGTGGCGGCTACGATCGCGATGACGGCGAGCGCCGAAGCTAACGGTCCATGCACTGCGGTCGCGGCGATGGCGCCGACGATCGTGATGCCCGAGATGGCGTTGGAGCCGGACATGAGCGGGGTGTGGAGTTGCGACGGGACCTTGTTGATGAGTTCGAAGCCAAGGAAGATGGCTAGGATGAAGGCCAGGAGCAGCAGCATGATGGTCATACTTCTCCGATCGCGGCGCGCACTCGCTCGTCGCGCACTTCGCCCTGCGAAGTGAGTAGGCAGGCGCTGATCACCTCATCCTGGGTATCGAGGCGCAGGGCGCTCGCCTCCTTGTCCCAGGCGTGTTCGATCAGTAAGTAGAGGTTGTTCGCGTAGACGAGGCTGGCGTCTTTTGCGACTTGCGCTGGCATGTGCTCGAGGCCGACGATGAGCACGCCGTTCGACGTCAACGTGTCCTCGCCCGCGCGCGTGCCCTCTACGTTGCCGCCCGTACTTGCTGCCAGGTCGACGACCACGCTGCCTGCGCGCATGCCCGCCACCATCTCAGCGCTGATGATGCGCGGAGCGCGGCGTCCGAACACCTGCGCCGTCGTAACTACCACGTCAGCGCCAGCGCAGACCTTCGCCATCTGCTTGCGCTGCGACTCGAGTTGCTCGGGCGTCAGTTCCTTGGCGTAACCCTGAGCGGACTGGCCCGTCTCACCGACATCGATCTCAACGAACCTGGCGCCAAGCGACTGGACCTGCTCCTTGACGACGGGCCGCGTGTCGTATGCCTCCACGCGCGCGCCTAGGCGCTTGGCGGTAGCGATGGCCTGGAGCCCAGCCACGCCGGCCCCGACCACGAACACGCGCGCTGGCGGGATGGTCCCCGCCGGGGTGCTCATCATGGGGAAGGCCTTCACGGAGCGGCTAGCTGCCAGCACGACCGCGGCGTAACCAGCGAGGCTTGCCTGACTAGAGAGGGCGTCCATCTTCTGCGCGTACGTGGTGCGAGGGATGAGCTCCATGCACAGCGAGTTGAGGCCATCAGCGGCCAGGGCGCGCACTAGGTCGCCATTGAAGAACGGGTCGAGGAACCCAGCGACGGTCGCACCGCGCTTCAGCCCCTCGAGCGTCGCCAACGTTGGCGGTTGCACGGTCAGGAGGAGGTCTGCGCCCGCCAGCAAGCGCGCTCGCTCGGGTTCGAACTTGGCTCCGGACTTAGCGAACTCGTCGTCACTAAAGAACGACAGCGTGCCCAGCCCCGGCTCTAGGGTGACGGTGGCTCCGAGCTTCACGAGCTTCTCGACCACCTGCGGGGTAAGCGGGCTTCTCCGCTCACCGGTTACGGTCTCCTTCAGCGCGACGATGTTCATACCGCGCTCATCTTTGCACGTACCTCGGGCCCGAGGCACGGGTCACTTGCCCCTGCGGAGCGAGGCGCTTTGCGGCGATATACTCCTCAGTCATGAAGCATTTCGGCGTGCTCACCAGCGGAGGCGACGCTCCCGGCATGAACGCGGCAATCCGCGCAGTGGTCCGCACGGCGGTTCACGACGGCATCCGCATCTCGGGCGTTTACCGCGGTTTTCAAGGACTCGTAGAAGATGACGTCGTCGAGATGGGCCCGCGCGCCGTCGCCAACGTCTTGCAGCGTGGCGGGACCATCCTGCGCACCGCTCGGTGCGAAGCCTTCTTTCACCCACAAGGCCGGGCGGCCGGCGCTGAGACCTTGCGCCGCCACGGCATCGACGGGCTGATCGTCATCGGTGGCGACGGCAGCTTCCGCGGCGCCCAGCTCCTGCAAGAAGAGCAGGGCATCCATGTCGTCGGCATTCCGGCCACCATCGACAACGACATCAACGGCACCGACGTCTCCATCGGCTTCAACACGGCCCTCGACGTGGCGCTAGACGCCGTCGACCGCCTGCGCGACACGGCCGCTAGTCACGACCGCCTCTTCCTCATCGAGGTCATGGGCAGGCGCGCCGGGCACATCGCGCTGGCTGTGGGGGTGGCGGGTGGCGCCGAGGTGATCCTGGTGCCGGAGGCGCCACTACCAGCCGCTGAGGTGACAGAGATGCTACTCAAGGCCGAGGCTCGCGGCAAGACCTCCAGCATCGTGGTCGTGGCGGAGGGGGCTTACGAGGGCGGCGCTGCCTCGCTGCAGAAGGCCATCGAGGCCTCGTGCGGCTTCGAGGTGCGCACCGTCATCCTCGGTCACACCCAACGCGGCGGCAGCCCGAACGCCCGCGACCGCGTGCTCGCCTCGCGCCTCGGCTTCCATGCCGTGCGGGCGCTAGCGGCCAATCACAGCGGCGTCATGGTCGGAACCGACAGGCGCGAGGTCACCTTGGTACCACTGCAGGAACTCGAGCAGCACCCGAGGGACATCGACCGCGAGCTCCTCGAGATCGCTTACGTCCTGGCGGTGTGATCAGCGCGCACCAAGCCGACGCTTAGGACTTACGCCCGCCTGACCCTCACGAAGGCGTCCTTGCCGCGTTGCAGCACGGTGGGGCGCTCGAGGGTGAGGCGCGCGTGAGGGTCGGCCATGGCCTCGCCGTCGATGCGCAAGCCGCGGTTCTGAACGAGGCGCCGTGCCTCGCCGTTGCTCGCGGCCAGTCCCGCCACCACGGCTAGGCGCAGCAGCCCAACGGTGCCGCCTTCGAACTCGTTGGCCGCCACGCTGACCTCACGCAGGTCGTCAGGGATGGCGCCCTTCGCGACCTCGTCGTAACGCCGCTCGGCAGCGGCAACCGGTTCACTCCCGTGGTAGACGGTCACGAGCGCCCGCGCGAACGTGCGGTGCGCCCCGACGGGGTCCGTGGCGAACTGTGCGCGCAACGTGTCGAGGTCGATGTCGGTGGACAGCTCCGCGTACTGCACGAGCAACGCGTCCGCTACCTGCATGGCCTTCTTGAACATCACATCCGGCGCCTCAGCGATGCCGATGTAGTTGCCGAGCGACTTGGACATCTTCTCGACGCCATCGAGCCCGACCAGCAGCGGGGTCGTCAACGCCACCTGCGGCTCCTGGCCGTACGCACGTTGGATGTCGCGCCCGACGAGCAAGTTGAAGAGCTGGTCGGTGCCGCCCAACTCCACGTCCGCCTTGATGGCAACCGAGTCGTACGCCTGCGCCAACGGGTAGAGGAACTCATGAACCGAGATGGGAACGCCACCCTGGAAGCGCTTGGTGAAGTCGTCGCGCTCGAGCATGCGAGCGACGGTGTAGTGGCCAGCCAAGCGGATGATCTCGGCGAAACCTAGCGGCTCTAGCCACTCCGAGTTATGGCGGATCTCGAGCCTGTCAGGGTCGGTCGACAGGATCTTGGTGGCCTGCGCAACGTACGTTTCGCCGTTGCGCCGCGTCTCGGCCAGGGTAAGGACGGGCCGGGTCTTGCTGCGCCCGGACGGGTCGCCGATCATGGCCGTGAAGTCGCCGACGATGAGCACGACGCGGTGCCCGAGGTCCTGGAACTGCCTCAGCTTGCGCAGTACGACAGCGTGGCCGATGTGCAAGTCGGCGCTAGAAGGGTCGACGCCGAGCTTGGCGCGGAGCTGCCTGCCCTCGCTGGCCGCCAGCTCGAGCTTCTCGCGCAAGCCGCCTTCCGGAACGACGTGCTCCGCCCCGCGTTGCAGCAAGGCCAACGCGGCAGCATGACGGTCCGCTCCGTCGCCCTGTGACAATGCCTGTCCTTCTCCCTCGGTCACCACGCGCCTCCTGCTCGAACTGTTCAGCTGCGCGCCACTGGCCGACTCGGCACTCATGAACGTGCACGCTTCGGTGGCATCTCGCGTACGTTGGCCGTGCCCACCACGCGCGGCTCTGCGTCAACGGCGGGCAGCTTATCACGCGCCCCTGCTAGCATCGTCCAAGGAACGGCGCCCGAGGCGGGCGCCTTAGGAGGTACGAATGGAACTCGCGATCATCGGCCTAGGCCGCATGGGAGCCGACATGACGCGCCGCCTCATGCACGGCGGACACGCACCGGTAGTCACCGACCTCTCCCCCGACCCCGTTGCGGAGCTCGTCGAAGAAGGTGCCCGCGGGGCAAGCAGCATCGCGGAGGCCATCGCGCAACTCGCGGCGCCACGAGTGGTGTGGTGCATGGTGCCCGCTGGCGACCCGACCGAGCAGGTGATAGTGCAGGCGCTCGCCGCCATGTCGGCAGGTGACGTGCTGGTTGACGGCGCGAACTCCAACTGGGAGGACTCGCGCCGCCGCGCCGCCTTGGCCGAGGAGGCCGGCGTGCTGTGGCTGGACGCGGGCGTCTCAGGCGGAGTGTGGGGGCTCGAGCAGGGCTACAACCTCATGGTCGGCGGTCACGACGATGCCTTCGCCATCGCGAAACCCATCCTGGAGACGCTGGCGCCAACCGGCGGCCTCGTCCACGTCGGGCCGCCAGGTTCTGGCCACTTCGTGAAGATGATCCACAACGGCATCGAGTACGGCCTGCTGCAGGCCTACGGTGAAGGCTTCGAGGCCCTCGCGACCTACCCGCACCACCAGTTGGACCTGCCCGCCATCGCCAGGTTGTGGACCAACGGCTCCGTCGTGCGTTCGTGGCTCCTCGAGCTCCTCGCTGACGCGCTCCATGACGATCCGCGCCTCGACGAGCTCAAGGGTTACGTGAACGACAGCGGCATGGGCCGCTGGACCGTCGATTACGCCGTAGCTCACGCCGTGCCGATGCCAGCCGTGACGGCCGCGCTGTACGCACGCTTCGCCAGCCGTGAGACCGACAGCTTCGCCAACCGCGCCATCGCTGCACTAAGAAACCGCTTCGGCGGTCACAAGACCAAGAAAGCATGAACACGCCATCCAGCGACGCGGCCGGCGCCCCGACGAGGCGTAGCGAAGCGGTAGCCATGCCGGCATCGCCCGACTCCGTGGCGCGCAGCAAGCCGGCGCAGCCGTGCGCGTTCGTCATCTTCGGGGTGACGGGCGACCTCACGGCCCGCAAGCTCGTGCCCGCCCTCTACCAACTGCACCTCAAGGGCGAACTCAACGAGGCAAGCGTGATAATCGGGCACGCGCGCAGGGCCATGACGGACGACGAGCTGCGCGCATATCTCGGCGCGGAGATGGCCAAGGAAGTCCCAGACCTAGACGCCGCCGCCTGGAACGACCTCGCCAAACGCATCAGCTACGTCCAGGGCGACTATCAGAGCGACAACGGCTTCGTGCGCCTCGCCGAAAAGCTCAAGGACCTCGAGGTGGCGGGCACGATCTTCTACACGGCCACGCCGCCAGAGGTGTACAGCCGCATCGCGCGGTCCCTTGCCGAGGCCGGCCTCGCCGAACCGCAGGACGGCAAGTTCACGCGTCTCGTCATCGAGAAGCCGTTCGGGGAGGACGAGGCGTCCGCGAAGAAGCTCAACGCGGAACTGCTTACCCACTTCACTGAGCAGCAACTCTTCCGCATCGACCACTACCTCGCCAAGGAGACGGCACAGAACCTCGCCGTCCTGCGCTTCGCGAACACCATGTTCGAACCCGTGTGGAACAACCGTTACATCGATCACGTGCAGATAACCATGATCGAGCCGATGGGCGTCGAGGGTCGCGGTCAGTTCTATGAGGCCGCCGGCGTCCTGCGCGACGTTTTCCAGAACCACCTGCTGCAACTCCTCGCCCTCATGGCCATGGAGCCGCCCGTGCGCTTCGACGCGCGCAACGTCCGCGACGAGAAGGTCAAGTTGTTCAGCGCCGTGCGCTGTCCAACGCCGCAGGAGACGGTCCTCGGACAGTACGTGGCGGGCAACGGCATGGTGGGTTACCGCCAGGAAGGTGAAGTGGACCCGAACTCGAAGCAGGCGACCTACGCTGCCATGGAGTTGGTCGTCGACAACTGGCGTTGGGCTGGGGTGCCGTTCTATCTCAGGTCGGGGAAGCGCCTCGAGGCCAAGGCAAGCGAGATCGTGCTGCAGTTCAAGGCGACGCCGCACGTGCCCTTCAACCTGGCCGCGCCCGTCAGCGCGGACAGGCTCGTCATGCGCATAGTGCCTGACGAGGGCATGACCATCCGCTTCAACGGTAAGCGTCCCGGGCAGCGCGTCGAACTTGACCGCATCGGCCTCGACTTCTCTTACCAGCGGAGCTTCACCGGCAGCATCCCTGACGCGTACGAGACGCTTATCCTCGACGTGATGGAAGGCGACGCCACGCTCTTCATGCGGGCTGACGAGGTCGAAGCGCAGTGGCGCATCGTCGACCCGATCATCCGCTACATCGAGGAGAAGGCGCCAACGCCCGACTTCTACGAGGCTGGCGGCATGGGCCCGCAGGCGGCTTACGCCATGCTCGCTAAAGTCGGCAGGAGTTGGAAACGCCCGGCTGGCGTCAAGCATTGACCACCGAACGCGCCTAGCTGCGCTTAGCGCCGGCCAAGGCGCGTGCTAGCGTTGGCGCATGCGGCAAGTGAAAGTCTTAGGCGTACCCATGGACTTGGGAGCCGGGCGGCGCGGGGTCGACATGGGCCCAAGCGCTGTTCGGCTCGCGCGCTTGGCACCCGTACTGCGCGAACTCGGCAACGAGGTCGTCGACTTGGGAAACGTGATGGTGCCACTCGCCGAGGCCAGCGAGCACCTGCCAAGCTCGGTCACCCCACACCATGCGGCCGCCATCGCCGCCACGTGCACAGCCACCTACCTGCAGCTAAAGGGGTTGGCTGAGGACGACTTCGTCGTGTCTCTCGGCGGCGATCACTCGATCAGCATGGGCACCTTGGCCGGCCTAAGCCGCGGCCAAGCTACCGGCTTGTTGTGGGTCGACGCGCACGCAGACATCAACACGCCAGCCACTAGTCCGACGGGCAACGTGCACGGCATGCCGGTGGCTCACCTGCTCGGCTTAGGGGACGACCGCTTCACGAGCATCTGGGGCGGCGGCGCCGTAGTCCGGCCAGAACACGTCGTCTACCTCGGGCTCCGCAGCGTGGACGCGGGCGAGCGCGCCCTCATCGAGGAGTTGGGCATCACCGCGTACACCATGAAAGACGTCGACCTGCGCGGCGTCGCCTACTTGGCGGCGGCCGCCATCGAGCAACTCGGTGGGCTCGAGCGCCTCCACGTGTCGTTCGACGCCGACTCCCTCGACCCGACCATAGCGCCCGGCGTCGGCACGCCCGTTGCTGGCGGCCTCACGTACCGCGAGGCGCACCTACTCATGGAACTGCTCGCGGACTCTGGGCGCGTCACGAGCCTAGACCTCGTCGAGGTGAACCCCATAGTCGATCAGGGCAACGAAACGGCCGCCATCATGGTCGAGATGGCGGCCAGCCTCCTTGGGAAACGCATCATCTAGCGCCTGGCGCGCCTCACACGTGCGCCATCGCCAACTGCAACGAAGGCATCAGGCGGCTCAGCGCGGCGTCGCCCGCGCGGATGGCTTCACCTGCTCTGTGAAAGTTCAACCAGTGGATGGGCGGACGCGTGTGCACCTCGAAGCGACAGCAACCCTCTTCGTCCATGGCGCCGTCCTCCGGTTCCTTACCCGCCTCGGCCCAACCACCGGCCGCGAAGGCCAACGCCCGCCCGAGGCGGCCGACGGCGCCCTTCGGGGGCGTGGCGGCCGCGCGCGACTGCCAGCGCTTCGCCCCGTTCGAGTTGAGGACCTTGCGCGCGAGGCGGATGGCGCTCGAGTCGGCGGCTTCCATGCCTGCGCCGATGCCGATGGCAACGTCGACGTCGAACTCGTTCAAGGTGCTGAGCGGCACGGGCGAGCCGATGCCGCCGTCGATCAAGCGCCTGCCATCAACCACAGCTGGTGCGAACACGCCGGGGATGGCCGTGCTGGCGCGCAGCGCTAGGGCGAGTGGGCCGTCCGCGAGGAGTACACGCTCGCCGGTGTCGATGTCGGTCGTGACTACCACCAGGCGGCGGCTCAGGTCGGAGAACTCCCGGCCCTCGAGGAGCCTATCGAAGTAGGCCTCCAAGCGCTTTCCGCCGAACAGAGCGGCGCGGTGCAGTCCGAAGTCTGCAACGTAAGGGAAGACATCGCGGCGGCGCATGGCCTCGGCCTGCAGCACGAGTTCAGGCAGGGGCCGTCCGGTGGCGTAAAGCGCGCCGACTACGGCGCCGAAGCTAGTGCCGGCGATGATGTCGGGAACGAGGCCGTTGCGCTCCAGGCTGGCGAGAGCGCCGAAATGAGCGTACCCACGGGCGCTGCCGCCACCGAGCGCCACGCCAAGCCGCGGCGACTTGCCGCCGCGGCCCGAGCTAGGTTGTAGGTTGGCTTGCACGTTCCGCATGGTAAGGCCTCGATAGATGAGGAGGTGTAGCGAAGCCGCTACTCTCCAGAAGTGGCGCGGCGTGCCATGCTTGGTGCATGGGTGACGCCAGCCTGGCGGTTGCGGTCGTGACTTACCGCACCCCCGACCTTGCACTCGAGTGCCTCAGGCAGGTGGCAAGCGCCGCCGAGGGAGCCGATGTAAGGCTCGTCGACACCGACCCGAGCGCCGAGTTCGCGGCGCTCGTGGCGGCGGAGCACCCGCACGTCAGGTACGTCCCTAGCGCCAATCACTCCTACTCGCACGCGGTCAACGTCGGCCTGGCTGACGCCACAGCCGAGTACGTCGCCCTCATGAACGCGGACGTGGTGTTGCGGCCAACCACCTTCTCCGACTTGATCGCTGCCCTAGCCGCGGACGGTAGCGCAGGCGCAGCTGGACCGCTTGCTCTCGGCCAGGACGGCCAACCGCAGGACCTTGGCCCGCTTTACGCCCGTCACTACCGTGCACTGGCGCGCCTGCGGGAGAGGGGCGTCGCCGCACCGCGCAGCGTGGTCGTGCCGTGGCTATCCGGCTGCCTCCACCTCATCCGCCGCACGGACTGGGTAGCGCTGGGCGGCTACGACACGGCGTTTCGTTTCTGGAACGAGGACCTAGACTTCGGCTTGCGCTTGGGCGCGGCGGGTCGCCACAGCCTCCTCGTAGACAGCAGCATCGTTCACTTGGGAGGCACGTCTACCCCAAGCCACCCTGCGTTCAAGCTCGAAGGGCGCCGCGGCGGCCTGCTCGTCGGCAAGCGGCACTACCCCGCGGCCCTCTTCGCTGCGCAACGTGCCGTCGTTTACGCAGAAGCCGCCACCGGCAGCTTCTGCGCACGCACGCCGGGCGAGCGCGCGGCGCACGCCGAACTCCTGCGCATAGTGCGCTCAGGCGACTTCGACGCCACGCCGTTCGGCGCCACCCTCGACGAACGGCCGGCATGGTGAGCGGACGAGTGCGCTGAATGGGCTTGGAACCGCAGTTCTGGCACCGCATCACCGACGACCCGATCCTCTTCTACTCGGCGTGCGCAACCGTGCTGCTTGGACTGTTCGCGTTGGGAACGGGCTTGGCTCGCGGAGATTTCCTCGTGCTCACTCGCCCACGCAGCGTCCTGCGAGTACTAGGGGCGGTAGTCAGCGGCTTCCTGCTCCTCCTCCTCGCCGATAACCTAGTACCTGCCACTGCGCCAGCCTGGGTCATCGGGAGCGCCGCCGCCACCTCGCGCGTGCCGCTCTACGTGATCGCGCTAGCGTTCGGGCCGAGCGTCGGCCTGCTAGCCGGTGCGCTGTTCGCCGCCGCCACGGCGGGAGGCGTCTTCCCTGGCATGACGGAAACGCTCTTCACCTTCGAGTTGATCGTGCTCGGTTGGTTGGCCATCTACCCATCGCCGCGCGTCGCGCGCTGGGCCGGGCCGTTCGATGTGATCATGGCCCACGTCCTGACTTGGGGCACGGCCGGGATCCTGTGGCTCACCTACCAAGAAGGTGGCGTATCCGTAGGAAGCCTACTGTCTGCCAGCGCCCAGTGGCCGGCCGAACTCCTCGTGGCTGCCGGGATCACCTACCTCGTGGCGCCAAGGTGGTACGCCGTTGCCTTCCCGCACTCGCGAGTTGAGCCGGAGAGCCAAACCCAGCTGGCGTCCACGGGGCGCCGAGCTAACGAGCAGCTGGACGTGTTCGCCACCCGCGATTGGCACCCGAAAGAGCGGCAGCACACCGAACTCGTCACGCCAAGGTTCAGAAGTGACGATCCGAACAGCTGAGGCTCGAGACGATCACTGCCTGCTTGTGGCCTGCGCCACGGCTGAGTAGCATCGGAGCGTGGAACCCGGCCCGGAGCGTAGGGGAACTAACCCCGCCAACCACCCCCAGCACTCAGGCGCCCCGCCCGAGGCGGCGGGCCCCTGTCGGCGCCGCAGGCGCAGGCGGCTGCTGGGTCGCGGCTTCCTCATCGCGCTTGCCTGCCTACTACTCCTCAACGTTGCTGCGGCCGTGAGGGAGCGCGGTCCAGCCGCTGTCGCCGCCGTAGGAGGCGGCCTCAGCACGGGCCTGAGTTGGCTCGGTGACGCGCTCCCAGGCGCGAACGAGGTCAAGGTCTACCGCGCTGGACCTGTAAGGTGGCTAGCCAACCGCATCAAGGGCGAAGTGCGCATCGGGCTGCAGGTCGGCCACCTCGACGCCGCGGCGCAACCAGACGAACTGGAGAGCCTCAGGTACAGCACGGGGGCGCACCATGCCGGGCTCAACGAGGTGGACATCAACGCCGCCGTCGTCGAGGCGCTGGCCGCGCGCATGCGAGCGCGTGGCGCCGTCGTCGACGTCCTCCCAGCCACCATCCCGCCGCGTTACCGCGCCGACCTCGTCCTCTCCGTTCATGCGGACTCGAACTTGGACGGCACGAGGAGCGGCTACAAGAGCGCGCACTACTGGCCCGCACGTAACCCTAACGAGGCCTGGCTCAAGGTCACCGTCGACCGCGCCGTGCTTATCGCCACTGGTTTGGCCGACGATGACGTCAACGTCTCCTCTAACATGCTGCAGTACTACGCCTTCAACCATCGGCGCTTCAAGCACGCCGTCGCGCGCGGCACGCCCGCGCTGTTGGTCGAGCTCGGCTACCTCTCGAACGCAACCGACCGTAGCTGGCTGCAAGCGCCAGACGACCTAGCCGCCGCACTCGAGGTGGGCGTGGTCACGTACCTGAGGTCCATCGGGCGGGTTTCGCAGGCGTGGTAGCCTTGCGCAGCGATGTACCACGTTAGTCCTACCGTTCGAATCACGTCACTCAGCATCCTCACCCTAGCCGCGGCGCTCCTGTTCACGGCGTGCAAGCCGCCCGAACCGAAGGCCGCCGCCAGCGGTGGGCTGGCGGTGTCGATAGTGCTCGCAGGCAGCCCCGTAGTCGGCAACGTTCCGGTCCTCATCGAGGTGAGCGATGCCGGCACGCCCGTTAGCGGCGCGACGGTGAAGGTCACGGGTGACATGACCCACGCTGGCATGCAACCGGTGACCGCGACCGCCTCAGAGACCCAACCAGGCAGCTACCGTGCGGAAAGCTTCGCTTTCACCATGGCCGGCGACTGGATAGTGACCGTAGACGTGTCGACTTCAAGCGGCTCCCGCGCCCGCACGGAACTCCTGACGACCGTCGCCCCGAAATGACGCCGCCACCCGGCGCAGGCGCGGTCGAGCTGCCGCGCGCCAGCGGCCCGTTCGTCGATCAACCGAACAACTTCGACCTCTTCCGCCTGCCGGGCCTGAGGCGCGTGGCGCGCTGGAAGTACGGGCGCCTAGTCTTCCAACTCCCACTCCTGCTGCTTGCGTTGTTCGTGATCGTCGACGGGCTTACGGGCAGGCAGTTAGCGCCGCGCAACGTCGCGACGACGGCCACCTGGCTTCATTACCGAGGTCTCGTGGTATTGGCCCTCGCCATCTTCGGCAACGCCTTCTGCGCCGCGTGCCCGCTCATGCTCACGCGCGGAGCGTCAAAGGGGCTCAAGCGCCTCTTGCCTCGCAGCTTCACGTTCCCGCGCATGCTGCGCAACAAGTGGCTCGTGCTCGGCATCACCATCCTGTACTTCATCAGCTACGAGGCGTTCGACCTGTGGGCGAGCCCGTGGCTGACCGCCTGGCTGGCCATCGGCTACTTCGGGGCGGCGTTGGTTGTCGACACCGTGTTCCCGGCCGGCACGTTCTGCCGGTACGTCTGCCCGCTCGGGAACTTCAACTTCGCATTGAGCACGGTCTCGCCGAGCCAAGTAGTGGCCGTCGACCCGGACGTGTGCCGCAGCTGCGTCCACAAGCCTTGTCTTCACGGCCGCGAGACTTACGCCGAGGCGCCAAGCGGGCCTACCAAGGCGGCGTTCATACCCGTGGCCGAGATCACCAACCCGAACGGCGTTGGTTACTTCCCTGGTTGCGAGAGCGACCTGCTAGTACCCACCATCACGAGCAACCTCGACTGCACCTACTGCTTCAACTGCGTGCGCGCCTGCCCATACGACAACGTAGCTCTATCGGTGAGGGCGCCCGGGCGCGAACTAAGTCGTCAACCGTGGGCACGGCGTTTCGGCCTTTCGGCGCTTGCCCTCGGCGTGCTGCTGGCGTACTGGGGCGTGGTCAACGCCCTTGCCATGATCTCCCCGTTCTACGTTTTCGTCGAGCGTCTCTCCAGCTTCATCGGCTCGCGTGACGAGTTCCTGCTGCTCGCCGTCACTTATCTGCTCGTCACCGCTGCTGGCCTAGCCCTGCTGCTCGGCGCCGCCGTCCTAGCTGACCTCCTCGGTGGGTTGCGACCACGGCCACTTGCCGCGTTCAAGCGTTGGGGTTACGTGACGGTCGCGCTCGGCTTCGGGTTCTGGGGCGCACATTACGTCTTCCATTTCCTCACGGGGGCGCTTAGCGTAGTGCCCGTGTTCCAGCATTTCTTCGAGTACCGCGGACTGCTGCTCGACCCGAACTGGCGCCTCGCTCAGATGGTGCCCACGCGCTGGCTCTTCCCCATTCAGGCGCTCATCGGCGCCACCTACACGGGAGTGGCCCTTGCGACTGCCGTGCGCATCGCGCGGCGCGATTTCGGCAGCAGGCGCTGGGTGTTGGCCATGTGGCCCGTCGCCCTCTACGTCCTGGCGTTCACCGCCTTGCAGCTCGTGATACTGGCGCAACCGATGGAGATGCGCGGCACCGTCCTCGGGCCACTACCATGAGGAAGCGCTTCAGGCGCGCCGCCGCGCTGACGCTCGTCACGCTGGCGGTGGTGTGGGTTGCCGTCGCTGCCGTGGCGGCCGTGGGGACACCGGAACCGGTCGCCGCCACGACCGAAAGCGGCGAACCAGCGGGGCCACTCGCGCCAGCCGGAGCGCCGAGCCCTACGCAGTCCGAACCCGAACAGGGGGTCATGGCCGTTAGCACCATTAGCAAGCGCGCGTTACCTAGTTGCGAGGTGGGTGACGAGCCTACCGCCCGCGCGGAGTTGGGCGATTGGCCCTATACGGTGCTTGACACCCGCTTCATGCTCCCAGCTGCTTACGCCCCAACCGACCTAGTCGACTTAGGCGCTGCCCTCTCCGGCATCTCCCGCTATGCGGCGCCGGCAGGCATGCTGTTCAGGGAAGTCGGGGTGGCCGACCTGCAGGCGCTCGTCCAGGACGCGCAAGCGGCAGGCATAGCGCTAGAGGTTATCTCCGCTTACCGCTCGTTCGACTACCAGCAGCGTACGTTCGATGGGTGGGTTGCCGAGGACGGCTACGAGCAGGCGTTGCGCTCCAGCGCCCGCGCTGGGCACTCGGAGCACCAGTTGGGCACCGCCCTCGACTTGCGCACGCGCGGCGGCCCGCCAGCCTGGGACCTGGCTGATTGGGCGACCACGCCGGAGGGCGCCTGGACCGCTGCTAACGCCTGGCGTTACGGCTTCGTCATGAGCTACCCCAGCGGCAAGGAGAGCATCACCTGTTACATGTACGAGCCGTGGCACTACCGTTACCTCGGCCGTGAACTAGCCGCCGAAGTCCACGCCTCGGGTCTCACGACGCGCGAGTACTTGTGGAACTTGGAGACGACAGTTAGTGGGGAGTGACATGCCCTTACTGCGGTGGACGCGCGGTCTCATTACCGCCGCCTGTCTGGTAACGCTCGGTGTCGGCGCCACAGCGGCCGCGCACGCAACGCTCGTCATCGGCAACCTCAGCGTTGTCCCGGACCCGCCCGTGCCAGGGGCGCCACTCGAAGTCACCCTGCGCCTCGAGGACACGCTGCTCGTACCGGTCGAGAAGGCGCACGTGAGAATCGAGCTACGCGTCGTCGACCCGGCGGCCGACACCGGCGCCGTCCCCGCCAGCGCCATCGGTAGCGACGCAAGCGAGTTCCTCGCTAGCGATCCGCGGGTAGCGTCCGCACGCTTCTCTGAGACGGCCGTCAAGGGCGTGTACTTCGGCCAGGTCGTCGCGCCAGAGACCGGCGCGTACACCTTGAGCGTTCGCGACACGACCTTCCTCAACGAGGAGGCCATAGCGAACGTCGAACTCGCCGTAGGCGGAGCGGTGAACGGCGCCATCGCCTTCGTGTTGCCGCCAACGCCCATCGCCCCAAAGTCGCTGTCGACGTGGCTGATCTGGCTCGTCGGCATCCCCCTCTTGGCTGGCATCATCACGACGGTGCTCGTACTACGCAGGCCGCCTCCTTCAGAGCAAGTCGACGAGGGGCACACGCCTTGACGCTACTCGACCAGACGTGGGGCACGCTCTTCAACGTAGCCACCGTCCTCGTCGGGTCGGGGCTCGGCTTAGCGCTGCGCGGCAAGCTCCCGCCGCGCGTGACGACGGCCGTCATGCAGGCGATCGGTCTCGTCACCATCTACATCGGCCTGGCGAACGCCTTCGACCTCGGAAAGGTAAGCGACCCGCCTGGCGTGATAATCGGTCTCCTTGCCCTGGCCGTCGGGGCCGCGCTAGGCGAGTGGTGGCGCATCGAAGCTGGGCTCGAGCACCTCGGCGAGATCCTCAAGCGCAGGCTGCGCGGTCGTGGGCGCTTCACGGAGGGCTTCGTTGCCGCGACGCTGCTCTTCTGTGTCGGCCCGCTCACGCTTCTCGGCAGCATCCAGAACGGTCTGACCGGCGAGGCAGGTTTCCTCGTGCTCAAGTCGACGCTCGACGGCTTCTCCGCCCTGGCGCTCGCGACGAGCCTAGGCTTCGGCGTGGCCGCCTCCGCCGTGATCGTCCTGATTTACCAGGGCGGGTTGTCGCTGGCGGCCGGCGCCTTCGCGAACCTCATCCCGGACCCAACGACCGACCCTAGCGTCCTGCTGGTGAACGGCGTCGGCGGCCTGATGATCGTCGCGCTCGGCCTAGGGTTGCTCGAGATCAAACGCCTGAAGGTCGCCGCCATGCTGCCTGCGCTGCCGCTCGCCGTGGTCTTCTATCTGGTGGCTGGGCTCCTCTAAGTACCTGGCGTGCTAGCATCCCCGCGTGAGCGACGCAGACGAGCGGTTACAGCACCTACTGCGCCTGGCGCGCTTGGAACTCCCACCGAGTGAAGCGGACGCCGTGGCCGCCGACCTGGAAGTGCTCCTAGGCTACCTGGCCCGCCTTCAGGAACTAGATGTAGATGACGAACCTGAGTGGACGCCGCCGCTAGCTCCCGCCTCGGTGATGCGGCCAGACAGCACCACCCCCTCACTGCCTCGAGCCGCCGCCTTGGCACTCGCGCCCAACACCCAAGACGGCTTCTTCAGGGTCCCGCGCATCCTCGACGACGCCTGAGCGCTACCGCAAGCTGTCAGCCCCTAGGTAAGGGCGCAGTGCGGTGGGGACGGTGACGCTGCCGTCCTGCTCCTGGTACGTCTCGACTAACGCTGCGATGGTGCGCGGGAACGCGAGCGCACTGCCGTTAAGGGTGTGAACGACTTCCGTCTTGCCCTTGCCCGCCGCGCCGCCCGGCCGCGCACGCGTGCGGAGGCGGTTAGCTTGGAACGCCTCCATGTTGCTGATGCTTGACACCTCCAGCCAGCGCTCCTGGCCTGGGCTCCACACCTCCAAGTCGTACTTCTTCGCCTGCGTGAAGCCAAGGTCGCCCGTGCACATCAGCAGGCGCCTATACGGCAGGCCGAGCTCTTCGAGCAGCGCCTCCGAGTGACGCGTCATCTCCTCCAAGGCCGCGTACGACTCCTCGGGCGCCACGAACTGCACCATCTCAACCTTGTCGAACTGGTGCACGCGGTTGAGGCCGCGAACGTCCTTCCCGTGACTGCCGGCCTCGCGCCTGAAGCACGGCGTGAACGCCGTGTACTTGATGGGCAGCGCTGCTTGATCGAGGATCTCGTCGCGGTGCACGTTGGTGACGGGCACCTCCGACGTGGGAATGAGGAAGAAGCCGTCCGTCACCTCGTACATCTGCCCCTCCTTGTCAGGCAACTGGCCGGTGGCGGTGGCGGACGCCGCGTTCACCATCAGCGGCGGCACGATCTCTGAGTAACCGGCGGCATCGAGGCGATCTAGGAAGTAGTTGCGCAAGGCCCTGACGAGGCGCGAACCCGTGCCCTTGAAGACGGGGAAACCCGCCCCTGCCACCTTGACGCCGGCGTCGAAGTCGACCCAACCGTGAGAAGTCAGGATGTCCCAGTGCGGGGCAGGCGCAAAACCGAAGTCGCGCTTGACGCCCCACTCCTTGAAGACGACGTTGTCGTGCTCAGTCACCCCGTACGGCACGCTCTCATGAGGCAAGTTCGGGATCTCGAGGGAGAGCGCGTCAAGTTGAGTTTGCAGTGAGCGCTCGCGGTCCTCGAGCCGCTTGACTTCGTCGGACAAGGCGCTCATGGCGCTCATCAGCTCGGCGGCATCACGGCCCTCGCGCTTCAGTTGACCAACCAAGCGCGCGTTGGCGTTGCGCTGCGCTTGCCCCTCCTCGAGGTCGCGCTTGAGGATGCGGTACTCCTCATCGACCAGCAGCAGCCGGTCGAGGGCGAGGACGGCTTCTGGCATCTGCTTGGCTTGGATAGCGCGCCTGACGGCGGCCTGGTTCTCGCGAATGAAGCGCAGGTCGAGCATGCCGGCCATTCTACCGAGGCGGCAGGCGTGAGGGCGGCTGGCTCAGATGACCAGTACCTCGCATCGTCACCCGGCTCCGCGCGGGTATGCTCGCCACACGGCCGCTCTGCCACTCACGCGGCCGTAGGTGGTGAATGTTCAAACGCATCTTCTCGAGCGGAGCTGGCGTCACGGCGCCAGACGCCCTGGCCTTCAACGAGGCCCTCGTTGGCGCCAGAACGCCACGGGGCCGCAGCGTTGAGGTACTCAAGGCGTTGCGCGCTGGGCTTGCTGGCGACGTGCGCGGCTACGTCGTGGCCGGCGACGGCAGCGCTGGTTACCGCTTCGAAGCGCAAGTCGGCTACTCTGACGCGCTGCTCGAGCTGACCCCGGCGAACGGGCCATGGCGTAGTCCCGGCCCGCGGATCGTGCCCAACTTAGTGGCAGAGCTGTTCACGAGCAACGACCCCGCGACGCGCTCCGACTATGGCGACCTGGGTATGCGTGACGCCACCAGCGCCCTCGTCGTGCCAGTGGTCGGGCGCTACGAGCGCTACGGGGCCCTTATCCTTCACCGCAACGGGCCGCCCGCCTTCAACGATGACGATCTGAAGCAAGCGACGCGCTGGGCGGCGGTCCTCGGCGAAGCGCACGGTCAGGCGCAAGAACTGCGGCTTGCCAAGCTTAGCCTCGTGCAGTTCACTCGCGCCTTCGTGCAGGCATTCGAGTCTTCCGATTTCGCGCAGTTAGGCCACGCGGAACGCGTGACCGCGTACGCCTTGGCACTCGGCCGCGCCCTTGGCGCTTCACGGGCACAGCTAGCCGACCTCTACTTCGCCGCCATGCTCCACGACATCGGCAAGCTAGGCAACGGCCTCGACCCGAGCATCGAGGACCTCGACCACCCGCAACGCGGAGCCAACATGGTGGCAGCCTCCGACCTCCTCGCGGCCTCCGCCGAGGGCATCCGCCACCACCACGAGGCGTGGGACGGCTCCGGCTTCCCGGACGGCCTCCGCAAGGAAGACATCCCGCTCCTCGCGCGGGTCGTGGCGGTAGCAGACGCCTTCGACCTGCTAAGCAGCGAACGCGGTCAGGCCCTCCCCTTGCGCGAGGTAGAGAAGGCGCTCGAGGCGCGCGCAGGCAAGACTCTCGACCCCGCCATCGTCTCACTACTGATGAACGTCCTCAGGCAGGGCCGGAGCACGCAAGAGTTGAGCTCCCTCAGCGACGGGGACTTGCCCTTCTAACGCCCGAGCCCAGCCTGACGGTCCCCGCACCGGCCCGGTGGTAGATTGGCGCCATGTCCGTCGAGGTCATGAGCTTCCGCCTGACGTACCGCGGCAAACCGGCCGGGACTCAGGTTCTCAAGATGGAACAGCGTGGCCGCCACACGCAGTTGGAGGGTCGCTCGCAGTTCCAGGGGGCGCTCGGCAACGCCACCGTGGTGCAGCGCAGCCGGTCCCACGCGCAACGCTTCTTCTCCTTGCGTTACCTAGAGACGACGCAGGACCGCAACGACAACCGGAGTTTCGACGTCACGTTCGACGCCCAAACGGGTCTGGTGTCGGCCGTGAAGGGCCCCAAGGATCAGGCGAGCATGCCTTACGTCGCGCCCTACCGCGACCCACTTGGCTTGCTTCACGAGTTGCGCTCGCTCGAGGCCTTGAACCAGCCAGCCGTAGTGCCCATGCTCGGCAAGGACGTGAGCGTCCAGTTCGCTGGTGAGGTGGACCTCGACACGGCGTTCGGGAAGAAGCGGGCGCGCGCCTACTTGTTGCACCCTGGGCAGAGCGTCGTCTACGTTGACGTCGCTGCCCCGCACCACATCCTCAAACTCACGCAGCGCCTAGCAGAAGGCCACCTCGATGCCGTGCTGATCAAGCTCGCCAGCGAGGCGTCGCTCGAACCGTTCGGCGAGACGCCAGAGCCGCGCAAGGGTCAAGCGGCGCGCGGCAAGGGCGAGCGGCCTGCGAAGCGTCGGCCACGCAGGCGGCGGCGCAGCTGACCACCTGCCTGGTGCCGTGACGACAACGCTCAGTTACCAAGCAGCCCTCGACTGGCTCTTCACGCGGACTAGGGCGGGCGCGCCACGCACTAGCGCGCGCGCCACGCAGCTACTGGCGAGCATGCGGCTAGCGCCGCCGCCCCTCACGGCCGTGGTGGTGGGCACCAACGGCAAGGGCAGCGTGACGACCATGCTCGCTAGTGGACTATCGGCTAGCGGCATGCGAACCGGGCGCTTCCTCTCCCCGCATGTCGAGGCGTTCGAGGAGCGCATCTCGGTGGACGGCAAGCCCGTGACGCGCGAGGCCGTCGTGGAGTTCGTAGCGACCGCCCGCGCGCTAGACGCTGTCTGGCCGTTCGGTGAGGAGACGAGGCCCGCGTTCTTCGAGTGGACTTTGGCATTAGCGCTCAGCGAGTTCGCTAAGGCCGGCACGAGCGCAGGGGTGCTAGAGGCTGGCGTCGGCGGCGGTCACGACGCCACGCGCGCCGTCGATCCCGTAAGCCTCACGGTGCTGACCAACGTCGACCTCGATCACCTCGATGCGCTAGGGCCCACCTTGGAAACCATCGCCCAAGACAAGGTTGGCGCTTTCCGCCAGGGCGTGCCGGTCGTGTGCGGCGCGGAGCAGCCGGAAGTCGTGGCGCTCGTCAAGGAGGCGGCCAGGGCGCTAGGTGCGCCGCTTTACCTAGACGCCCCGAGCGCCGCTGACGCGCAGTCCAGCATCTTCACGTTGCCCCCTGCGATCGCCGCCGCACTGGCGCACCCTGGCCCCACCAGCGGCATACACCAAGCGAACCGCCGCGCCAACGCACGCTTGGCCGCGGCTGGGTTGAGGTTGCTCGGCGCCGACGAGGCCGCCGTTGCTGCTGGGCTGGGTGCGCCTTCCCTACCGGCGCGGCTCGAGCGCTTCAGCTTGCCTTGCCCAAGCGCAGGCAAGCCCGACGTGCTCGTGGTCCTCGACGGTGCGCACGATCCCGCCGCGGCACGCAGGCTAGTCGCCGAGTTACCTGCTGGCTACGTGCTCGTCTTCGGGTCGCTCGCCCGCAAGCAGGGGGCTCAGGTCTTGCAGGCGCTAGTAGAAGGCGCTCACGAGGTCATCGTCACGGAGGCGGCGCACGGCGAAGGGGCGCCACCTCACCTTGGCGCGCGCACGTTCGTAGCCGACACGGAAGCAGCCCTCGACCTGGCCCTAACCACGGCGGCGAGCACGGAGGAGCCGCGCACCGTGCTCATAGCGGGCTCCCTCTACCTGGCTGGCCTCGTTCGGCCGCTACTGCGCGCTAGGGGCAGGCGCCTCCCAGACGCGTGGGAGGCCGACGAGCAGTACGTGGGTTAGCGCCGGTAGCTGGAGCGCGACTTGGTGAGGCCACTCACCTCATCGTGGTCGTCCATGCCGAGACCGCCCTGGCGCTGCGTGACCATGAGGCGGAACTCGTGCGGACTGGTCGCCGTGAAGGTGGCGTCCTCCATGGTTATGCGCCCGGCCAAGTACAGCTCGACGAGGTGCTGATCGAAGGTCTGCATGCCGCGCAGGTTGTCTTGCATCAGCGCTTCCTTGATGAGCGGCGTCTTCTCCTCGTCCTTGATGTAGTCGCGGATGAGCGGCGTGTTGATGAGCACTTCGAGGGCGAGCACGCGGCCGGAGTCGTCAGAACTACCGAGCAGGCGCTGGCTAAGGATTCCTAGCAGCGACTCGGCTAGCAAGATCCGGATCTGATCGCGTTCGTGCGGCGGGAAGAAGTCGATGATCCGGTTGACGGTCCTGATGGTGTCGAGCGTGTGGAGCGTGCTGAACACCAGGTGGCCGGTCTGCGCGGCGGAGATCGCCGCCTCGACGGTCTCCTTGTCACGCATCTCACCGACCATGATCACGTCTGGGTCTTGGCGCATGGCGAACTTGAGCGCGCCGACGAAGTCGGCCGTGTCGAGCCCGATCTCGCGCTGGATGAC
Source organism: uncultured Trueperaceae bacterium (assembly GCA_937907415.1). The sequence goes on from CALCHY010000162.1 coordinate 24,729, forward strand.
GAGGCTCTTCTGATTGCGGTGGAGGATCTCGATGGGGTCCTCGATCGTGATGATGTTGCGCGCGAAACGGCGGTTGATGAAGTCGACCATGGCAGCCAAGGTCGTCGTCTTGCCGGAGCCCGTTGGGCCGGTGACGAGCACGAGACCGCGCGGCTGACTAGCTAAGTCGGTGACGACGCCGCCAGGCAGCCCAAGCGACTCGAAGCTGGGGATGGCGTCGCGGATGACGCGCATGACCACGCCAACGGAGCCGCGTTGGCGCAGCACGTTGCAGCGGAAGCGCGCCACGTTCGGGATGGTGAACGCGAAGTCGACCTCGTGCCTGTGCCTGAACAGTTCACGTTGCGTCTCGCTCATCATGGCGAGCGCGATCTGCTCGGTCTGCTCAGGGGTGAGGGTCGGCACGCCCTCGAACGGGTAGAGCTCACCGTCTATCCGCATGAAAGGAGGGGCGCCCGCCTGCAAGTGGATGTCGGAAGCGCCCTTCACCACGATGTTGCGTAGGACGTCGGCTATCCGGATGCCGCGGCTACCGTTGGCGTCGGTCATAGCGCTCTGCCACAAGTTCGCATCATGCCGTCAGTCTAGGTTCCAGCGGCTGTCTAGGAGTGTGACATACCGCGCGGCCATGCTTGCCTCACAGGATCTTGGAGAGGAACGCCCTCGTACGCGCCTCGTGCGGGTTCGAGAAGAAGTGCTCGGGGCTGCCGACTTCCACTATCTGCCCTGCGTCCATGAAGATGACGCGATCACCGACCTCCCGCGCGAAGCCCATCTCGTGCGTCACGACGACCATCGTCATGCCTTCCTTGGCGAGGTTGACCATCACTTGCAGCACCTCGCCGATCACCTCCGGGTCGAGCGCGCTCGTCGGCTCGTCGAACAGCATGACTTTCGGCTCCATGGTGAGGGAGCGGGCGATGGCGACGCGCTGCTGCTGACCACCGGAGAGTTGGCCGGGGTACTTGTGCGCCTGCTCAGGGATGCCGACCTTCTGGAGGAAGTAGCGCGCGCGCTCCTCCGCCTTCGACTTCTTCCACTTGCGTACGCGGATCGGCGCGAGCGTGATGTTGTCGAGGACCGTCAAGTGCGGGAAGAGGTTGAACGACTGGAACACCATCCCCGTCTCGCGCCTGATCTGGTCGATGGCACGCACGTCGTCGGTTAGTTCGACGCCGTCCACGACGATCTTGCCCTGCTGGTGCTCCTCGAGGCGGTTGATGCAGCGGATGAGCGTCGACTTCCCGGAACCTGACGGCCCGATGATCACGACGACCTCGCCCTTGTTGACGGACAGCGAGATGTCGCGGAGGACGTGGAACTCACCGAACCACTTGTTGAGGCCCTCGATGTCGATGATCGTCTCGCCGGTCGTGGGCGAGTCGGCGCGGACAGAGCTGGGCGCGCTGGCTAGGTCACTCACGCGTTACCTCCGGTGGTGTGAATGGTACCGCGCGCACCGTCACCGCTCGCCCACGCCCAGCCGGCGTTCGAGCTGGCGGCTGGCCAACGACATGCGGTACGCGAAGAAGAAGTAGATACTGGCGATGAACAAGAACGTCTCTAGTTTGACGCCTCCGGTGATGAGCAACGCCTCAGGTTGTCCAGACACGATGTCTCCCACCTTGAAGAAGTCTACGAGCCCGACTATGAAGACTAGCGACGTGTCCTTGAAGAGGCCGATGGCCTGACCGACGATGGCCGGGATGACGGCCCTGAGCGCCTGCGGGAGGACGATGAGGAGAGTAGTCTGCCAGGCGGACAAGCCAAGCGCGCGCGCCGCCTCGCCCTGCCCGCGCGGTACGGCTTGCAGCCCGCCGCGCACGTTCTCGGCCATGTAAGCGGCCGAGAAGAGCGTGATGGCCACGTACGCGCGCATGATGGCTGGGAGCGAGTTGGCGTCCACGTTCAAGATGAGCGGCAACAGGAGCGAGGCGATGAACAACCACATGATGAGCGGCGCGCCACGCACGATCTCGATGAAGCCGATGCAGATGTACTTGATGGCGGGCAGCTTGCTATTGCGGCCCAACGCCAGGGCGATGCCGAGCGGGAAGCTAGGCACGATGCCGGTGAAGAGGATCAGGGTGAGAAGGAACCCGCCCCAGTCGCGCACGGGCACCTTCGTCATGGGTCCAGCCGCCGTGAAGCCAGCCAGCACCAGGTAGCCGAAGACCAGCCACGCGCCCCACGCCCACGGCAACTGCTTGACGGTGCTCTTTGGCCAGCGCGACCCAAGCCCATACCCGATGGCACCGAGAACGAACACCATGGGCCATAGGAAGCGGACGGATGGCCAGAACACGATGGCGATCAGCGCCACGACCGCCACGAACGCCTGCAGCGCCACGAAAGCGCTACCGACGATCGACTTGCGGCCCCCTGCGCCAGCCATGACGCCCATGAGCCCGAGCATGGTGCCGATGGCTAGGAGCGGACGCCACAGGAACTCGGTCGGGTAGCGGTAGGCGCCGAAGAGTTTCATGTTGCGCCACACTTGGCCCCACGAGGCCTCGATGAAGACGAAGTTGATGAGGTTGTAACCCGCCCACACGACCAACACGGCCGAGAGCAGCGTGAGGATCGTGTTGAACGGGCCGCTGAAGAGGTTGCGGCGCATCCAGTAACCGGCGGTCTGCGTCTTGACTGGGGCCGGGCGTGGGGGGATCACGACTGACATATCAACGCTCCACGAGGGCCAAGCGCGCGTTGACCTGGTTGAGGACAACTGAGAACGCGAGGCTGATTGCGAGGTAGGCGCCGATCAGGAGGAGCGCGATAGGTATGGCGGCACCCGTCTGGTTGCTGATGACGCTGGCGATGACGAAGAGTTCCGCGTAGCCGGCAAGCGAGGCGAGCGACGAGTTCTTCGTCAGGTTCAGGTACTGGCTGATCATGGGCGGCAACACGATGCGCATGGCCTGCGGGAAGACGATCAGGCTGAAGGTCTGATAGCCAGACAGGCCGATGGCGCGCGCCGCCTCGGTCTGCCCCTTCGGTACCGCCAAGATGCCGCCGCGCACTATCTCGGCGATGAACGATGACGTGTAGACCACGAGAGCAAGGAGCAACGCCAGGTAGTTGACAGTCAGGCGCATGCCGCCCTCGTAGTTGCTGACGGGCACGTAGGCGCGGCTGAGGACGAGCGCCCCAACTGGCAGGATCTTGGTGTCGGCCACCACTCCTTCAGCTGCGTCCGTTGCCGCGTCGTTCCCGAAGGCCGAGAAGCGCGTGCCTGGCCGCGGTAGCGCGCTCTCTCCGCTCGTGTCGGCCCGCGCCGCGGCGGCGGACTTGAAGAGCGGCGTCCGGATCTGACCATCGCGATCGGATACCAGCATGCGGTTGAAGTCGGTGAGCGTCATCACGACGTCTACCCCGCCGTAACCGCGCCCCGTCTGCGGGTCGATGTCCTCACCTTGGTCGAGACGGTCGTTGTCGTTGCGGTCCGCGTAAACGATGCCGACCGAAGGGAAGTCCGTGATCTCGAGCTTCAAGCCGCTAGCGGCCGCCGCCGCCGGATCGGCGAACGCGACCGTGAAGTCGCTCGCCTCGTGCTTGCCGATGAGCGGGAAGCGGAACGTGCCGCTGATGACCTGGCGCGACTCGACGAGGTTCTGGCTCGTCGTCGTGAGCGTGGCGGCCTTGATGCTGACGTCGACAGGCACGAACGCGGCTGGCCGGGCCTTGCCGTCCACTACGAAAGCGGTGGTGCCGCGCCCTCTATCTGCCTCGTAGGTGAAGGTAAGGTTGTCCGGCACCTTGTCGTTGACGTAGGTGAGCCCGAGGCCGATGCCGGCGACCACTAGGAACGCCACGACCGGGAAAGGCCACACGCGTCCGAAGCTGTCGTTGCGCCGCAACTGCCGCACACGCCACAGGGTTGCGGCGGCCGCCAGGACGACGCCTCCGATGAGATAGGGCACCCAGGCGACGAAATCGTAGGTCGGGTAGAGCGCGGGGAACGCCAGGCCGACGTTGGACATGAGCAGGCCGCCAGGCAGCGCGATCGGGTCGCTTATGCGGGGCGGGAAGGGCAGCAAGATAGCTGAGTACCAGAAGACGATCTGCACGGCGAGGGGAATGTTGCGGAGCACCTCGACGTAGACGCTGGCTATGTTGCGGATGAGCCAGTTGCCAGATAAGCGCATGACCCCGAAGAGGACGCCGAGGATGGTGGCGAGCACCACGCCGACTAGGGCGACCTTGAGGGTGTTCAGGATGCCGATGACGAGGGCGCGCCCGTACGTGTCCGTCACTTCGTACGGGATGGCCCGCTCAGCGATAGGGATGCCAGCCGGCTTGGTGAGGAAAGAGAAGTCGGCGGGAAGGTTAGCCGCCGCCAGGGCAGTTACGACGTTGTTGACTAGCACCCCAACGCCCGCCACTATGAGCACCAAGAAGCCGAGCTGCGCGATGACGCCGATAACCTTGACGTTGCGCCAGAACGGCACTACCGTGGCGCCGCCGCGGGCCGGAGCTTTGGCCTCTACCATCTAAGAGATTCTGCGTGTTCTGTCATAAGGGTTTGGTCGCCTAGCCAGCTAGTGAGTGCTGAGGCGCCTGCTCGCGCGTTGCTGAAACCACGCCGAGCAGGCGCCCCACTGTCTAGCTAAAGGTCAGTTGAAGGGGTACCCGTAGATGAGGCCACCCTCGTAGTACTGGGCGTTGAGACCGCGCTCGAGCCCGAACACGGAGCTGGCCCCGAGGTTGCGCTCGAAGATCTCACCGTAGTTACCGACGGCCTTGATGGCGTTGTAGAAGGCGTTGGAGCTGAGGCCGAAGGCCTGCACGTACGACTCCGCGCCCGGGGCGCCGAGGAGACGCAGGATCTGCGGATCCTTGGCGCTGATCAGCTGCTCGTCGACGTTGGCCTGCGTGACGCCGAACTCCTCAGCGTTGAAGAGCGCGTAGACGGTCCAGCTGACGACGTCGTACCAGTTGTCGTCACCGTGGAGGACGGCTGGCCCGAGGGGCTCCTTGGAGATCACGACGGGCAGGATCTTGTGATCGTCAGGCTGGCGGAGCTGCTGCTGGTAGGAGACGAGACCCGAGGTGTCGGTCGTCCAGCCGTCGCACTGGCCATCGTCGTAGGCGGCGATGAGCACTGGCGCCGTCTCGAAGATGACCGGAGTGAACTGCACGCCGAGGCCTGCGAGCGTGGTGCCGAGGTTCGTCTCGGTGGTGGTACCTGACTGGACGCACACTGAGCGGCCCTCGAAGTCGCGCAGGCTGTTGATGCCGGAGTCCTTGCGCACCATGAAGCCCTGGCCGTCGTAGTAGGTAGTGGGAGCGAAGTTGGCGCCCCAGTCGGTCTCGCGGATGCTGGTGCGCGTGGTGTTCCTGATCAGCACGTCGATCTCACCAGATTGCAGGGCGGTTGGGCGCTCGCCGGCGGTCAGAGGGCGGTAAACGACCTTGGATGCGTCGCCGAAGACGGCAGCAGCGATGGCGCGGCAGAAATCGACGTCGAAGCCCTGGTAATCACCAGCGGAATCTACGTAACCGAAGCCGGGGAGGTTGGCGTTGACGCCGCAGCGGAGCTCTCCTCGGTCCTTGATAGCTTGCAGGCGGCCCTGTGCGAAGACAGTGCTAGCACCTACTAATAGGCTTAGCGCGACGAGGATGCGGACGGTACGTGACATTACTCCACCTTCCTGAGGACTAGCGAATAGGATTTTGACTCCCCTTCGAGGGAGTGAAAGGGGTCTGAGCGACTGTATACGCTGGCGCTGGCCCATGTCAAAGGCCGCCGCGTGCGCGGTACACACAAAAGGCAACTCCAAGCGGCCTGGCAGTCGGGGTAACTGAACGCGCCGAGCGCCCCCTGGGGGGCGCTCGGCGCGAGGCTCGCTGGTGCTAACGCACCTGGTTGGACTGCCTAGGCCCTCGCGGCCTCCGCATGAGCTTCATCGCGCGCTTCATCGCGCGCTTGAAGCTTGGCCTTGATGCGTTTGAGGACCGTCACCTCTTCGAGCGCGCGCTGATCGAGCACGCTGCGGATGTGCCTTATCTCGTAGTTGATGCCGGGGATGACGAGCTGTTCCAGCGCGTTCACGCGCCTGTTCGTCTTCTTGATCTCCTCGCCGATCTTGCGCAGCCGCGTCTCGGTCGCTGCCACTCTGACGATGGCCTCGACGAGCTTGCGGAACTGCTTGGCGGCCTCGAGGGTGGATGCTCCCGCCGTCACTGGCGAGAACGGTAACGACTCGTCGAACGTCGGCGGCAGCACCTGCGGGACCTTGACGCCGAAGATGTTCTCCATCTTCAACGAGATCTCGAGTTCGCCTTGCTGGGCGAGAGCCAAGCTGCCAACGGCCTCAGGGCCGTCCCAGGCATTGGCGAGGAACAGCGCGAAGTACGCCTCGCGGCTAATACGCGACAGGTCGCGGCGCGCCTCGAGTGAGGACTTGACGAGCGCGAAGAACTCACCGACGAGGGCGTCCCGCTTGCGCTTGAGCAGGTCAGCGCCACGGATGGCAAGCTTGACCTGGTCGCGCCTCTGCAGGAGGTTGGATCTAGTCGGAGCGATGTTCTCAGCCATGGCCTACCTCCCTCACGTCAGATCTGGTCTCTGCGAGCGGCGCCCCACAGCTCGTCCATCTTGGCGCCGTAGTACTTGTCTATCTGGTCGTTGGAGAGGCGCGTCAGCTCGCTCTTCGGGAGCTGCGAGAGGATGGCCCACGCGATGGAGAGCGAGTCCTCGATCGAGCGGTTCTCGCTACCCTGGTTGATGAAGTTCTTCTCGAACTCGTCCGCGAACTTCAGGTAGAGCTTGTCGTTCTCGGAGAGCGCGTCCTCACCCGTGATAGCCACGAGGCGCCGCAGGTCGAGCCCGTTGGCGTAGGCGGCCTGTAGCTGGTCGGCGACGTTCTTGTGGTCCTTACGCGTCTTGCCTTCGCCGATACCGTTGTTCATAAGGCGGCTGAGCGACGGGCCCGGGTTGATCGGGGGGTACACACCCTTGTTGTGCAGGGCGCGCGCCAGGTAGATCTGACCTTCCGTGATGTAGCCCGTGAGGTCAGGGATCGGGTGCGTGACGTCGTCGTCAGGCATCGTGAGGATCGGCAGCTGCGTGATGGAGCCCTTGAGGCCCTCGACGACGCCGGCGCGCTCGTAGATGGACGCGAGGTCCGTGTACATGTAGCCGGGGTAGCCACGGCGACCGGGGATCTCTTCGCGGGCGCCGCCGATCTCGCGGAGGGCCTCGCAATAGTTGGTCATGTCCGTGAGGATGACGAGCACGTGGTAACCCTGCTCGAAGGCCAAGTACTCGGCCGCCGTCAGCGCCATCTTCGGGGTGAGGAGGCGTTCTACGGCCGGGTCGTCTGCCTTGTTGAGGAACAGCACGGAACGCGCGAGGGCGCCTGTGCGTTCGAACTCTTGCGTGAAGAACGTCAGCTCGCGCTGCGTTACGCCCATGGCGGCGAAGACGACGGCGAACTCGGTGTCTTCCCCGATGACGGTCGCCTGCCGCGCGATCTGCGCGGCGAGTTCGTTAGCCGGGAGGCCCGAGCCGGAGAAGATCGGGAGCTTCTGGCCACGAACGAGGCTGATGAGACTGTCGATGGTTGACACGCCGGTCTGGATGAACTCTTCCGGCTTGCGGCGCGCGACCGGGTTGATCGGCGCCCCGCCGATGGGGAGGCGCTTGTCTGCCACCACTGCAGGCAAGCCGTCGATCGGGTTGCCCGCACCGTTGAAGCGCCTGCCGATCATCTCGCGCGCCACGCCCAAGCGCGCGACGTTCTCGACGAGGCTGACGGTGGTGCTTGAGAGGTCGATGCCAGAGGTCTCCTCGAAGACCTGCAGGACCGTGAACTCCTTCGACACCTCGATGACCTGCCCGCCGCGCAAGCGCCCGTTGCCGTCCTTGATCTGGACGATGGCGTTGTACGACAGCTCAGGTGCGTTCTGGAGGAACAGCAGCGGTCCTGAAACGTAGCTGACCTCGCTGTAGACCTTCTTGAGTAGGTTGCTGCTCATCTCACTCCTAGCCTTAAGCGGCGACCGCGAAGCCCTTATCGAGCTCGGTCATTACCCCGGCGCGGTACGCAGGGAACTCGTCCTCGGCCACGTAGCGGGAGCGTTGGATCTTCTCGATGATCGGGCTCTTGAGGATCTCATCGACGGTCGCGCCGCTATCGAGCGCGGCCTTGGCCTGGTCGTAGAAGTGCAGCATCATCGTGAGCATGCCGTACGCCTTCGACATGGAGCAGGCGGCGTCGACGGGGTCGTAACCGTTCTGCTGCAAGAAGTCCTGGCGGAGTACGCGGCCTGCCTCGATGACGAGTCGCTCCTGATCCTGGAGGGCGTCCGGACCAACGAGCTGCACGACTTCCTGCAGGTCGCTCTCCTGCTGCAAGAGCGTTACTGCGCGGTCGCGCTGCTCGGGGTAATCCTCGGCCACCGTGCTGCGGTACCACTCTTCGAGGATCGGCGTGAAAAGCGAGTACGAGCGGTTCCAGTTGATCGCGGGGAAGTGCCTGCGGCGAGCAAGCGAGGCGTCGAGGGCCCAGAAGCAGCCCGTGATGCGCAACGTTGCCTGCGTAACCGGCTCGGAGAAGTCGCCGCCTGCCGGGCTGACTGCGCCGATGATGGATACGGCCGCTTCGTCGCCAGCGAGGGTCGTCACGCGCCCACCGCGCTCATAGAACGCAGCTAGACGCGAGGACAGGTAAGGCGGGTAGCCTTCTTCAGCTGGCATCTCCTCGAGGCGCGAGGAGATCTCGCGCAGAGCCTCAGCCCAGCGGCTCGTGGAGTCCGCCATGATCGAGACGGAGTAGCCCTGGTCGCGGAAGTACTCGGCCAGCGTGATGCCGGTGTAGATGGACGCTTCACGGGCGGCCACCGGCATGTTCGAGGTGTTGGCGATCAGCACGGTGCGCTGCATGAGCGGGTCGCCGCTCTTCGGGTCGACGAGTTCTGGGAACTCGACGAGCACGTCCGTCATCTCGTTCCCGCGCTCACCGCAACCGACGTATACGACGATGTCGGCGTTACCGAACTTGGCGATCGACTGCTGAGTGACCGTCTTGCCCGAGCCGAACGGCCCAGGGATGGCGGCCGTTCCACCCATCGCGAGCGGGAACAGCACGTCGAGGATGCGCATGCCGGTGAGGAACGGCGTGACCGGGTCGAGCTTCTTGGCGACGGGGCGCGGCTGGCGCACCGGCCATGGGTGGTACAGCTTGAGTTCGGTGCCGTCCTCGAGCGTGACGACGGCCTTCTCGATGGTGTACTCGCCAGCGGGAGCGACGCTCTTGACGACGCCTGAAGCGGTCGGTGGCACGAGGATCTTGTGCACGAACTGGAACTCGGGCACGGTCCCGATCACGTGACCAGGTTCGACCTTGTCGCCTGGCTTGACGGTGGGCGTGAAGTTCCACTTCGCCTCACGCGAGAGCGAGTTGACGGTGATGCCGCGGTCGATGTAGGTGCCGGACGCCTCGTAGATCTTGTCAAGGGGGCGTTGGATGCCGTCGAAGATGCCGTTGAGCATCCCCGGTCCCATCTCGACAGCAAGGGGCAGACCGGTCGAGATGACATGCTCGCCAACGGTAAGGCCGGCCGTGTCTTCGTACACCTGTACGAACGCCGTCTCACCGTCCAGGCGGATGATCTCGCCGATGAGGTTCTCCTGGCCCACGCGCACGATGTCGTACATGCGCGCGCCCATCATGCCTTCGGCGATGACGGCTGGGCCCGAGATGCGTTGGATCTTGCCTTCGATGGCCATTATCTCTCCTGCTATTCCAGCTTGATGTCGAAGCCGATCGCGCTCCGCACCAAGTCCTTCATGTAAGTTACGGCGTCGTCGCTAGCGCCGAAGGCGGCACCCAGGCTGGGCACGCTCAAGAGCACTGGCAGGTCACGGCCGCGCATGGCGCGCTCGCTGGCCTTGACGGGGTCGTGGATGAGGCCCTCGTCGACCACCACCAGGCCGTAAGCGTCCTCGTGGATGATGTCGTCTAGGGCGCGGACGGCTTCGCTCGGCACGCTGGTGCGTACCTCTACCCCGGCGAGGCGGTAGCCGATGGCCGTCTCCGCGTCGGTGAGCACGACCAACTTAGGCATGCGCGAGCTCCTTCTCGAGCGCCTCGCGCGGCACGCCGTAGAACTTGCCGCGAGCGAGTAGGCGCAGGTGCGCCGCTTCGGCTTCCTTGCGCCTCAAGTAGTCGACTACTACGCCGATGTCGAGGGGGTCGAGGGAGAGCCTGTGGGCGTCAGCGTCGAGGACCTTGCGGATCTCGGCGTCCGCGTCGCTGAGGCTGCCGCCTGCCGCGGCGGCGGCCGCCGCGGCGAAGGTGCCGCCAGCTAGCGCAGCCAGTGCGCTGCCGTCGGTGTCGTTGACGATGGCGTCGAAGGCGGAGCGCTTGATCTCGCGGCCACCGGGAACGAACAGTTCGGCGGCCGCCTGCGCGCCGACGCCGCGTACTTTGAGGGCCGTGCGCAGGTTGGTGCCGTCGATCTCACGTTGCAAGTAGCGCTTGAGCCCGGCCGGGGCGTGAGCCGCGTCCGCGCGCGAGAGCACCGCAGCGTAGTAAGCCTGATCGAGGCTGACTTCGAGCGCGTAGAGATCGAGGTCGTTCTGGTAACGCCGCGCGGCCTTCAGGAAGGCCGTGGTTACTTCCGTGTGGGCGATGGCGAGCACTTGAGCTGCCGCGGACATGTCGCTAGCGACGGCCGCCTGGTCAAGTAGCGTTGGCTTGAGCTCGCCTGCCGGGAAGAGCGAACCTTGGATCTCTTCTAGGCTCTTGCCCGCGTGCTTGCCGCGCGCGATGGCCTTGACGTTCGCAAGGTCGAAGCGCATGAGCAGCATGCCGATGAGTTCGCGCGGGCGACCGTCAGCGAACGTCAAGAGGCCGTGCGCCGTGTGGTACACGTTGCGCGCGACGGCCTGGTCGACGGCACCGAGGCCGGAGCCGCGGGCCTGCGCTTCCTCCAGCTCACGCATGTAGGGCGTCTGCGCGAGGCTGGCGGTGAAGGCGCGGAAGTCGGTCGCGTCGAGCGCCGCCTGGTAGAAGGAGGAGCCCAGGAGCTTCGCCTTCATCCCGCGCACGCGCGCGTTGATGTAGCCGTAATCACTGGACATGACGCCTCAACCTGCCTTGGCGCCGAACAGCGCCGTCGAGACCTCCGAGGCAAGCTCGTTACGCAGCGCGTCGAGCCGACCGTAGAGGGTGTTCTCGATGACGCTGCGGTTGGCGGTGCGGATGCGCACTCCACCCTTAACGTCGTCTGCCGTTTCGACCGGGACGTTTAGGCCAGAGGACTTGACGGCGTCTTCCGCCACGGCGCGGTCCTGCGGCGCCACGACGACGGCGAGGGGCGCCTGGCTGCCCGCGCCTGCGACGGCCTCGGATAGCAGTTTGGTGAACACGGGAACGTAACCTATCGGGTCGCTTGCGAGCTGGTCGAGCTTAGCGCGGGCGTTGTCGAAGACGCCTTGGACGCCGTCGTGCTGGGCGTTAAGCCGCAGTGACGACGCTTCGAGTTGCGCTGCCGACTTGGCGCGTACCAGCGTTGCCTCGCCCATGCCCTTGACGGCGCGGGCACGGCTCGCCTCTAAGGCCTTAGCCTCGGCCTTGGCGTTTGCGACGATCTCCGAGGCGCGTTTCCGCGCCTCGGAGAGGATGGTCTCGATCTCGGTGCTCGCCTCTTTCTCGAGCAGAGCCGAAAGATCAGCCACGCTTATCCGCCGATCTGGTTGTTCAGGAAGAACGCGATGACGAAGCCGAAGATGATGAGCGTCTCTGGAATGACGAGGTAGATCAGGACCTGACCGAAGGCCTCAGGGCGCTCCGCGAGGAGGCCGGCGCCTGCGCTACCGATGGCGGCCTGGGCGATGGCCACGGCGATGGCGGAGAGGCCGATGGCTAGACCAGCGCCGAGGGCGATAAGACCGGCACCGATGCCAGGGCCGCCAGCGGACTGGGCGAAGGCCACCGCACCGACGAGGGCGAACAGGGAGACTGCCGAGAGAACGCGAACTGCTTTACTCATTACTTTCCTCCTAGGAGCTTGAACGGTCTGTACGGTCGGCCGCTTTCATCGTAGAAGCCGAACTTAGTGAAGAACTCGACATACTGCAAACGCAAAGGCTGCAGCGTATGTCCAATGATCGTAAGGGTTATCGCGGTCAGGTGGACGGCCAGACCCACGGCGATGCCGAGGATGGGGCCGATCACCGGCAGGGTGCCTGCGATCGCGAAGCCCAGGTTGGTGGACAGGTTAGCCACCAGTGCGGCGGAGAGGCCCACCGCGAAAAGTCGAAGGTAACTGAGGATGTTGCCAGAGTTCGAGATCAGCTCGACGAGCATGAGCGGCATCTTGGCGAGGACCGTGCAAACCAGGAACACGAGGAACCCAACCGCGACGAGGCCCGTGACCAGCGGGGTAAGCGAGCTGTTGAGGAACGCCCAGGCGAACAGCACGATGGCGGCCAAGCCTGAAGCCATGCCGATGCCTTCGTAGACGTGTCGCATGTCGTGGTGCCTCAAGCCGAAGATGACCCGGATCAGCCAGCCGCCGATCACCTGCAGCACGCCGAAGCCGATGCTAAGGAGCAGCAGGGGCGTGAACACCTCGACGCGGAAGAGCGGGATGTTGATGAGGCCATACCCGGCTTCATGGTGCAGGGTGGTGTAGAACACCGGGCGCCCTGCCGGGAAGCGCTCGAGGACGTTGCCGAAGAACTCACCGAACAAGAAGCCCCACACGAAGGCCCAGGCGGCGCACCAGTAGATGACGGTGCTGATGGGCTTGAGCGCCGCCGCTGGCACGACGATGTTCAGCGGCCCGAGGTCGAGCTTCTTGCCCGCCGCCCCGCGCTTGCGCAAGAGGGTGGCGATGCCGGCGAACAGCAGGCCATAGCCCATGTCGCCGACGACCAACCCGAAGAAGAGTGGGAAGAACACGGCGAGGGTCCACGACGGGTCGAAACTGCCGTACTTGGGCGGCGCGAAGAGCGCGAGCAGACCGGTGAACGGCCGCACCCACGCGGGGTTCTCGAACTTGACAGGCACGCCCTTATCGTGGTGGGCGTCGGCCGCGCGCGTGCTCAGCACGATGTCTGGGCCGAACTGCTTGGTGAGCGAGGCAACGACGTTGTCCTTGTCGCTCGTTGGCACCCAGCCCTGCATGGCGAAACCGTAGCGGCCCTCGGCGAGGTCCTGATAGCGCGCGTAGCGCTCCTGGTGGTTGCGAGCAACGCGGTCGAGGGAGGCGAGGCGCGCGCCTTGCTGCCCGGCGACCTTCGCAAGGTCAGCCTTGATGGCGTCGAGGCGCTGAGGTAGGACCCGAGCGCGCTCCTCCATCATGTGCGCGGCCTTGGCAACGCCCTGGTGAGCGTAACTGTCTGGCAGCATGATCTCGGATACGCCCGCCTTGCCTAGCGCGCTGCGCAGGTCGGCAGCGCGGCCAGCCAACGTGACGGCGACGGCGAGGCGTCCGTTGCGGAACGGCCGGCTGACGAACTCGACAGCGCCACCCAGCTCGTCGGTGACCTTCGGAGCGATCTTCTCGAGGCCGCCGTCTTCGATGAAGAACGCCACGCCCCGCAGGTACTTGGCGTCATCGAGGGGACCTTGGAGGGGGGCGAGGTCGCGTAGGAGCGGCTGGTAGGTCTTGATGAGTTCGAGCTCGTCCGTCAGCTCACCGCGTTCCGCGACGAGGCGTTCGACTTGCTCGGCTACTTGGCCGAGGTCACGCTCGATGGCGACCGGGTCGGCGCCGACCTCGACGCGCGCCTGCGCGTCCGCGTCAACACCGAGTTCGGCGAGCAACGAGCGCGAGCGCGCCACCAGGCGATCCCAGCTCTCCTTCGCCTCGAGGTCGGCGCCGGCGAGCTTCAGTCGCTTGACAGCGTCTTGCGAACCGTCCGGATCGAGCGCATCTACCTGGACGACGCCCAGGTTCTGGAGGCTGGTCAGTACTTCCTTGGCGCGGCTGCGCCGACCGACCACCACCACCTGGTCCATCGTGGCGATCATGGCAGGACCTTCTCCAGGACCGCAGCCACGGCGCGCTCACTGTTGTTCCTTGCCTTATCGCGCAATAGTTCTGCGCCCTCGCGGGCGCTACGCACGATGGCTTCGCGGGCGTCCTCCGCCTCCTTGGCGGCGGCGGCTATGTCGCGCTTAGCGGCAGCCTCGGCACGCGCTTTGGCCTCCTCGACGAGCTTAGCGGCGTCCGCCGTAGCCTGATCGAGTTCGGCTTTCGCTTTAGCCTTGGCTTCCTCGACCTTGCGCACCAGGTTCTTCTCCTGGGTGACTAGGTCTTGGAGCAGTCGTTCTCCTTGAGCTTCCAAGCGGCCCTCCTTCCGTCACACACGTCAACACCGGGACCTTCGTTGGGGCCTGATGTCGTCGGGATCGTTCGTTTCAATTACCTGCTACTTCAGAACGCGGTTGTGCGGCAAAATAGCGCCCCTGACGCGTTTCCGCCCAAACATACCAAGGCAATCTGGGGGTGTCAATCAAGGACATTCGTCCCGACCAGGTAACAGCGCACAACGCCTCGCAGAGTGAGCTCCCGCAACTCGACACCACGAGATCGCCTCACGATACCCTCAAGAACGGCCCCTCAACCGCGCCGTTTACGTTGCTTCGTGAACGACTGCGGGACCCTCAGCCTACGCTCGGCGTCACGCGCCGCCAGCACGCCCTGGATCTCATGCAGTTCGCCATACAGGTCCGTGAGGCCCTCGTCGTCCTCGCCCTTGTCCGCAAGGTCGCGAGCCAACTCTGCGCGCCGCGCCAACAGGCGCGCCCTCCCCTGCTCCTTCTGCTCCTCGAGGCTCACCTCGCGTAACCGCGACATGCTCTTCATCAACTGGTCCTCGACGTCGATGCGGCCCTCCTCCTCTGCATCAGCGCGCAGCAAGCGCTCGAGCACTAACGCACCCTCCTCGTGTTGTTGGTAAACCGCTAGTACGGCGGTAGTGTCGTAGTTAGCCTGCAGGCAATAGCGTTCGAACTCTCGCAGTGCTGAGTCCTCGGCGCCGTCCGGCAGACCCGCCACGACTTGCTCGAGCCGCTCGCGCAACGCACGCGGTTCCATGAGGAGCAGCGCGACGACCTCGAACTCGAGGCGCCGCGCCTGCCCAAGCTCCGTGCGCTGGCGCTGCAAGCCGCGCATCTCCGTCGGCGTTGGCGCCCGCCGCGCTTTGCTAGCCAGCCAGTCATCTAGCCTTGCCACGTCGATGCCGAGGTGCTCGACGACGAGGCGCCGCATCTCGCTCGCCACCGGGTCGAAGACGGCGCGCGGGCGCAATACGCCCTGCAGTTCCTCGAGCACGGCGCGCTGGCCCTCGACCGTCGACTTGTCGTGCCGCTCGAGCACGCGGTTGAAGCGGAACTCGACCTCGCTGACGCCCCGTGCCAGCGCTTGCCGGAACTCATCCAAGTGCCCGCCTAGCACGGCCTCAGCCGGGTCCTTGCCGAACGGCACGGTAACTGCGCTAACGACGAAGGTGCGGCCGACCGCCTGGTCGAGGCCGGCGAGCACGGCGCGTTGCCCGGCCTCGTCCGCATCGAACGCGAGCTTGACCGAGTGGGCGTCGAGGCGCGTGAGGGCATCGCCCTGCTCGGACGTGAGCGTGGCGCCGAGGGCGGCGACAGCGTTGCGCACGCCCACTTGATGGAGGGCGATGACGTCCATGTAGCCCTCGACCACCACCACCTCACCCGTGCGCCTGATGTCTGCGCGGGCCTTGTCTAGGGCGTAGAGCAGCTCGCCCTTCTTGAATAGCTCGGACTCCGGACTGTTGACGTACTTGGGCAGCGAACCGTCCATGACGCGCCCGGCGAACCCCACCAAGCGCGAGAGGCCGTCGCGGATGGGGAACATGATGCGGTCCCTGAACCTGTCGTAGCGCCTGCCGCGTTCGTTCTCGACGACGAGCCCGAGGGTAACGAGGTCGTCCTCGCGCACCCCTTTGGTCAGCGCGTGCTGTAAGAGTCCGTCCCAACCGCTCGGGGCGTAACCCAACTCGAAACCGGCGATGGTGTCCGCCGTCAAGGCGCGGCCCGTCAAGTAATCGAGGGGCGCGCCGCTGAGGTGCGACCGGAAGTAGTCGAGGGCTAGTTGGTTGACGTCATACAAGTCGCGCCTGTGCGGCTCGTTGGCCGACCCGAGCGTGACCTCCACACCGGCCCGCGCGCCGAGAAGGCGCATGGCGTCCGGGAAACTCAGCGACTGCGTGCGCATGACGAAGTCGAAGACGTCGCCCTTCGCATGGCAACCGAAGCAGTAGAAGAAACCCCTGTCAGCGTGGACGTGGAAGCTTGGGGTCTTCTCGCCGTGGAATGGGCAGAGGCCCTTCAGTTGGCCCCTGCCAGCAGGCTTGAGGGCAACGACTTCGCCGATGACGTCGGCGATGTTGAGCCGGTCTTTGATCTGTTCCTTGGCGTCGACGGCCATCTCCCCTCACTCCACTACTCGCCTAGCCGAACGTTACGCCGCGGCGACACCTGCGTCAGTCGTGCGCGCCTATCTCAGACGGGTAAAGCGGCAGGTGGCCGAGTGCGATGACGTCGTCACGCTCGTCGCCCTCCGTGAACACCACCATGGTGGCCACGACGGTCGCGCCGACCTCTGTGAGGATGTCGATGAGGCTCGTGAGGGTGCCTCCCGTCGAGACCACGTCATCGACGATGGCGACGCTCTTGCCGCGCAACTTAGCGACGTCGGCGCCGTCGATCACCAGGAGTTGCGGCTTGCCTGTCGTGATCGAGACCACGGTCTTCGTGATGGCGCCGACCATGTATGGCTTCTCTGTCTTGCGCGCCACCACGTAAGGCAGCCCGCTCCTTACGCTCATGGCGTGCGCGAGCGGCACCGCCTTGACTTCGGGCGTGACGAGGGTCTGAACGCCGTGAGGGAGGCGCTTGACCAACTCCTCCGCCGCGGCCTCCGTCAGGCTCGTGTCGCCAAGCAAGTTGAGGAGCGCAACCGAAACCGCCCCGATGTTCACGACCTGCAGCTCGCGCTCCTGGTCTCCTACGCGAACTCGGTGAGTCTGCATCTTCTAGCCTCCCGCTAGCGCGCCGTATGGGCGCCGCAACCAAGCACCCGCTTCGTGGCCGGAACACCTTACCGCAGTGCGCCGCCGCCTACCGCCTAGTCACCAACGGTCGGGGCAACTGCTGCAGTGTGCGAGCTGCGCAGCTGCCTCGCCTGGCCCGCGCACGACGCGAACACAGCGCTCCGTGGGCTTCAGGGCCGAAGCGGGCCACGTGGTACGGTACGGGACGTGGACGAAGTACGTCTCAGGCCGGCGTCATTGGCCGCCTACGTCGGCCAGGCGCGCCTGAAGCGCAAGCTCGAGGTCTATCTCGAGGCCGCCCGCGACAGGCGTGAGGCCCTAGATCACGTGCTGCTCTACGGCCCACCTGGCCTTGGCAAGACGACCTTGGCTCACATCATCGCGGCGGAGCTAGGCGTCGGCATCCGCGTGACCTCCGGACCAGCCATCGAGAAGCCGGGCGACCTCGCCGCCATCCTCACGAACTCCCTCGAACCAGGCGACGTGCTCTTCATCGACGAGATCCACCGCCTAGGACGCGTGGCGGAAGAGCACCTCTACCCCGCCATGGAAGAGTTCAAGATCGACATCATCTTGGGCCAGGGTCCCGCCGCGCGCTCGCTGCGGCTCGAACTGCCGCACTTCACGCTGGTCGGCGCGACCACTCGGCCAGGGCTGATCACCGGTCCGCTCAGGAGCCGTTTCGGCATCATCGAGCACCTCGATTTCTACTCGGACGACGACCTCGCGACTTCGGTAAGGCGCGACGCCAACGAACTCGGTTATCACCTTAGCGACGAGGCGGCGCTCGAGATCGGGCGGCGCTCGCGCGGCACCATGCGCATAGCCAAGCGCCTCCTGCGGCGCGTGCGCGATTACGCTCAGGTGGCTGGCGACGAGACCATCGACATCGCCCGCGCGAGGCATGCACTAGCGGCTCTCGACATAGACGACGCCGGGCTCGATAGGCGCGACCGCGCCATTCTCAGCGCGCTAGTCGAGCGCTTCGCGGGCGGCCCTGTCGGCCTCGACACGTTGGCGACCGCCGTCTCTGAGGACCGCGCCACCTTGGAAGAAGTGTACGAGCCGTTCCTCATCCAGCGTGGCCTGCTCATGCGCACGCAACGCGGCCGCATGGCGACCCCGGCCACTTATCAGCACCTCGGACTCCCCGTGCCGCAGGCGGCCGCGAGCGAGGCGCCACTCTTCGTGCAGGAACCAGAGGGCCAACGGTGAGCGCCGCGTGATCTCGGGGAGCCTCAAGACTTTCCCACTCGGTGACGTGTTCCAACTCGTGGCGATGAGCCAGAAGTCCGGGATCCTCACCGTTGAACGTGGAGGCGCGCGGGCGCGCGTGTACTTCAGCGTCGGGCGCGTGGCGTACGCCCACCTCAACACCGGCGCTCACTTGGGAGAGATGCTAGTCCGCCTCGACCTGCTTAGCGCCCTCGAGGTGCAAGAGATCCTCATGACCCAGCGGCAAGAGAGCCCAGGCACGCTCCTCGGCCGCATCGCCGTCGACCGCGGCATCCTCACCGACGAGGACCTCGCCATCGCCATCGAAGCGCAGGCCTACGACGTCATCGCGGAGTTGCTCAGTTGGTCGGACGGCGCCTTCGAGTTCGGCGAAGCGGAAGCTAACGCCTCGCAGGCGCCAGTCAGCAACGGCATCGACGCCGCCATGCTACTCATGCGGGTCGTGCATGGCCTTGAGGAGTTCAAGCAGCACGCTGCTCCTCCCGCTGCGATCTTCAAGCGCGCTGGCGACCCGACTCACGTAGAGTTGCCGACCGGCGGCTGGGAGGTCCTCGGCCAAGTCGACGGCAGGCGTTCAGCGCGGACCATCACCGCCGAGCTTGACTTACCGGAAAGCCGCGTCCTAGCCATCCTCGGCGAGTTGGAGAAGCTAGGAGTGGTTGAGCGCTCGCCTTACCAGGCGGACGAACCGATCGTGCTCGTCGTCTCGAGCAGCGCGGCCCTCAACCGCCTCATCAAACTCGCGCTGCAGCGCAGCGGCTTGCGCTCCGCGCACGTCGAGTCCATCGCCGACGTGTTCAGCGGCATCAACGAGCACCACCCCAGAGCCCTCGTCGTTGACGACGTCACCAACGAGGCGTGGGAGTTCGTCCGCGAGTTGCGCAAGAGCGCAGCGCAGGGCCACCTTCCCGTGCTCGTCCTCGTCGACAAGGCACCACGCGGAACGCTCTTCAGGCCGCTCCCACGCGCGGAGTGGCTCATCAAGCCGTTCCACGAACTCGAGTTGCAGCAACAAGTCACCAGCCTCGTTGGCAAGAGCAAGATCGCCTGAGATAACCCCCAACCTGCTACTTGACTGTGACGAACGCGCGCCCCACCCTCTCGCCTGTCGATACACTCCGGGCGTAAACGCGACGTTAGTTCGAGTGGCGCGCCGCGCTGGCGTGCCCGGTTGGCTCCGGTCATCCGCGGAGCCAACGGCCCGGAACCCGTGCCGGGATCGTCGCGTCCATGCGCGCGAACCCGTCCCCTGACGACAGGTTCGCCGCAGAGATCGGAGAGGTGACAGTCGTGAGGAAGATCTTCATCCTGCTGATAGCACTGCTCGTGGCTGGGGGAGTAGCACTCGCCCAGACCATAGTC
Source organism: uncultured Trueperaceae bacterium (assembly GCA_937907415.1). The sequence goes on from CALCHY010000162.1 coordinate 44,374, forward strand.
ACCGTCGCTGCTGGCGCAGTTGGCCAGGAGCTTGAACTGACTCGCGCAGCCGCCGCCCGCTACATGGCGCTGCACCCCGACGTCACGGTGAACGTCCTCGAGACGCCGGACCTGACGGACAACCGGCTAGCGCTCTACCTGCAGATGTTCGAGGCGAAGTCATCGGACGTCGACGTCTTCCAGATCGACGTGATCTGGCCAGGCGACTTGGCTGAGCACTTCGTCGACCTCTACGACTACGGCGCTCGGGAGGTAGCTGACCAGCATTTCCCCGCGATCATCCAGAACAACACCGTCGACGGGCACCTCATCGGCATTCCGTGGTTCACGGACGCCGGACTCCTCTACTACCGCACCGACCTGCTCACCAAGTACGGCTTCTCCGGACCGCCAACTACTTGGGCGGAGCTGACGAGCATGGCGCAGACCATCCAGGACGGCGAGCGCAGTGGCGGCAACCCGGACTTCTGGGGGTTCGTCTGGCAAGGCAACAGCTACGAAGGCCTCACCTGTGACGCACTCGAGTGGGTCGCCTCGTTCAATGGCGGCACCATCGTCAGCCCAGAAGGCGTCGTCACCATCAACAACCCCAACGCCATCGCCGCGATCAGCACGGCGGCCGGCTGGGTTGGCACCATCTCTCCGAACGGCGTAACCAGCTTCGGTGAGGAAGAAGCGCGCAACATGTGGCAGGCAGGTAACGCCGCCTTCATGCGCAACTGGCCGTACGCCTACAGCCTCGGCAACGCTAAAGACAGCGTGATAGCGGGCAACTTCGACGTCAGCCCACTGCCGGCTGGTCCGGACGGCAAGCCAGCGGCCACGCTCGGCGGTTGGCAACTCGCGGTATCCAAGTACAGCAAGGACCCGGCTGCGGCGGCGGACGTCGCCCTCTACCTCGCCTCGTACGACGAGCAGAAGATCAGGGCCATCGACGGCTCACTCAACCCGACCATCATGGCGCTCTACCAGGACCCAGACGTCCTCGCGGCCGTGCCGTTCTTCGGTTCGCTGTACGACGTGTTCACGAACGCCGTGGCGCGGCCGTCGACCGCTACCGCTCCTAACTACGCCGCCGTCTCACGCGCGTTCTACACGGCCGTGCACAGTGTCCTCACGGGGCAAGCGACCGCGGCTGACGCCGTTGCCGAGGCCGAAGCCGACATCGAAGACGTCACCGGCTTCCCTTCCGGTCAACCGTAGGCAACCTGGTCAACTGGCCTAACCAGTGGGGCCGGCGCGGGCTACCTCCCGTGCTGGCCCCGCCCTTGAGCGTCAACCATGCGCAACCGCAGCCAGCACTTGCGCATGGGGGCACGGCAGCGCCAAGCGCTGACGGAACGGAGGACAGATGAGCGACGCCAACGAGGCGTCGGCAAGGCGGCCCGCCAGCGGGCCCCATGCCACGGGGGGCGATGACGACGCACGTGAGCGCCCGGCTAAGCGCCGCATCTCGCAGTTGTTGCGCCAGGAAAGGCGCACGGCCTACTTCCTGCTGTTACCGACGTTCATAGTCCTGGCGGTCATCGCGGCGTACCCGTTCGGGCAGGTCGTCTACTCGAGCCTCACGAACGCCAAGTTCGCCAGCTCGCAGCCGACGAGCTTCATCGGACTAGAGAACTACCGCACCCTGCTGGCCTTCACGATCCGCGAGTTGCCAGCTCAGCTAGACGAAGCGGGCCAGCCCGTAGTGCTGAACGGCAAGGTGCAGTACGTGTCCGCCGTCAGCATCTTGCCGCGCTCACCGACTCGTTACCGTCAGGTGTTCCAGTTCTCGCTGTTCGGCAAGCGCTACGTGCTGGGCGCCATCTCGGCCGACTTCGTAAGGTCCGTGTGGGACACCGTGGTGTTCACCGTAGTCGCCGTCGCCTTCGAAACCGTTCTCGGCATGATCATCGCCCTGACGCTCGCTAGTCGGTTCCGTGGCCGCGGCGCCATGCGCGCTGCGATGCTCGTGCCGTGGGCTGTCATCACCGTGGTGTCAGCGCGCATCTGGGAGTGGATGCTGCAGCCAACGCGCGCCGGGCTGTTCAACACCGTCGGCTCCTACCTCGGACTTAGTGACGGTCGCACCGACTTCTTCGGCAACCCAGCGCTGCAGTTGCCGAGCATGATCATGATGGACGTGTGGAAGACCACGCCCTTCATGGCGCTGCTCCTCCTCGCCGGGCTCGCCACCATCCCGGCAGAGTTCACGGAGGCCGCCAAGGTGGACGGCGCCGGTCCGCTCAAGCGCTTCTTCCGCATCACGTTGCCGCTACTGACGCCGACGCTCGCAGTGGCGCTGATCTTCCGCACTCTCGACTCCCTGCGCGTGTTCGACATCTTCCAGGTCGTGCTCGGCAACCAGCGCTACTCGATGGCGAGCTTCGCGCAAGACATGCTCATCAGCCGGCGCGACATGGGGTTATCCTCCGCAGCTTCCGTGACCATCTTCGTGATCATCTTCGTCTTCGCGCTCCTCTACGTTCGCTCCATGAAAGTCGACACCCAGTGACACCTGCCGCTAGGTACAAGCGCCGCCGAGCGTTACGGCACGCCACTGGACGCGTGTTCTTCTGGCTCCTCATCTTGGTGCTGCTCGTATATCTCCTGTTCCCGTTCTACTGGGCGTTCATCTCGGCGCTGAAGACGCAAGCCGAGCTCATCAAGACGCCCGCCACGCTGTGGCCAGACAACCCCGTGCTGACTAACTTCAAGGCCGTGCTTGGCAACGACCGCTTCGTGCGGGCGCTCGGCGTCTCCACCTTGGTCGCGTCTAGCGTGACGCTGCTCTCCCTCATCGTCGGGTCGTTCGCCGGTTACGCGCTCGGCAAGATGCGCTTCGCTGGCCGTAGCGCGTCGCTCTACGTCATCCTCGCCATGACCATGTTCCCGCAGATCGCCGTGCTGGCCGGGCTGTACGCCGTCATCAGGCTCCTCGGGATGCCAGCAGTGCCAAGCATGATCCTCTCCTACATGCTGTTCACGTTGCCGTTCACGGTGTGGGTACTAACCTCGTTCTTCCGCGGGCTACCGGACTCGCTGCTGCAGGCCGCGCAAGTCGACGGGGCCACCCTCATTCAGGCGTTCCGGTACGTGCTGCTGCCCTTGACCGCACCCGCGCTAGTGACGACTGGCTTGCTGGCGTTCATCCAGGCGTGGAACGAGTACCTCTTCGCGCTTACGTTCACCGTGATCGACCCGCCTGCGCGCACCGTACCGGTTGCCATCGCGCTCTTCACGGGGGAGATTGCGCGCCAGGAACCGTTCGGTGAGATCATGGCGGCGGCGGTCATCGTCACCATCCCCCTCGTTGCGCTCGTGCTCATCTTCCAACAGCGCATCGTGGCTGGCCTAACGGCCGGCGCGGTGAAAGGGTGAGGCTAGTCAGTCGACGAGGCCCAGCTCACGCAGGCGGGCCGCGATGGCGTCGAGCGCTTCCGGGTTGGCTATCACTTCGCGGTTCGGGACTGGCATGCCGTTGACCAGTTGAGTGACGGCCAGCTCCATGGCCTTGCCAGACCGCGTGCGCGGCAGTTGCGGCACGGAAATGACGCGCTTCGGCACGTGACGCGGCGACGTGGCGCCACGGATGGTGCGTTTGATGAGGTCGACGAGGGCATCGTCGAGGACGGCGCCCGGCCTGAGGGTAACGAGGAGCCACACCTCCTGGTCGTCAGCTGCGCGCCGCGCCACGGCAACCGCTTCGACCACCTCAGGTAGTTCTTCCAATGGGCGATAGATCTCGGCCGTTCCGATCCGCACGCCGCCCGGGTTGAGGGTGGCGTCCGAGCGCCCGTAAACGACGATGCCGCCGTGCGCGGTGCGCTCGACGAGGTCGCCGTGCCGCCACCAGCCTGGGTAGGTTCCGAAGTACGCGGCCTCGTAGCGCGCGAAGTCGGGGTCGCCGAGGAAACGTAATGGCATGGAAGGCAACGCCTTAGCGCACACTAGCTCTCCCGGTTGCCCAGTTACGGCCGACCCCTGGCCGTCGACGACGCGCAAGTCGACGCCGAGGCCCGGCGCCTGGATCTCGCCTGCATACACGGGAAGGGTCGGCACCCCGAGCATGAAGCAACTAACGATGTCGGTCCCACCCGAGATCGACGCCAGATGCACGTCGCTCTTGACGTCGCGATAGACGTACTCGAAGCTGTGAGGCGACAGCGGCGAGCCTGTCGAGGCGATCGTGCGTAACGCGCTCAGGTCGCAGCTCGCGCCCGGCCGCAGGCCCCTCTGCTCCAGTTCCTGGAGGAAACGCGCGCTCGTGCCGTAGAAGGTGACGCCGAGGCGTTCGGCTAGTCGCCACGTTGCCAGGGCGTCTGGCCACGTCGGCGCGCCGTCGTAGAGCACGGCCGTTGCGCCGCTCGCCAGCACGGAGACGAGCCAGTTCCACATCATCCAGCCCGTCGTCGTGAAGTAGTAAACGACGTCCCCTGGCACTATGCCGGAGTGAAGCGCGTGCTCCTTGCGGTGCGTGAGGAGCGCACCGCCTGCCCTATGCACCATGGCCTTCGGCACGCCGGTCGTGCCTGAGCTATACAACGCGTAGAGGGGCTGGTCGAACGGCAGTTCCGCGAACGTTAGCGGCGCGCCAGCGTGCGGTCTCAGCCACTCGTCCCACGTCTGTGCAGCGGGCAGGCGGGCCCCCTCGCCTGGGTAAGGGAGTTCGACAACCTGTAAACCGGCAGGCAAGCGCTGGCGCAGGGCAGCGACGGTGGCGCTGGTGTCATGCGGTTTGCCAGCGTAGCGGTAGCCGCCAGTGGCGAGCAGCACCTTCGGTTGCACTTGAGCGAAACGCGCACTGGCGGCCTCCGCGCCGAAGTCTGGGGAGCAGGACGTGAACAGGGCCCCAAGCGAGGCGCTGGCTAGCAGCCCAACGACTACCTCAGGCACGTTGGCGGCGAAGGCGGCCACGGCGTCGCCCTCCCCTACTCCAGCGGCCACCAACGCTGCCCGCGCGGCCGCCGTCTCGTCCCTGAGTTGCGCCCACGACAGCCGCCGCTCGCTACCGTCCTCAACGACTGCGATGAGGGCGGTGGCGTCCGCGCTAACGCCGGGCGGGTAGAGCAGCGCGTGGGCGTAATTGAGGGTGCTGCCCGCGAACCAGCGCGTGTGCGGCATCGGCTCGGGAGATAAAGCGCGCACCCCGCGCACCTCGAACGGCAGTCGTAGTTCGGTGGCGAGCAGGTTCCAGAAGGCTTCTGGTTGCTCAACGCTCCAAGCGTGAAGGGCCCAGTAGTCGGGTAGCGTCTCACCACTGGCGCGTTCGGCCGCCAACCTGAAGATGGTCATGGCGCTAGCCTGCACGCTGCTCGCAGAGGGGGTCCAGAGTGGCGCGTCCGCTTCGATAGGTGTCAACTCCTCCCGCGAGGCAAGCGCCGCGGCACGTACTACTGAGGGATGCTGACGTCAGTGTACCCTTGGGCATGTTCTCTCGGCGCGGCGGCGTTCACGAGACGCGCCAAGACTCGCGCATAACTAGCAGTGACTGGGCGCAGTTGCGGCGGGCGTTCTCCTTCTTGAGGCCTCACCGGGCGTCACTCATCGGCGGCGTTGCGGCCGTCGCGATCTCCGGCGGGCTAGCGCTCCTCTTCCCGCTCCTCATCCGCGACCTGCTCAACTCGGCCTTCGCGCCCGGCGCAGCGGTCAACAGCGCCGCGGCTCAACTCAACCGCGTTGCGCTCATACTGCTCGGGCTCATGCTCCTGCAGGCGTTCTTCAACTACCTGCGCATGTTCCTCCTCGGCCGCATGGGCGAGGCGGTAGTCGCCGACATGCGCAAGCGCGTGTTCGACCACCTCATCAACTTGTCAGTGCGCTTCTTCGAGGACCGCAAGACCGGCGAGATCACGTCGCGCTTGACGGCCGACATCGCCACCTTGCAGGGCGCCGTCTCACTGCAGCTCGCGCAGTTCGTCAACCAAGGCGTGACGCTGCTCGGCGGGATGGCGGTCCTGCTCGTGCTCGAGTGGCGGCTTACGCTGCTCATGCTCGCCGTCATTCCCGCGTTGGTGGTGGCGGCCGCGTTCTTCAGCCGCGGGTTGCGCCGTTCCAGCACCGCCTTCCAGGACGACCTCGCGTCCGCCAACGCCACGGCGGACGAGGCCATAACGTCCATCCGCGTCGTCAAGTCGTTCACGGCAGAGGGCTGGGAGGCGGAGCGTTACGGCGCGGCGATCGAGCGGTCGTTCCAGAGCGCCCTGGTGAGGGTCAAGCTGCGCGCGTACTTCATTCCAGCCGTCATCCTCGGCATGTCGCTAGGCCTCGCGCTCGTACTCTGGTACGGCGGTCGGCTGGCGGTGGCTGGGGCGTTACAGAGTGGCGACCTCGTCGCTTTCCTCCTCATCACCGTGTTCGTGGCTGGGAGCATCGGGACGTTCACCGACTTATGGGCGCAGTTGCAACAGGCGATTGGCGCCTCGAAGCGCATCTTCGAGCTGTTGGACGAGGCGAGCGACCTGCCCGAGGCGCAGGAGCCGGTGCGCCTCACTAACGTGCGCGGCGAGGTGCGGCTCGAGGACGTCACGTTCGGCTACGGCCGCGGAGGCGACGCCGTGCTGCGCGGCGTCAGCCTAACCGCCCGGCCAGGCGAGGTCGTCGCGCTCGTCGGTCACAGCGGTGCAGGCAAGAGCACCCTCGTGAGCCTGGTTTCGCGCTTCTACGACGTCACCTCGGGGCGCGTCACCCTCGACGGCGTGGACGTGCGTGACCTCGCAACCGCGGACCTGCGGGGCCTCATCGGGTTAGTGCCGCAGGAGACTCAGCTCTTCTCAGGCTCGGTAATGGAGAACGTGCGCTATGGGCGGCCGGGCGCCACCGACGCCGCCGTCAAAGCGGCGAGCGTCGCCGCGAACGCCGACGGCTTCATCGCCGCACTGCCGCAGGGTTATGCCACCCAAGTCGGGGAGCGCGGCGTCATGCTCTCCGGCGGGCAACGTCAGCGCCTCGCCATAGCCCGCGCTCTCCTCAAAGACCCGAAGATCCTCATCCTCGACGAGGCAACGAGCTCCCTCGACAGCGAATCGGAGTCGCTGGTGCAGGCCGCACTCGAGGTCCTCATGCGCGGGCGCACCACCTTCGTCATCGCTCACCGCCTCGCGACGGTGCGGCGCGCGGACCGCATCGTGGTGCTTGCTGACGGCCGCATCATCGAGAGCGGCACTCACGACGAGTTGCTCGAGGCGAGAGGCGCTTACGCCGACCTCTACGAGTTGCAGTTCAAGCGCGATACCACCGCCAACCTGGTCACCGGTAGCGCCGGGGGCCGCGGTTAGCCAACCGCGAAGTACAATGGCAGGTCATGTCCCTGATCGTGAAAGCGCCGTACACGCCTAAAGGCGACCAACCTGAGGCCATCTCCGGCTTGGTAGGCGGCCTGCAAGACGGCCTGCGCTTCCAGACCTTGCTTGGCGCGACGGGGACAGGCAAGACCTACACGATGGCGAAAGTCATCGAGGCGGTGCAGCGCCCAGCGCTGATCCTAGCGCCCAACAAGGTATTGACGGCGCAGCTCGCGGCCGAGTTCCGCGACTACTTCCCGGACGCCGCCGTCGAGTTCTTCATCTCCTACTACGACTACTATCAACCGGAAGCGTACGTGCCTTCTCGCGACCTGTTCATCGAGAAGGACGCGAACATCAACATGGAACTCGAGCGCTTGCGGCACTCGACGACGCGCTCGCTCCTAACGCGCCGCGACGTGATCGTGGTGGCGTCGGTTTCTGCCATCTACGGTTTGGGCTCGCCTGAGGAGTACGAGAAGCTTCACCTCATGCTGCAAGTCGGCAAGCCCCTCCCGCGCGACGAGATCCTCGCCACCCTCGTCAGGCAGCAGTACGAGCGCAACGACGTCGAGTTGGCTGCCGGTAGGTTCCGGGCGCGCGGCGACGTCGTCGAGGTGTGGGCGGCGTATGAAGAGCGTCCGCTGCGCATCGAGCTGTGGGGTGACGAGGTCGATCGCCTCACGATGATCGACCCGGTAACGGGCGAGGAAGTGGCCGAGCTCGAGAGCGCCATGGTCTTCCCCGCCAAGCACTACGTGACGCCATACGACAAGCTCGCCCCAGCGGTCGAGGAGATAGAACACGACCTCGCTACGCGCCTGGCGTACTTCGACGCGACCGGCAAGCTGCTCGAGAAGCAGCGCCTGAAGGAGCGCACGGCGTACGACCTCGAGATGCTGCGCACGCTCGGCTACTGCTCCGGCATCGAGAACTACTCCCGCTACCTGGAGCGCCGCGCTCCGGGCAGCACGCCAGGCACGCTCCTCGACTACTTCCCGGACGACTACATCACTTTCCTCGACGAGTCGCACGTCATGCTCCCGCAGGTGCGCGGCATGTTCAACGGCGACCGCGCGCGCAAGCAGACCTTGGTCGATTACGGCTTCAGGCTGCCTGCCGCGCTCGACAACCGCCCCCTTACCGAGGAGGAGTTCCTCACCAAGGTCGGTCAGGCCGTGTTCGTCAGCGCAACGCCCACAGAGCGCGAGCTCGGCATGTCCGACTTGGTCGCCGAGCAGGTCATCCGCCCGACCGGCCTCGTCGACCCAGAGATCTCGATCAAACCGAGCAAGGGCCAGATCGACGACCTGCTCTTCGCTGCCAGGGCGCGCGCCGAGCGCGGCGAGCGCGTGCTCGTCACGACGCTAACGAAGCGCATGGCCGAGGACCTCACCGAGTACCTCGCGACGAAGGGCATCAGGGTGAGGTACATGCACTCCGACATCGACGCGGTCGAGCGCCAGGTCATCATCCGCGACCTGCGCCTTGGGCACTTCGACGTGCTGGTGGGCATCAACCTCCTGCGTGAGGGACTCGACCTGCCGGAGGTCAGCCTCGTCGCCATCCTCGACGCGGACAAGGCCGGCTTCTTGCGCAGTGAACGCTCCCTCATCCAGACCATCGGGCGCGCAGCGCGTAACGTCAACGGTGAGGTGTTCCTCTACGCGGACGAGACGAGCGAAGCCATGCGCCTAGCCATCGACGAGACGAACCGCCGCCGCGCGAAGCAGGTGGCGTTCAACGAACTGCACGGCATCACGCCGGAGTCCATTCGCAAGCGCGTCCACGACGTCATCCGCGGTCACGAGGACGATGCCGTCGACGAGGTGCAGGCGCCCCTTGACCCGTGGGAACGTGAGTTGCTGTTCGACGACACGAGGCAGGAGTTGGCCGAACTTGAGAACGAGATGTGGGAGGCGTCCGAGAAGCTCGACTTCGAGAAGGCGGCAGCCGTGCGCGACCGCATCCGCGAGCTAGAGGCGCGCTTGCAGGGGCGCGAGGTGCTGATGACGCCGCTGCCTGGCCAGGCGAAGCGCGGGACGCCGGGCGCAAAGGTCGAGGCGGCAGGGCGCACGCGTAAGGCGCGGGCCTGACGGGGACGAAGTGCGGCAGCGCCAGCATGTTGGAGGAGAGTCGTTGCGATCCGGCGGGGGTAGGGTTCAGCTAAGACTGCTGGTGACGCTAGTCCTGGCGAGTTGGTGCATGGCGCTAGCCCAACCGTTGGCGGCCGCTGGCGGTTGGGCTCGCCCCGTTGAAGTGCCAACTGAGCGCCCTGCCGCGGCGGTCGGCGTGCGCGTAACGACTAGCGGCAGCGAGCTCGTGTGGGCGGATCAGCAGGGCGTGTGGGTGAAGCCGAACGGCGGCGACCCTACGCTCCTGGCGGCCGCCCAGAACGTTCGCGGCGTTTCTGCTGGCGACGCGGGCGGCGAACTAGCGGTCGCTTGGGCGCAGCGTGACCGCAACACCGGGCAGTACGGGCACTTCGTGTGGCGCGCTGGGCAGGTCACGGAACTGTTCACGGACCCCGTAGAAGTCGCCCTCGACTTCGTAACGCTAGAAGGCGCCACCTACGTGGCGGGCACGCTACGGCGCCAAGGCAACGCGCAACTGACACTGCTCCCCCTGAGCGGCGGGGCGCCTGTAGTCTTGCGCACGACCCCGCTGTCCGTGCGTGGGCTCACCTTCGCCGCGGCGCCAACTGGCGCCCTGTGGGCAGCGTGGCTGGAGGGCAAGACCGAGCGAACCGAGTTCGGCGTCAACGCAGAGTGGCACGCTTACGCCTTGCTGGTGGACGGCAGTGGCGCGGCGCTACCACTCGACCTCGGCAACGCCGACGTGACTGATGAACGCCAACGCGCCGTGATCGCGGCCGCACCGGGCGGCGCTAACGTCATGTGGAGCGCCGAGGACGGCGGCCTGCAACTAGCGAGCGTGGCTGGCGCGACCGGCACCCTCGAGCGCGGCCAACTAGTCGAGCTTGAGGAGACGGGCAGGCCGCTTGCTGGCGCCTGGCCCTACTTCTACTGGACTGGGGGCTCGAGCTTCAAGCGCATCGACGCTAGCGCCCCCCAGGCCGCGACGGCGACGAACATCTTGTGGTCACCCGTGACGGTGGAGGGCGCGGCCTTCGGGCACGCGGGCGCTGCCTCGGAACCTGGTCTTGCTGTGCTCGCCTGGTACGGCAGGGCGCAAGGTGGCGGCGTTGCCATCTATACGGCAGACGACGCCGCGCCGATGCCCCTTACTCCCTTAGACCGCATCGCCCGCCTCATGGGGTGGAACCCATGGTTCGTTGCCGAGCAGGCCATCGGGCAGGCGCTGACGGCGCTGCTCGTCGGCGTCCTTGGCGTCCTCGCGTTCGTTCCTTACCTCCTCATCACCGCGCCGCTCACGGCGCGGGCCGTCAGCAGGCGCGCCCGTGCCGGCAAGGCGGGACTTGGGCGCGGGGCGGGCGCCGGCTTGATCGTGGGAGCCATGCCCCTACTCGCTGCCAGCGTGGCTCTCGCGCTTACCGGCGTCTATGGGCACACGGCGCCAGTAGCAACGGTTGCCGTCGTGGCAGCCGCCCTCCTCGTCGGGCTCGGGGTTGCTTATCTGGTTGCCGGGAGAGGCGACCGCGAGGTGCAAGCGAACTTGCTGATCGCCGCCGCCCTCACCGTCTTCGGGAGCGTCACGGTCTGGTCGTTCATCACCTACCCAGCGTGGGCTCCACTAGTTGGCCTGACGTGAGGCACGCCGCTCGTGGGGCGTGTGATGCGTGTGTTAGGCTTGGCAAGCATGAATTTTGAAGTGGGTGACCACGTCGTTTACCCGTCTCAGGGCGCTGGGGTGGTGGCTGAACGGACCTCGCGTGTAGTGCTCGGGCAAGCTCACGAGTACCTCAAGGTCGTCTTCGTTAGGGGCGACATGGAAGTGCTCGTACCCATCAAGAAGGGCCAGGAGGTCGGCTTACGCCACACCGTTGACAAGGAGGAGGTGGCGCGCCTCATCGACTCGATCAAGGCGGCCGACCTGACCCTCCCGGCGCAGTGGCCACCGCGCTTCCGCGCCGAGCAGGACATCCTCTCAGGTGGCAGCGCGTACGACTTGGCGCGCCTCATCGGGGTGTTGGCCAAGCGCGACGCCGAGAAGGGCCTAGCAGCCACCGAGCGCGAGGTGCTCGATAGCGCCCGCACCATGCTGAGTAGCGAGCTGGCCGTCGTGCTTGACGTCGAACTTGGCGCGGCAGAGGACATGTTGACTGCGGCCATGGACGTTCACACCGTGTGACAGAAGAACCTTCGGCGAAGAGCGGATCACCCTTGACCGCGCGTTCGCGCGTCGCCGCGCTCCTCGACCAGTACGGCCTGAGGGCCGACAAGGGGTTCGGGCAGAACTTCCTAGTCGACGAGGCGGCGCTCCGTGCCATCGTCGCCGCCGCCGCCATCGCACCTGGCGACCACGTCCTCGAGGTCGGTCCAGGGCTAGGGGTGCTGACTCGCGCCCTCTTGAACGCTGGCGCCAACGTCACGAGCGTAGAGCTGGACGCCAGGCTCCTCCCCTTGCTGAAAGCGGAGTTCGCCACTGAGTTGGGCAAGGAGGGGCCGGGACGGCTTGACCTCGTACACGAGGACGCTTTGCGCTTCGACCTCGCCGCCATGCCCATGCGCTCCAAGCTCGTTGCGAACTTGCCCTACAACGTTGCCACGCCGATCGTCGCGCGCGTGCTCGAGTCTGGGCGCTTCTCGCGCCTCGTCTTCTTGGTGCAACGGGAGGTCGGCGAGCGCTTGAGCGCCGCTCCCACCTCGCCAGCGTACGGGGCGCTAACGCTGCTCGTCGGGCACTTCGGGCGCGCGAAGCTCGTAAGGCACGTGCCGCCCGGCGCCTTCCTCCCGCCACCGAAGGTGACTTCCTCAGTCGTGCGCATAGACACTGACGAGTCAGCCACGCCAAACCCGGCGCTCTTCAAGCTCATCCACCAAGGGTTCGCGCACAGGCGCAAGACGCTCGTCAAGAACCTTGTCTACGCCGGCTTCGAGCGCCCTCAGGCCGAAGCGGCCGTCACCGGCATCGGCCGCGACCTGAGGGTGCGCGCGGAAGAGCTCGACCACGCCGCCTTCGTCGCCTTGGCTGCCGCGCTTGATGGTGCTAGACCCACGGCAGACGTTTCCTCATGAAGTGGTGAGTATACTGACCTAAGCAACAACATCTTCCCGGCGGCCCCGGCATCACGCTGGCCCGGCTGTGTCGGTAGGAGCGAATTAACGAATGGCCCACTTCTTCGTGGTCGGCGACGCAACTGTCGATCAGATGTACTTCGTCAACGACTTCCCCGAACACGGCGGCGAAGTCCAAGCTATACGTGCCGTAATGGAGCCAGGCGGCTCTGGCGGCACGGTGGCCGCCGTCCTCGCGCAGCTCGGCAACCCGACTCGCATCGCCACGCGCGTAGGGAGCGGGCCGTTCTCGGCATTGGCGCTACGCAATATCGTCGCTGCAGGCGTCGATACCAGCCTCGTCCAGCACGACCCAGACCTCCAAACGAGCTCGATCATGCTCCTCATCACCCCGGACGCGCAGCGCACCATGGTCAGCGCAGCCGGCGCCAGCCGCCACCTCGACTCCGCGGAACTGAAGGAGTCGGACGTTGCCGCCTGCGACGCCCTCGTGATGAGCGCGTACAGTCTGATCAGCGGACCGCAGAAGGAGTACGCGCTTCAGGCGCTCGCGTACGCGCGCAAGCACAAGCTCACTACCTTCGTCGACTTGGGCACAGGCGCCGTGAAGGCCATGCAGCACCGCCTGATCTCCGTCCTCAGCGGCGTGGATTACTGGCTCATGAACGAGCACGAGCTTTACCTCCTCACTGGCCGCACGTCGATCTCGGAGGCCGTGCACGACTTACGTGACGCCGGCATCGAGCAGTTAGTCGTCAAGGTCGGCGCCATGGGCTCCATCGTCATCAACTCAGAGAGCAACGAGCTGATCGAGGCGCATGAGATAGACAGCGTGGTCGACTCGACGGGCGCAGGCGACTACTACACGGCGGCGTTCGCGCACGCCATCATGGCCGGACACGACATGCACTGGGCCGCGCGCTACGGCAACGTGGCAGGGGCGCTCAACACCACGGTCGTCGGGGCGCAAGGCCTAACGATCGATGAGGAAACGCTGATGCGTCACGCAGCGGTGCTGGCCGATGCGCCGGCCTGAAGGAAGGGTGCGGCGGGCCGCCTCGGTACGCGCCGCGCTCGTCTTTCTACTGCTCGCCGTCGTTGGCGGCACCGCCATGGCGCAGGGTCAAGGGTTCGCGGAACGCTTCGATACCGCCTGGAACCTCGTCGCCACGCGCTACTGGCATATCGAGCGCACCGGCGTCGACTGGCAAGCGGTGCGCGACGCGTACCGGCCACGCGCGCTAGCTGCCACTGACGACGCTGGCCTCTACGAGGTCCTCGAGGAGATGTACTCCCTGCTGGGCGACGACCACTCCGTGTTCGTGCCGCCAGCCAAGGTTGCCAAGGTGAGGGCCGAGTATGGCGACCTGCCTTGCATCATGGTGTTCGGTAGTGGGGCGACGCTCCCCGCCCTCAACCAGGCGTTGGCGGCAGGCAGTTGGAACAGACTGCTGAGGTTGCAGGCGGACGGTTACGCCCTCAGCGGTGAAGGTCACGTCGCCAACGTCAGCTACGGGCTAACGGACGGTGGCGTTGGTTACGTGCGCCTGCCAGACTTGGCGAGCGACGGCGCGGCAGAAGCAGTGCGCGTCGCCGTGACCGACCTCGAGGAGGCCGGCGCCTGGTCATTAGTCCTAGACTTGCGCGGCAATCCGGGCGGTCGGCTAGTGACGATGATGCAAGTCGCTGGCGTGTTCACCCGCGGCTTCTTGTGGCGGGCCATCACGAGCTGGACCTTGCCGATGCCGTACCCGGCCATCGGCTTAGCGCAGACCGACCTGCCGCTAGCCGTGCTCATCGATGGCGGCGTGAACAGCGCAGCAGAGGGCCTAGCGGGCGCCCTACAGTTGCGCGGGCGCGCCACCGTCTTCGGAGAGCAGAGCGCAGGCAACGTCGAGGCGCTCCTGCCGTTCTGCCTGCGCGACGGTTCACAGGCCTGGATCGCGACGGGCGTGCTCGCCCCCATCGGCGGCCCGACCTGGGAGGGCCGAGGAGTCGTCCCCGACGTAGAAAGCTCGTCCGCAACCGCGTTAGACGCGGCTATCGCATACCTTATCGACCAGCGAGAGGAGTGAGTGACTGTGCCCGCCATTGAACGCGTGAGCGAACACGTGTGGCGCGTCGAACTACCATGCGCCACGCTGCCGCCATACGACCACGTGAACGCGTACGTGATCGCGCAAGGCGGCGTCGCCGTAGTCGTCGATCCTGGTTCTGACGAACCGAAAGCCCAAGCGCTCCTCCAGAGCGCCTTGACTCAAGCCGACGCGCGCCTCGTCAAGGCCGTTGCGCTCACGCATACGCACCCGGACCATACCGGCGGCGTGCAACAGCTCCTCGACTACGAGGCCGTCCGCAACGGCGACCCGCCGCCCGTGCTCGTGCACGCCGCCGAAGCGAGCAACGTGACGGCGTGGAGCACGACCTATCTGGCGGACGGCCGCGTCGTCACCGTCGGCGACGTCACCGTAACGGCGCTGCACACCCCGGGGCATAGCCAAGGCCACCTCTCGTTCCTCGTCACGGGCCCGGCCGGTGGGGCGCCAGAGGCGGCCATAGTCGGCGACCTGGCCGTAGCGACTGGGTCGGTGTGGGTAGGGCTGCCAGAAGGCGACGTCGAAGCGTACCTCACCACCCTAGTGCGCCTGGAGCACACGAACGCGCCCGTTCTCGCGCCGGGCCACGGCCCGCTGATAACGAACCCAGCGGAGCGCCTGCGGGAGCTGGCCGCGCACCGCTTGGAGCGCGAAGCTCAGGTGCTCGGCGCCCTAACGAAGGGCAGCGCGACGGCGGCGGAGATCACGCGGCGCGTGTACCCCGGGTACCCGGAGGCCGTCCTCGCCCTTGCCGAGCAGAGCGTGCTCGCGCACCTAGTGAAGCTCATGCGCGAGTTGAAGGTCGTGCACTTGGGCGACGACGAGCAGGGGCCGTTCGCACTCAGGCGCTAGCAGCGCTGGCGTAGGGAGCGCACTAGTTGGGGCCGCCCCGGGCGACGCCAGCGTGCGGCGTTAGTCGCGCCAGGCAAGCAGCGCGGCGCTTAACGCGGCCGCTACCGGCGCTAACGGTTCGACGCGTTTCGGCGCCTCGGCGAAGCGTTCAAGGCTAGCTGGCACCGCCGGGCGCCGGCCCGTCGCCTCGATCACCGCATCAGGGAACTTCGCGGGGTGCGCCGTGGCCAGAACTAGCGCGGGCACCGCGGCCGTGGCTGGCGTGCTGGCGCGCAGGCGCTGCAACGCCTCGAGGCCGACGGCAGTGTGCGGGCAGACCAGGTAGTCGCTGGCGGCGGCCGTCTCGCGCATGCGCTCGAGGGTGGCGGCGTCACCAACGCGGCAACCTACGACGCGCTGCCTCAGACCCTCACCCAGCCACGAGTAGAGGCGCTCGAAGTTCGATGGCGCGCCTACGTCCATGGCGTTGGAGGGCGTGGCCACGCTGGCGGCGAAGTCGAACGCTTCGACCTCGCCAGCTAGGAAGCGGGGAAAGAAGTCGTTGCGGTTGTGCGCCGCCAAGAAGCCTGCTGCGTCGAGGCCCGTCTCGGCCGCCAGGAGTCCGGCCGTCAAGTTGCCCAAGTTGCCGCTTGGCACCACGACTTCGAGCGGCGCGTGGCGCCCGAGGTCTTCCCACACGCGGGCAGCTCCCCACAGGTAGTAGAGCGCTTGAGGTAGGAGCCGGCCGATGTTGATGGAGTTGGCCGATGACAAGCGCAGGTCGGCGAGGGACGGGTCGCCGAAGGCGGCTTTCACGAGCCGCTGACAGTCGTCGAAGGTACCGTCCACTGCGAACGCGCGTACGCCGTCACGCCTGGCCGTCAGCTGTTCCTCTTGCACGTTGCTTACGCCGCCTGCCGGGTAGAGGACCGCCACCCGCACGCGGTCGAGGCCCGCGAAGGCGTCCGCCACGGCGCTGCCCGTGTCACCCGAGGTAGCGACGAGCACCGTGACGCGTTCGCCGCGCCGAGCGAGCGCTGCTTGCATGGCGCGTGCGAGGGAGCGCGCGCCGACGTCCTTGAAGGCAGCGGTTGGCCCGTGGAAGAGCTCGAGCACGAAGACGTCGTCTGGCAGCCTGGTTACGGGCCACGGGAAGTCGAGGCCGTCGGCGACTGCGGCAGCCGCCTCCTCACCCATGTATGCGGGCAGGACGAGCTTGGCGAGGTCAGCCGGGCTGCTTGCCGTCTCCCAACCGAGGGGCAACTGCGGCAGTTGCGTCGGCCAGTAGAGGCCGCCGTCTGGCGCTAAACCGGCCAGGACGGCGTCCTCGAACGCTACTTCCGGCCCGCCGCGCGTGCTGCGGTAACGCATCACAGTTCTTCTACCCCGTCGCTCGCCTCGCTGGCCGTTAGTGGCACCGGCGCGGCGCTAGCAAGCGGTCTTGGGCCGCTGTTACCCGCCGCCGCCGTCAACATGTCGGCGAGCACGCCGCTTGCCGTCGAGCCGCCGCCCGCCCCAGCCCCGCGCACGTAGACCGTGCCGACCGGGTCGCCTGTGAAGAGGAGGGCGTTGGTGCCGCCGGTCGTGAGCAACGGGTGGCCAACGGGCAAGGAAACGGGGCGGATCTGCGCCTCCCACCGACCTGAGTTCGCCACGATGCTCCCGATGAGGCGCACCCTGCGGCCCCGCTGCGCCTGCGCGGCGAGCGCCTGCTCGGTAAGGTCGGAGATGCCGCGCGTGGCCCCACGGACCGCCTCCCACGTGAGGGCGGGATCGAAAGCTAGTCGACCGAGAACGGTGAGCTTGTGCGCCGCGTCGAAGCCGCCGACGTCGAGCGTCGGATCGGCTTCCGCGAAGCCGAGGCGCTGCGCCTCGGCCAACGCGGCCACGAAGCTGCTGCCCTCGTCCATCATCGCCAGGATGACGTTGCAGGTGCCGTTCAGCACGGCGTGCAGGCTCACCGGCGCGGAGCCGCGCAGAGCACCGGCTAGCACGCCAACGGCTGGCGTGCCCGCCATGACGGCGGCCTCGAAGTGAACACGGCCTTCCTCGGCATGAGGCAAGTACTCCGCCCAGCGCTCGGCCAGCGCGGCCTTGTTGGCAGTCACCAGCTGCTTGCCTGCGGCCAGGTGTCGCAGGGAAAGGTCGGCGGCGTTACCGGTGCCGCCTGCCACCTCGACGAGAACATCGACGCCGGCCAGCACGTCTTCGTTCGTCGTGACGAGTTCCTGCCAGCCTGTGAAGGCGCGCTCCCTGGCGGCGTCGCGGACGAGTACTCCCACGAGTTCGAACTCGGGCTTGTTGCGCAGCAAGCGCACTACTTCTTCACCGACGGTGCCAGCGCCGATCAAGGCGACCTTCGTGGGCTTACCGCCCCCCCGCCGCGCCGTCTGGTAAGTTACTTGGTTGGTAGTCACCGCCTGCTTCACGGGCGCACTCTATCACTTACCGAGAGCGTCACAGACGCAACTACGGCCCCCAGCCATGGCGGCCACGTTTAGGAGAACAATGCTCGCCATAGGTATCGTCGGCTTGCCAAACGTCGGCAAGAGCACGCTGTTCAACGCCATCACCCGGGCTGGTGTGGAGGCCGCGAATTACCCGTTCGCCACCATAGACAAGAACATCGGCGCCGTGAGCGTGCCAGACGAGCGCCTTGCCGTGCTGCAGCGTCAGAACACCAAGGGCACGCGCGTGCCCGTGATCGTGCCGACCCACATGGAGTTCGTCGACATCGCCGGCCTCGTGCGCGGCGCTCACAAAGGTGAGGGGCTAGGCAACCAGTTCCTCTCACATATCCGCGAGGTCGCGGCCATCGCACACGTTGTGCGTTGCTTCGAGGACGACAACGTCGTGCACGTGGCTGGCAAAGTCGATCCCCTCGCCGACATCGAAGTCATCGACACGGAACTCATCCTGGCCGACATCGCGACGCTCGAGCGCCGCCTCGAGCGCGTTCGGCGCAGCGCCAAGAGCAATCCTGACGACGCCGCGCTGATAGCGCCCCTCGAGGAAGTCCTCAAGCAGTTGAACGCTGGCCAACCAGCTCGCCGCTCAGGGCTCGAACTGCCGAACGACAGCGGCTTGCTAACCGCCAAGCCCGTCATCTACGTGTGCAACGTGGCGGAGTCGGACGTTGTGGGTGGCAATAGTTACGTGAAGCTCGTGCAGGAGCACGCCAAGGTCGAGAACGCAGACGTCGTCGTCATATCCGCGCGCATCGAGGAGGAGCTGGCGCAACTCGAACCCGAGGAAGCCCAAGCGTTCCTCGCGGACATGGGGTTGGACAAGCCGGGGCTCGAACGCCTCATCCGGACCGGGTATCACACCCTCGGTCTCCTTACCTTCCTGACGGCTGGCGAGAAGGAAGTGCGCGCCTGGACCGTGAAGGCGGGCAGCAAGGCGCCGCAGGCAGCGGGTGAGATACATTCCGACTTCGAGCGCGGCTTCATCCGCGCGGAGGTCGTCAGTTACGAGGACCTCATCGAGGCTGGCAGCATCGCCAACGCCCGCGCCAAGGGCAAACTGCGGGTGGAGGGCAAGGAGTACGTCGTCAAGGACGGCGACGTCATGAACTTCCTCTTCAACGTCTGACCTGCGCCGCCTAACCATGCACGGACGTGCGCCACGACGCGGACGCCAAGCGAATGTGGGTCTATCCTCACAGTTGCGAGGCGAGCGCGGGCACCATGTGAAAGCGCGCTCTGAGAGGCTAGAGCCCGTGAGTGGCGGTACAGAAGCAGTCAGGCAGCAGGCGTTGGTGGGGTCCAGGCATTACGCGGCAGGCGACGTCCTGCTTTTCCCTGGTCCACCGAGCGAGCTTTACCAAGTCGTATCCGGATTGGTGCGGCTGCACACCGTCGATGACGCTGGCTTCGGCGCCACGTTGCGTTACGTCAAGCCGGGCGGGTACTTCGGCGAGGAAGCCATCACGGGCAAGCAGCGCCGCTACTTCGCCGAGGCGGTCACCGAGGCCAGCACCGTGCGCAGCGATCCGCAGAGGCTGACTCCAAGCGAGTTGCGCGCCTTCGCGGTAGATCTAGCGCTGGCCCTAGACCGCATGAACCGCTCAGTGTTGCGCCTGGCAAGCAAACCACTGAAGGCGCGCGTGGCGGCGGAACTCCTCGAACTAGCCGACTCGGCGCTAGCGACCCGCAACGCTGACGGAGTGGCCACCGTGCGCATGACGCACGACGAACTAGCCGCAGCGGTCGGCTCCGTGCGCGAGACCGTCACCAAAGTCATAGGCGAGCTGGTCCGCGCCGGAGCGCTGCGGGCCGGGTACGCCAAGCTGAGCATCCAGGATCCCGAGTTACTAACCGAGATCGCTGGCTCCTGACGCCGCCGCGCCTTAGAACACCGGTCCAACGCGGAAGCTGAACACGCCCGTTGGGTGGCGTTCGCTGAACGCGTAATCGAGGCGGATGGCTGGCAAGATGAGCCCGCCGAAGCCGAGGTTGACCTGCACCCCGAGGCCGGCGCCCGCGAACACTGGCGTGGCGTACTCGGCGTACTCCGGCACCCCAGACGCCCAGCCGACGTCGACGAAGGCCAAGCCGATCACCGTCTGGGTAGCAACCGTCGACAGTCCGAAGTCGTAGCGGTACTCGAACGAGGCCGTTGCGTAGGTGCGCGAGAGATCGAAGTCCTCGAGGGTGTAGCCGCGGATCTGCGTGGCGACGTCGTTCGTGCGCCCAACGGTGAAGCGCTTGCTCTCCGGGTAGAGTCCGCCGAACTGGTGACCGACGTCCAGCCGCACCGCGAAGACGTGGCTCTCGTCCTGGATCTCGCCCGGCATGAGGTCCGCGAGCTTCACGTAGGTGCGCACGCCAGCCGCTACCTGCTCGTACATGTACCCTGCGCGGGCGCCTCCCACGAGGAAGTCGTTGCCGAACCCGATGCCGGCAGCGCCGTACGCGGACATGCCGTCCGACGGGAAGTTCGTGTCGCTACGCGAGTCGTACGTGACGCGCGCGCCGGTGAACGCGGACAGGCCGCTCGTTGGCAGGTAGGAAACGGCGAACGAGCTCGGGACGGAGCACTTCGTCGGGTTCTGGATGACGCCGCCCACGATCTCGCAGTCTCCGATGGGCGGCTCGAGCTTGTAGTCGTTATATGCGCCGTTGGCGCTTACTAGCAGGTAAGTGTCCTGCGCGATCGGCCGGCCGACGCTGAAGCCCAAGCCGCTCGAGCGCACCGTGTACTCCCCGACGCGCACGTAGTTGTCGGGCGTGTCAGTTAGCCCCGGGTAGAGGATGGACGTCTGGTTGGCGGCGGACAGCGGGTTGTTGTTGTTGACGACGCTGAAGAGCGAGAAGTTGATGGCGGTCGGCACTTCCTCGAAGTCGAGCGCGTCGACGTAGAGCCAGGGGATGGCGTAACTCAACCGCCCGCCTAGCATGATGCCGATGTCAGTGTTGACGACATCTACCTCGGCGCTGACGGTGTGGGCGAGGCCGAGGAAGTTCTTCTCGGAGTACTCGACGCTGCCTGAGAAGCCCGTGTCCGTGGCGTACGTTGCCGCTGGCCTCAGCTCGCCCGTCTGGCGCTTGGCGAGCGTGATGACGACGAGCGCTTCATCTGGCGCCTCGACGGGCTCGAGTGCGTAAGTGATGACGTCGACCACGCCGAGGGAGGCGACTTGCCTGAGCCCCTCGACGAGCTGCTTGTCTGACACCACAGAACCGACCTTGGGTAGGTAGCGCGTCACGACCGTGTCGCGCGTTGAGCTTGGGTCGCCGTCATAGCGGAGCTCGTAGCCTGCCGTCTTGAGCTCGGTCACGCGCTGCACGTAGGTACCGTCGTCGTAAGAGAAGTCAGGGCGCGTCACCACGCGGTAGCCGGCGGCCTGGTAGGCGCGGACGATGCTCTGGAAGTCATCCTGCGCCAGTACGGAGGTGAACGTATCGCCGACTTCGAGCTTGAGGACCTTGGCGAGCTCCTCTGCACTGAGCACGGTGTTGCCCTCGATGACGATGTCGTCGACCGTGCCCGCCGTCTCAGGCGCACCGAGGCGGAAGGTGACGCGTACCCCGCCAGTCGGCGACACGGCTGCTTGCAACTGGACGTCGGACGAGCGGCCGCGCGCCAGGCGCTTCACTTCGCTAAGGAGGGTGTCGTAATTGAAGAGGTCGCCCGGCTTGATCTTGAGCTCGGCGGGGTCGACGCCCAACGCCGTCGTGTCGATCGACGCGATGCTAAGTTCGAGGATGCCGACCTTGAGCACGCCGCCTTCGAGGGTGGTCGTGGCCGGGTCTACCCCGCTGCCGCGGTAGCCGAGGTTCCAGTACCGCGTGCTCACTGCCTGCACGGTCGAGGAGTAGAGGGTGGGATCGAACTCCCCGGCCTTCACTAGACCCTGGAAGAGGCTAGCCAGGTCGGCGTTCGACAGCACGGTGTTGCCCTCGAACTCCGCCTTGGTTATGGCGGCGGACTCGTCAACGGTGTACGTGAGCCGCACGGGGACTTCGGCTGCGTTGGTTGCGAGGTCCGGGGCGGGCGTGAGCGTGAGGTCGACTTCGACGTCGAACGGGAAACCAGCCTGGCGGTAGAGTTGGCGGATCGTGTCCTTCGCCTCCTCGGCGCGGGTGGTGTTGTAGACGCGCCCTGGCTCGAGCAGGTTAGTAACGCGCAGCGCCTCTAGCAGCGTCGCGGCTGGGATCGTCACCGCGCCACTAAACTCGATCTCGCCTACGCGCGGGTTCTCTTTGACTGCGATGACGAGGACAGGCCCGGCTGGGGATGACTCGTAGGTCAGCGTCACCGAGTCGAACGTGCCCAAGCTGTAAACCCGGTTGCGTTCGGCTTCTAGGTCGATGTTCGCGGTGTCCGTGCCAACGCGCGAAGTGATGATCGTGCGGACGATATCGGCGTAGGTGGTGGTGCCGGTCACGCGCACCTCTACGAGTCTGCCTTGCACGTTGCCCTGCCCGAAGGCGACTAGCGGCGCGAGGATCAGGAACATGACGACTGACAGGCGGCTGAACGACATGCGAGCAGTCTACCGGAGCGTTTGTGAGAGGACTAAGGGGAAAGCACGCTGATGGCGGAACGACTCTGGCGCACGCAAGCCCTCCCAGCGCGGCCGCGGTTATGATTCGACCATGACCGAAACCGGCAGTTCAGCCGCTCAGCGGCAGGCGCAAACGGCCACCCAGCTCGCTGCGGCGGTCGCTGCCGTCCGCAGCGCCACCAACACCGTCCCGGAGCTGGCCATCATCCTCGGCTCAGGCCTTGGGCCGCTAGCGGACGAGATAGAGGGCGCAACTTCCGTGCCGTACGCTGCCGTTCCAGGCATGCCGCTCGCCACCGCGCCAGGTCACGCCGGCCGCTTCGTGCTCGGTGAGCTTGGCGGTCGCAAGGTAGTAGCCATGCAGGGGCGTATTCACCCGTACGAGGGCTTCAGCGCTCAAGAGTGCACGTTCCCCGTGGCCGTCATGCATGGGCTCGGCGCGAGCAGCCTCGTCGTGACGAACGCTTGCGGCGGCCTCAACCCCGCCTTCTCGGCAGGCGACCTCATGCTGCAGCTCGACTACATCAACTTCACGGGTCAGAACCCCCTCATCGGGCCAAACGACGACGACAGCTACCCGCGCTTCACGGTCATGTTCGACTGCTACGATCCCGAGTACCTGCGCCATGCGCGCGAGGTAGCCATGCGTGAGGGCGTGCTCTTGAAGGAGGGCGTCTACCTGGCCATCTCGGGTCCCACCTACGCGAGCCGCGCCGAGTTGCGCGCCTTCCGTGGCATGGGCGCTGACGCCATCGGCATGTCTACGGTCTTCGAGGTCATGCGCGCGCGTCACCTCGGCATGCGCGTGCTCGGCATCTCGACCGTTACCGACATGGCCTTGCCCGACCGCGACGAGCACGCCACCGGTGACGAGGTCCTCGCCGTGGCCGCCCGCAGCGGCACGACCTTCAGACGCTTCGTGCGCGCCGTACTTCCGGGCCTCTGAACGTGCCGCCGCTGGCCAAACGTGATCAGGCTTGCTCGATGTCAGGGCGCTCGCCGTGAGCCGCCTCACCCCCATCGACATCCAGCACGCCGAGTTCACGAGGCGCGCAGGCGGTTACGACAGGCGTGAGGTGAAGGCGTTCCTCGAACGACTGGCGCTCGAGGTCGAAGAGTCGCTGAAGGCAGCCCAAAGCATGCGGCGCCGCCTTGGCGAGGCGGAGGACGAGATCGAGCGCCTGCGGACGGCGGAGGCGGAGCTGCAGCAGGTCGTACTGGCGGCGGAACGCATCGCGGCCGACCTGAAGGAGAACGCCAAGCGCGAGGCGCAACTCATCGTCGAGGATGCCGAGCGCATGCGCCAGGCGCGCTTCAGCGACATCGAAGCCAGCCTGCTGCGGGCGCGGGGTGAACTCGAGCGCGTCACGCAGCAGCGCCGCTTGTTCAAGGAGCAGTTCCGCGGCTTGCTCGCCGCCTACTCAGCGGCGCTGGCGGCCGATGACGCGCAGGCGCCAGCTACCGACGCGCCGCTAAGCAGCGCGCTGCTCGGCGACGACGCGCCGAACGCCGCCACGCTGGCCGCTACCTTGCTTGACGACACCGTCGGCTCGTGAACGTTCGCCGCTAGCGCGCCTAGCTTGCCTCGGGGAGTCGCGCTAGCGCCTCGTCGAGGGTCTTCCACGGCAGCACTGCGCATTTGACCCTCGCAGGCAACTTGGCGATGCCGGCCAACGCCTCCAGGTCGCCGAGGTCGCGGCCCACGTCCTCGCCCCTGATGAGGCGCTGGAATGCAGCTGACAACGCGGCCGCGTCCTCCCTCGTGCCACCCACGATGGCGCCTAGCATGAGGCTAGCCGTTGCCTGCGAGATGGCGCACCCCTCGCCGACGAAACTGGCGGCGCTGAGGCGCCCGCCCTCTGCCTTCAGGTACAGGGTCAGCTCGTCGCCGCAGCTTGGGTTTATGCCCTCCTGCACGACGTCGGCAACCGCCAGCTCACCGTGATGTCGTGGCTTGCGGTAGTGATCGAGGATGACGTCCTGGTAGAGCTCGTCGAGGAGGCTCATGCTGGCACCCCGAAGCGCTCGACTATCTCGACGAGGACGGCGACGAAGCGCTCGACTTCCTCGACCGTCGTGTAGAGGTAGAAGCTGGCCCTGACGCTGGCGGTTGCGCCGAGCACGCGACCGAGCGGCTGCGCACAGTGGTGACCGGCGCGGACCGCGATGCCTTGCAGGTCGAGCATGGTGGCAACGTCGTGCGCGTGCAGCCCAGCGACCGTGAAGGTGACGATGCCGCCGCGGTCCAAGCCGCGCGGCCCGTAGAGGGTAACGCCAGGCATGCCCGCGAGCAGCGCGATAGCCCGCTCGGCTAGGGCGTGGTCGTGGCGGGCGATGGCGTCCATGCCGATGCCCGTTAGGTAGTCGACGGCGGCGCCCAAGCCGACGGCCTCTGCGACGCTCGGCGTTCCAGCCTCGAAGCGCGCCGGGATGCCGGCGTACGTGCTCTCCTCTAACGTTACGCGCTCGATCATCTCGCCACCGCCGAGGAACGGCGGCATGCCCTCCAGCACGTCGGGGCGCGCCCAAAGGACCCCGATGCCCGTGGGGCCGAGCATCTTGTGGCCCGAGAACGCGTAGAAGTCGCAACCCAGCTCAGCGACGTCTACGGGCAAGTGCGGGGCCGCTTGCGCCCCGTCGATGAGCACGAGCGCGCCGGCTTCGCGCGCGCTGCGCACGATATCCGCTACTGGGTTGATGACCCCAAGGACGTTGCTCATGTGGAAGGTGGCGACGAGGCGCGTGCGCTCGTTGATGCTCCCGCGCAACGCGTCCAGGTCGAGGCGCTGGTCGGCCGTGAGAGGCACGGGCCGGATGACGATGCCGAGGTCACGCTTGAGGAACTGCCACGGCACGATGTTGGCGTGGTGCTCTGCCACGCTGATGACGACCTCGTCGCCAGCGCGGAGGTTGGCGCGGCCCCAACTGGCCGCCACCAGGTTGATGGCTTCGGTGGCGTTGCGGGTAAACACGAGCGAGCGCGGGTCCGGAGCGCCGATGAAGCGCGCCACCTTCTCGCGGGCCCCCTCGTAAGCAGCGGTAGCCTCGGTAGCGAGGGTGTGGGCGCCGCGGTGCACGTTGGCGTGATGGTTCTCGTAATAGTCACGCATGGCGTCAAGCACCTGACGCGGCCGTTGACTGGAGGCCGCGCTGTCTAGGTACGCGAGCGGCTTGCCGTTGACCACACGGGCGAGTATCGGGAAGTCGCGTCGGATAGCGGCGACGTCGAGGTCTTTCATCAGGTTGGAGTCTAGCACCGGCCTGCGCGGCGCTCCTGACCCGCCGCGACGGACGCTTGGCGCGGTCTGTCCGCTTGCACCTGCTTGACCGGCGGCCCAAGCGCCCGGCGGTACACTCGTGAGGTGCGGCTCAAGAACCTGTCGCAACTTAACTTCCGCAACCTGCGGTGCACGCGCCTCGAGTTCCCTGGCGGCGTGGTCGCCGTCGTTGGCCGTAACGCTGCCGGCAAGAGCAACCTGTTGGCGGCGGCATACCTCGCGTGCACGGGCGAGGTCGTTGGTGGCCGGTTGGCGCGCCAAGTGCGGCTTGGTGAGGAAGAAGCGTACGTTGCCGCCGAGGTAGAGCATGACGCTGGCGTGTCGCGCATCGAGGTGGGCTTGGCGCCCGGCCGCAAGGTCCTCAAGGTGGACGGTCAGGCCGCGCGCACCAGTGACGTGGCGCGGGTGGTCAGCGCGGTGCTCCTCACGCCGGAGGACGCCGATCTCGTTCACGGCCCACCCGCTGGCAGGCGCTCGTACCTCGACGGGCTCCTCTCCAAGCTGTCGGCGCGCTACGCGTCGTTGCTACGCGAGTACCTGCGAGTGGTCGAGCAGCGCAACGCACTGTTGCGCGGCACCCCAGCCTCGCCGACTCTAACCGTGTGGAGCGAGCGTTTCGTGGCGCTCGGCTCCGAGATAGACGCGCTGCGCGACCGCGCCGTCAAGCGCGTCGGTCCACTCGTCGCCACCGTTTACCGTGAGGTGGCGGGCGGAGCGGACCTCGAACTCCAGCTCACACTGCGCCGGTCTCATGCCGAGGAGTCGTTGGCGGCCGCCCTTGAGGCGAGCAGCATCGTCGAGGCAGCCCGCGGTCAGACCGTGGTCGGCCCGCACCGCGACGACCTCTACCTCGAGCTAGGCGGCGTCGGCCTCCAGGAGTACGGGTCTCGTGGCGAAGCGCGCACCACGGCGCTTGCCTTGCGCACGGCCGAGTACCGCCTGTTGAGTGAGAAGCACGCTGAGCCGCCCGTGCTGCTGATCGACGATTTCACCGCCGAGCTCGATGCGGCGCGGCGCGAGTACCTCCTCGAGCTGGCGGCCGCCACGCCTCAGGCGTTCGTGTCTGGCACGGAGCCGCCGCCTCGTTATGATCATCGGCTCGAGATGCGCTCTGGCAAAGCGACGACGTTGGAGGGCAGCCATGCGTGAGCGCCACGTCTCCGAACTCCTGGCCGAGGTCTTCAGGCGCGGCGGCCTCAAGCGCGGTGTGCGCCGGGCGGAGGCCGTCCTCTTGTGGCGCCGCCTCGTCGGGCCGGAGCTGGCGGCCTTCAGCGCCGCGAAGGTCTTGCGCGACGGCGTGCTTTACGTCAACGTCAGCGACTCCGAAACGGCCATGCACTTGAGCATGGAGCGGCAACGCTTCATCACGGCCTACCGCGAGCGCTACCTGGTGACTGACGTCCGAGAGATCCGCTTCCAAGTCGGCAAGCTTGACGAGAGCGAGCACGTGCAGCCAGCGCACGCGCCACCGGCGCCGGACCCGGGCGACCTCCAGCGGCTAACGCGGGCCTTGACGACCCTTGACTTGCCCGACGACGTCGAGCGCGGCGTCCTCGCTGCCGGCCGTAGCCTGCTCGCGCTGCAGGCCGCCAGGCGCGCGTTGGGGTGGACGGCCTGCCCGTGCTGCGGCGTGCTGCACGACGGAGCCCTGCAGCCGGAAACCCTTCGTGAGGCGGCCTTGCGCGAGGCGCAGCGCCACGACATCGACGTCGAACTTGGCCGCGAGTTCTGCCTGGCGTGCGCGCGGTACGCCAAGGAAGCCAGGGTCGTTGCCCTCGCCCGCACCTTGCAGGCGACCCCGTTAGCCGTGACAGCAGGAGTTTCCGACGAGGAGCTGGCCGTCGCACGCCACTTAGCTAGCAGGGCGCTCGACGCCCAGTTGGCCACGCTCCTACCCGCCGCGGTGAGCGACCAGCGCTTGGCTGGCCGCCTGGCCGCCGTTGCCAGGGCCCGCCTAGCCCTGCGGCACGGCCGACCGCCTGCGACTTTCACGCTCGAGGACATCGCCACGCTCGACGCGCGCATTGCTCAGCTCCTTGCCATCACTGGAGTTGGCGAGTGACGAACGCGAAGTCCACTACTACCGCGCCCGCTGAAGGCGGCCGCTTTGGAGCGCATACGATGACGAGACCTGTAGTACTGATCGTCCTAGACGGCTTCGGCCTAGCCCCTGCCGGTCCAGGCAACGCCGTCCTCCTCGCGCGCACGCCCGTGTTCGACGCCATCTGGCGCGACGACCCTCACACCGAGTTGGTCGCGTCAGGCACGGGCGTCGGTTTGCCTGAGGGGCAGATGGGCAACAGCGAGGTCGGGCACCTCAACCTGGGCGCTGGCCGCGTCGTCAAGCAGGCGCTAACCTACATCCAGGGCCTCATCGACGACGCCTCGTTCTACACGAACCCGGCCTTGGTCGGAGCCTACCAGGCTGCTGAAGGGCACACCTTGCACCTGCTCGGGCTCGTGAGCGACGGCGGAGTGCATTCCGACCTGCCTCACCTCCTAGCGCTGATCGAACTAGCGGTGCGCCAAGGCGTCAAGCGCGTGAGGGTTCACGCTTTCACGGATGGCCGCGACTCCGCGCCAGACGGGGCAAGGCGTTACCTTGCCACGCTCGAGGAACGGCTAGCCGCCGCCCGAGCAGCCGGTTGCGACGCACGCCTCGCTACCGTCTGCGGCCGCTACTACGCGATGGACCGCGACAAGCGTTGGGAGCGCACGAAGCTCGCCTACGACCTGGTCGTGTGCGGGCGGGGCGAGCACGTGGCAGACGGCGGCGTTGCCGCGGTCGAGGCAGCGTACGCGCGCGGTGAGACGGACGAGTTCGTCAGGCCGACGGTCATCAGGTCGGCCGGTGCGCCGCAAGGTGACGGGGCCGTGCGTCCTGACGACGTCGTGGTGTTCTTCAACTTCCGCACCGACAGGGCGCGGCAGCTGAGCCACGCGCTCCTCGGCGGCCCCGAGTGGCGCGAGTTCGAGCGCTGCGCTGCCCCGCACGTCACCTTCCTCTCGCTGATGGAGTACGACAAGGAGCTGCACGCGCCGTTCGCCTTCGAGCTGCCAGCCATCGACGACACCCTCCCGCAAGTAATCGCACGCGCTGGCTTGAAGCAGTACCACACGGCCGAAACGGAGAAATACGCGCACGTCACCTACTTCTTCGACGCGCAACGCGAGACGCCATACCCTGGCGAGGAGCGCGCGCTGGTGCCGTCGCCGAAAGTGGCGACCTACGACCTGCAACCGAGCATGAGCGCCCCCGAGCTTGCCGCCAAGACGGCCGCCAGGCTCGAGGCTGGCACTGACGACTTCGTGTTGATCAACTTCGCTAACCCGGACATGGTTGGGCACACGGGCGTGCTGCAGGCGGCCATCGAGGCGTGCGAGGCCGTCGACGCCGGCCTAGGCATAGTCCTTGACGCCGTCGCGAAGCGCGGCGGCGCCGCCATCGTACTCGCCGATCACGGCAACGCCGAGAAGATGCTCGAGGCAGACGGTAAGCCGCACACGGCGCACACGACCAACCCAGTGCCGTGCGTGCTCGTATCGAACGATCCCGACCTCGCAGCAGTGAGCCTACGTAGCGGCGGCGCCCTCGGCGACGTTGCGCCGACGATCCTCGACCTGCTGGGCGTTGAGCAGCCGGCCGCCATGACGGGCAAGAGCTTGCTGCGGCGCTAGTTGACGTCGAGCGCGAGCGTTAGGAGCGGCACTAGCAACTCCTCTTCGGTCAGCGACCCGTGCATGCCGAGGGGCAGCTTCTCGCGCCGCACGTCCCACAGCGCGGCGCCGCCGCGCGCCAGCAACACGACGTCGCCGACGCGCGCGAGCGCTTCCTCGTGGAGGTGGGCCGGATCGCCGTAGAGCCCCGCCAGCAACGCCTCCTCCCCGAGCAGGACTCTGAAGCGCTCACCGAACGCGCTGCGCGCCTGCGCGGCGAGCTCCGCCTCCTTGCCTTTCACGGCGTAGAGGAAGACGTGGCGTGGTTCTCCCCCCGCGCGCCACGCCATGCGCGCTCTCAGCTCGCCATGCTGATCGAGGAAGTCGGCTTGGTCGCGAGGCACGGCGTGGTGGCCGTGGTCGGCGGTCACGAGCAGTAGCGTGCTGCGTTTCGCGGTCGGCGACAGGCCGGCCAACGTGCGCCTCAATCCAGCCACGAACGCCTCGAGCAGTGGCAGGAAGGTCGGGGTGGCCGGGCCGTCGCGGTGCATGAGCGAATCGAAATCTGGGAAGTACACGAACGTGTAACCGGGTTGCCCCGCGCTCTCCTCGAGGTGGGCGCTTAGGCGCGTGAGCATGTCTACCCACCCGATGTAACCGTGTACCTCGGCGCCAGCGTTCTGCATGCGCGAGAGCGGACTGCGCGCGATGTCGACCGGGCTGAAGGTGTGGCTCCGCACCCCGGCCGCTGCCAAGACTTGGTAGATGGTCTGGGTAGGGAGCGCCGCCTCGGGGGCGAGGCCCCACGCCTCCAGGTCACCGCTGCTGCGGGCGCTGCCCCAAGCAGGTTGCCAGAAGAGCATGTTCGCGACCAGCCCAAGGCGCGGCATGAGCTGCGTGTAGCCAAGAACGCCGAGTTCGCCCGGTGCGGCGCCGTTGGCCGCCAACACGGTCGTGGCGACGGCCGTCGTCGATGGGGCAACGGTCAAGAGCGGCTGACCCAGCCACGACCCGTCGTTGGCCACCCCGGCGCCGTAGCGGTCCAGCAGGTCGGCAAGCCCGCGGTCGTCAGCCGCTTGCCGCCGTAGTCGGGTGTAACCGAGGCCGTCTACGAGGAGTAGCACGACGCGCTCGTAGCGCTCCGCCACGCCAGGCAGGTCGAGTGGCGCGCCGCGCCACGGTCCGTGCACGCCCAACAGCCGCCCGATCGTCGGTGGCAGCCGGGTCAGCGACCGAGCGACGCCATCCGGGTGGGCGCCGTACGGGGCGATGAGGTCGTCGCCCAGCAGCGCCTGCAACCCAGCGAAGCCCGGTGCCGTCATGCCAAACAGTACTGCAGGCACAAGCGAAGGGGGCGCCCCAAGGTCTCCCTTGGGGCGCCCCCAGCTAGTAACGCGGTTGGGCGCTACCGTCCGCTGCGGTCTAGAAGTCCATCCCGCCCATGTCGCCACCCGGCATGGCCGGGCCCTTGTCTTCCTTCTCTGGGCGGTCGGCGATGACGACCTCCGTCGTGAGGAGGAGAGCGCCGATGGAAGCGGCGTTCTGGAGGGCGGTGCGGGTCACCTTGGCGGGGTCGACGATGCCGGCCTTGAACATGTCTTCGACGTAGGTGTCGGTGGCGGCGTCGTAGCCGTACTTGCCGTCGTTCCTGTTGAGGATGGCGTTGACGACGACGCTGCCTTCAGCGCCTGCGTTCGCGGCGATCTGGCGGGCTGGCTCTTCGAGGGCGCGGAGGAGGATCTGGGCGCCGGTGCGCTCGTCATGCTCGAGCTTGCTGACGAGTTCGCGAACGGCCGTGGTGGCGTGGATCAAGGTAACGCCGCCGCCAGCCACGATGCCTTCTTCGACGGCCGAGCGGGCGGTCGAGAGGGCGTCTTCGTAGCGGTGCTTCTTCTCCTTGAGTTCCGTCTCGGTCGCCGCGCCGACACGGATGACGGCGACGCCGCCGGAGAGCTTGGCGAGGCGCTCCTGCAGCTTCTCCTTGGCGTAATCGGAGTCGGTGTGCTCGAGTTCGGCCTTGATGCCCTTGACGCGCTC
>CALCHY010000163.1 GCA_937907415.1 uncultured Trueperaceae bacterium
CCGCTGCCGCTGTAACCGACGTCCTCTTCGGTGAGGCTGCCACCGGCACGTTGCCCGTACCGCTCCGGCCTGCGTCCTAGCGCACCGTGCTTCCCGAAGTCGCCCGGGAACCGCGCCTCTATTGACCCACTTGGCCGGGGCCTAGCCTCTCCCTCGGGCATGCCTGACCAAGGCGCCCGGAAAGGGAGTGGCCATGTCTGGGACTTGGCATTTGCGGCTGGTGTACGTGGTGGTGGTCTTTGCGGCGCTCATCGCACAGAGCAACGCGCAGCAGTACGTGAAGGACGCCCAGTTGGAGTACCAGCGCTCGCGGCTGATCGCCTACCGCATGGAGCGAGAGGCGCAGGGCCTGCTGGGTGGCGCTCTGCCAGTGGGCGAGTACTCGTGGACCATGGACTTGAGGTGCGTGACTCCTGAAGCGTGCGCCGTGGCGTTCGGGGCCCAGCTCCTGCCTGACGGGCAGGAAAGCTTCACCTTCGTGGCGCGCCTGCGGAGCGACGGTACGCGCATGCGCTACAGCGGCGCTTCCGTCGCCCGCGGCGCGGGGCGGGTGTCTCAGGACTTCGGTTGCGGCGTCCAGAGTAGCGACATCCAGGCCTCCCACATTCCAGTCGCTCCACCCGACCCGAACGCTGGCGCGGCAGGCGTGTGCATGTCGGAGGAGAGCGGAGAGGCGTTCATACGCGCCGTTCCCACCCACCCTCTGGCGGCTCTCGCGACGAAGCCCCTGCTATGGGTGAAACCAGAGGCGCCGAACCTCCTGGGGGCCAGCGGCGAAGCGTTCGTGGCCTGCCGGTGTGGGGCAGCCGTCGGCCTGGCTACGCCGACCATCGCGGCGCCAGACACCGTCTACGCGGACTTCTACTCAGCTAGCGGCCAGCTCCCCGCCGGGGTGCTGCTGACGGTCAGTCTGGTGAAAGTGCAGTGAGGGCTCGCTGGCGCTGCCCCTTTGCTCTTGGGCAACGGTGACGGTTCCGCCTAGTGCGGGGCGCGCCGAGCCGCTAAACTGCCGCCGATAACTACGCTCAAGGGTGGTTCGGCGAGGGATGAGCCACCGCGGCGATGGTCGCCCCGCGAACGGGGAGTTCGCGTGCCGTGCATGGGCCAGCGCCTCGCCGCCACCCGACAGTGGAGGGCGCTATGTCGGTCACGACCGTCAGCGGCCGCGCCAGAAGGGCGCATGGCCATGGCAATGAACACGGGGCGGGTCTAGGATCCGCAAGCAGGTTCGGGCGCCAGGGTCGCCTCACTCTGGCGGCAGCCGCGGCGGTGCTGCTTGGGGCGGCTGCATTTACTGCGTACCGTTTGACGCTGCCCACCGACGGCTGGGCCCTCAGGGGTAGCGTGGTGGCCCCCTCGTTCGGCAGCGACCTGCTACGCAGCGGCTCTGGCTTGCAGCCTGGCGATGTGCTGGTGGCCGTCGACGGCGTGCCCTACGTGGAGTTGGTTGGGAACGCAGTCGACGGCAATGCCTCTTCTCTCGACTATCGAGTGGGCGCCGTCACCACCTACACCGTGCTGCGCGACGGTGAACCGGTGGAGGTGCAAGTGCCGCTGGAGGGCTGGTCGCGTGCAGGGGTGCTGCGCGCGGCTTGGCTGACGCTCTCGAATACGCCGGTCGGTGGCCCGTACCGCTGGTTGACGTGGCTGCTCGCCGCGTACCTGTTCGCTCGCCGACCTAGGAACCTCGCCGTCGGGCTCCTCTTCATGCTGGAGTCGCTCACGGCCTCCATGGCCATAACTGCGCTAGTTGCGCCCGTGACCGTCGCCGATACCCTCTCGCCGGTCGTCTTCTACGCAGCACGGGTGTGGGGAGAAATGCTCGCCTGGCTCGTGCTGCCCCCGCTCGCACTTCACTTCCTGCTCGCGTTTCCGGACGCCAGACCCATAGCCAGAGGGGTGCTGCCGCTGATCTACGGCGCCCCATGGCTGGTGTTCGCACTTGTCTGGACGACGGGCATGGCGGTGCTCGTACCCCTTTCGGGGGCGGCATACAGCGTGGCGAACATCGTGGCTGCGCTGGTGCTGGTGGCAAGGCATGGGAATGGCGCGGAGCGCGCGAGCGTGCGGTGGTTGGCTTTCGGCTTTGGCCTTAGCGGCGTATTCTCGCTGCTGTTCTGGGCAGGCCTCGCCGCACCCCTACTGCAGGGCATGGGCGTCCCGAGCGCCTTGTTCGAACACTGCGTCTGCGAACTCCTGTACGTCGCTTGCATCGCCATCGCGCTCTTGCGTCACCAACTGTTCGACATCGACGTCATCATCCGCCGGACACTCGTCTTCCTTGGGCTCACCCTTGGCGTGATCGGCGTCTACGTTGTGCTGGTGAGCGGGGGCGGGCGGCTGGTCGGCGGTGGCGCAGACGTGCCGCTTTCTCTCGCGGCCGCTGGCGTGCTGGCGCTGGCGTTCGATCCGTTGCGGGCGCGGTTGCAGCGCCTGGTGAACCGCCTGGTCTATGGTTACCGCGACGAGCCGTACGTCGTGTTGCGCGATCTGGGCCGCTGGCTCGAGTCGCCCTCAGGGCCTAGCTCGGCGTTGCAGACGGCAGCTCGAGCGATAGGTGAGGCGCTGCGGCTGCCCCACGTGGCGGTGGAGGTGAACGGCACCACGCTCGCCTCGCACGGTGTGGCTGGAGCAACGTTTGAGCGGTTCGAGATGCTGCAATCCGGAGAACGACTCGGCGCCCTGGTGGTGTCGCCTCGCCGGGGGGAGGAGCGGCTGCCAGCAGTGGACAGCGGGCTCCTGCGCGTCCTCGCTGGCCAGGTGGCGCGGACCGTGCATGCGCTCTTGTTGCAGGCCGAGCTAGAGCGCTCTCGCCTTGCCAGCCTCAACGCACGCGAGGAGACCCGCAGGCGCCTCGGCAGCGACCTGCATGACGACGTCGGCAGCCGCTTGATTGACCTCGTGCGGCAGGCCGAGCGTGTCGGGCTGCAGATCGACGGAGATCCGGCCGGATCGAAGAGGTCACTTGAACATCTTGTGACCGACGTCAAGGTGCTTGCGTCGCGCGTCCGGACGCTCGCCCATCAGCTTCATCCGCCCGAGCTGGCGCTCCTAGGGTTGGTCGGCGCTGTCAGGGAGCGCCTCACCGCGCTTGGCGCCCGCCACGGGCTGCGGGTTCACCTTGAGGCTGACAACCTCGGGGAGTTACCAGCTGCGGTGGAACTGGGCGTCTACTCGATCGTCCAGGAGGCACTTACCAACGTGGTGAAGCATGCCGAGGCCACCGGCTGCAGCGTGCGCCTCAGCATGAGCGTGCCAGGCGGGCCTTCCGGCTACCCGCAGACTGCCCCCGACGCCGCCTCAGGCAGCTCTGCGCTCCTCGCCACCCCCAGCTTGAGTGGCGAGGTGAGCGACGACGGCGTGGGGCCGGGCCAGCACGAGGCCGCGGCGGGCCTTGGCATCGCCTCCATGCTCGCCCGGGTGCGCGAGCTTGGCGGCACCCTCAGCGTCGGCCGGGCGCCGGGCGGTGGCACCTTCGTTAGGTTCGCGGTGCCGCTACCGCTTCCGCCAGCGCGGGTGCCGGAATGAGCGAGAACATCAGGGTCCTCATCGCCGACGACCAGGCCATCACGCGCAGCGGCCTGAAGGCGTTGCTGGCCGCCGCTGGCGGCATCGACATCGTGGGGGAGGCGAAGGACGGCGCAGAGTGCCTCGCTCTCACGGAGGAGACGCAGCCAGACGTAGTGCTCATGGACCTACGCATGCCCGTTCTCAACGGTATCGAGGCGACCCGCCGCATCCACCGCTCTCAGCCGCACGTAGGCATCCTGGTGCTCACGGTCTTCGCGGATGACACCTCGGTGTTCCCCGCCATCCGCGCCGGGGCGCGCGGTTACCTGCTCAAGGACGCTGCGGCCGAGGAACTGCGTCAGGCGGTGGAGACCGTCGCCCGCGGCGGCGCTATCTTCAGCCCTGGCATCGCCAGTACGGTAATGCACTACCTGAGCGTCAGCTCGCGCCCCGAGCCCGGCCCCGATTTCGAGGGGCTCACGGGCCGCGAGCGCGCCGTGCTCGAAGCGTTGGCCGAGGGGCTGACGAACGCCGAGATCGCTGAGCGCATGGGGATAAGTAGCAAGACGGTAAGCAACAACGTGTCCAACATCTTGTCCAAGCTGCAGGCCGTAGACAGGGCGCGGCTGATGCTCATGGCCCTAGAGGCTGGCATGGGCAGGCGCGGCGACCGCAGTGGGGGCTGAAGTCGCTACGCCCCGCGGGTGCCTCGGTGTTGGGGTCCTATCCGGCCCGCACGTAACGCAAGTGCGTGGCGTCGGGGCCAG
>CALCHY010000164.1 GCA_937907415.1 uncultured Trueperaceae bacterium
CACGTCCTGGGTGCTAATGAGCTCATCGCTGGTGCTGATCAGGTACTTAGCATCCAGCTTCGCTACCGCCACGATCTCCGCCTTGTCGAGTTTCAAGGCGCCGCACTTCAGTTCCCGCAGGTAACGCCCGAACACCTAATGCGCTCGCATGTCGCACGCCGCCTTGGTGTGGCTCTTACCCGTTAGGTCGCCCAGGGCGGCCAGGCGCCTTTCCGCCTCGGCGATGATTTCGTCCCGTTTGCCAGCGTCGCGTTCAGCTTGCACCGGGTTGTGCACCACCACGAAACGCCTGGCGGCGACGCTGCCCGAGTTGATGATGACTTCCTTGACCCTATGGCCGCTGTCCAGCGTCTTGTAACGCCCTGCTCTGGTCAGGGCTTCCGGCAGGGTGCCGTCCCGTCCGAAACGCATCTTCTCACCGATGCTGTCCGACTTCTGGTCGGCAGCGTCGCCGGCTCCCTGCAGGGTGCGGCGGATCTCCGCACTATTGAAACCGGTGTCCATCACCAGGATGACCCGGCCCAGCTTCCAGTCGTTCAGGTCTTACTTGACTTCTTCCACCACCGAAACGTCCACCGCGTTGCCGGGCCACACCCAGCAGCGCACGGGGAAGCCGCCTTTGGTCACGGCGAAACCGAGCACCGCCAGCGCCAGATCAGCCCGACTGTCCTTGCTGTAACCATGCGTCCGCAAACCGACGCCCTCAGCGTCATCGCCAGCCTCGTCGTAAGCGTCTTCGCCTTCGATCTCGAAGTAGGTGCTGGTGGTATCCACGAAGATCAGGTCCACCTCCAGGTTGAAGAGGTTCTTCGCGCACCAGGACACCTCGCGCTGGATGTCATCTTGCGCCTCCGGCAAGAAGTCCATCGCCCTGTAAAGCTGGTGCACCTCCACCTCAGGCAACCCATCGACGAAGGCGACGTCGTTGACCCACGCCTCCGCCGCCAGCTTGCTGCCCGGCGCAAGGGCGCGCTGCGCCACCAGCGCGAACAGCAAGCGCTCCACGTCCACCCCGAACTCGCGCTCGCCCGCCAGCTTTTTCAGCGCACCACCGATACCGAGACGCTCCCACAGACCATCCAGCAGGGAGGTGCCGCCGAACTCTCTCGCGCCCAGGAACTCGAAAGGCGTTACCAGACCCAGGTCCTGCTGCACCGCAGCGGCGTCATCGGGATCCAGGAAACGATTGATACTGTTAATGAGCCGCTTCAGCGCCTCCTGATTGAGGCGGTCCTTGCGTCCGAAGCCACGCACGACCTTCGTGCGCGACTTACCGTCCACCCACTCGTTATGAGCGAGCTGCACGTACTCCTCACCGTTAGACTTCACCGTACGCAGGAACACTGTAGCTATACGAGACGACGACAGCCCCACCCACCACAAGACAGTGATCCACAGGTAGTGTAATTGTGCTCAGAGACCTCACCAACCCCACGAACCTCGTCAGTCACACAAACCGATCTCGGGAACGCCCGAAATGTGCCTGTGCGCTGTCGAAAGCCAGCCGAACGCTGAGCGGTATCGTAGTTCTAAAATCACTGATTTGCTTGCCCCCCAGGACATTGGGAGACTGCGAGAACCTTGCGGCTCCCCAAACGGGACGCCGTACCTCGGATGGCAGCGCTCACCCTTTAACAAACTGAATCCAACACGGCGCTGCTAAGCAGCAGCCACGTGTGCGAATAGAAGTAACGCGACAGTGCAACTACAAGCAAGAACGTCAAAGACCTCACACCAGCTTGACAAACTGGTCTCATGCATTCAGGCGGAGGTTTCAATCCATCAACGCAACGCCGGCTTGCTGACGTCGTAAGGTCAGCGGCGCATTGGAGGCGTGCATGCGTGGACCGAACCGTCGTTGGGAGGGGCGCCGATTCTCGGATGCCGAGAGGTTCCTGGCGTACCAGCGGATCCTCGAGGGCCGTTCGTACGTTGAGATCGCGGCCGAGCTCGACTACTCGCTGAACTTCCTCTAGCGGCAGTTCGGAGCGCAGAAGGAGCGCGCGCGGCGCGAGCCGGTGAGGTCGCCATCGGGCCTCTCGCCCGCCGAGCCCGAGGAGATCAGCCGCGGCTTGCAGACGGGCGCCTCTTCCCGCGTGATAGCGGCGCGACTTGGGCGTTCCCCGTCGACCATCTCACGCGAGGTGAACGCCAACGGCGGACGCGACAAGTACCGCGCCCGGCGCGCCGACGAGCGTGCCGTGCAGTGCATGGCCAGGCCGAGGGGGCCATGCGCATCAGTCACAAGAGCGCCTACCAGGCGCTGTTCGTGCAGGGCCGCGGCAGCTTCCGCAAGGAGCTGACCGTCTGTTTGCGTAATGGCCGCGTCAGCACGTACGCGCAAATCCAGAGAATGGTGATGATCAGCGACCGGCCCGCCGAAGCCGAAGAGCGCGCGGTGCCCGGCCACTGGGAATCTCAGTGCTTTTGTCAAGTGGCCAATTGGTTCGCTTTGACCGGTGGCTATTGGTAGGGCGTGCGGTCCCGCAGAATGGCCCAGATGACGTTGCTGCGCCTGCGCACGAGGGCGATCAGCGCATGCTTGTGTGATTTCCCTTCGCCGCGTTTGGGGTGGTAGTAGGCCTGGTGGCCGGACTGTTCTTCAGGCTCGAGTGAGCGGAGAGGTAGCAGGTCCGCAAGAGGATCCGGTCGAAGCGTCTCGGCCGGTGGAGGTTGCCGGAGATGCGACCCGAGTCGCGCGGCACCGGCGCTAGGCCCGCGGCGCCAGCGAGCTGGTTGGCAGAGTCGAAGGCGGTCAGGTCACCACCGGTGCGCGCGATGAACGTGGCGGACAGGATGACGCCGAAGCCCGGCACGCTCATCAGCAGCTCGCCGTACGGGTGGTCCCGCAGGCGCTCTGCTATCGCGGCGTCGACGCTGGCGATGACGTTGTCGAGGTCGAGGACCTGTTGGGCGAGTTCCCCGACCAGCTTCGCGCCCACCGCTTGTGTCGCTAGTTCGGTGTGCTGCGCTTCCGCAGCGCTCACGGCCAGCTCCGCCACGCTCGCGCTAGCGCGGCACTTGCGCGCTTGCAGCCAGCGCGTTAGGCGCGCCCCGCCAGCGCGACGTAACGCTTGTGGGGTGGCCCACCTCGTCAAGAGGGTGCGTGCGGCCTTGTGCATGCGGTAGTCGAAGGCCGCTTCCAGCGCCGGGAAGTACTCCAGCAGCGTGGCGCGCAGGCGATTGATGCTCCTAACCCGGTCGTGGATCACGTCCAGGCGCTTGGCCGTCAGTAGGCGCAGGTCGACGCTCACCCGGTCCGGATCCCGCACTGGCTGTAGGTCGGTGCGGATGCGGGCTTGATCGGCGATGATGCGCGCGTCCTTGGCGTCCGTCTTCCCATCCCGCGATAGGTGGCGGCGGCATGGTGGATAACCCGCCCAGGCACGTAAACGAGTTCCCGGCCGTGAGCGACCCATCAGCAGCGCCGCCCCACCGGCGTTGAGGTCGATCGCCCAGCGCACGCCAGCGTCGCCAGCGAGCATCAGGACGGTACCAATAATCTCTAGCAAGTCAGCCTCATCGTTGGCGACCGCCTTGCTCAGCAACGCCTTGGCTTCTGTATCGAGGACCACGAAGTGATGCTTGCGCTTTCCCGCATCGATCCTTACCCAGAGTGACGACATGATTCCCTCCCGCGCGGCGAATTCGCCCTCACCGATGAC
This sequence comes from uncultured Trueperaceae bacterium, assembly GCA_937907415.1. Next base: position 3,666 of record CALCHY010000164.1, read on the forward strand.
CATGCGGCACGTCCTTACGCAGCGATGAAACTCGCGATTCTCAATCAGCGGTCAAGCCATTGAGCGAGCGCCGGGCGGCCATTCCCAGTAAGCCGACGACACGGCAAGGAGACCTCAGCCATACCCGGCACCCGAGGCCAACCAGAAAAGTACGACAGCCCTGACGTCACCCGCTAACAGCGTAAGGAGCGCGACCTGCTGCTGGGCCGCGGCCTGACGCAAGTCGCGACCCTGGTGGAGCGCTCCACGCGCTACACCCTGCTCGTGAAGCTCGACGGGCGCGACATGAACAGCGTCACCGACGGCTTGAAGCGGGAGGTGTTGCGCTTACCGGCTGAGCTGCGCAGGAGCCTCACCTGGGATCGGGGCATGGAGCTCGCCCACCACAAGCAGGTCAGCAGCGACACCGGCCTGCAGGTCTACTTCGCCGACCCCCGCAGCCCCTGGCAACGCGG
>CALCHY010000165.1 GCA_937907415.1 uncultured Trueperaceae bacterium
TGAAGCTCGCGCACCGGGAGGTGGTGATTCCCACGGCCAACATCGCCACCTTCGAGGACACCCTCAGCCAGGCGCTTCGCGTGGCTGAGTACTCGCAACGAGAGCTTCAGGGCGGAATCGTGGTGCAGGGCGAGGCCGGGGTGGGCAAGTCGACGGCGCTTCTCAACATCACCATGAAACTTGCAGGGAAGTTCTACGAGGACGCTTTCGGCCCGGATTGGTGGCGCCAACCGGTCTCAAGCCTCAAGGTTCCCCACCGCTCCGCATTTGGTGACCAGGCGCGCGTGCCCGCGGTGTTTGCCTTGCCAATCACCTTCACGAGTAACCCGACCCCAGCAACGATTGCTAAAGGCATGCTCGCATCGCTGGCGAGCTGCACTCTAGACCCCAAACTCGCCAAGATGGTTGGGAAGCAGCTGAAAGGCGAAGCCCAGTTCATGGACGCGCTCGTTCCGCGCCTGTTCATGCACGGCGTGAAGGTCGTGGTCATCGATGAACTGCACTTCGTTCGCGGCGACAAAAACGGTGATCACGTCGTCAACTTGCTGAAGAGCCTCCTGGATAGGAGCCGGGTGGTGCTGGTCATGGCGGGCGTCTCCAAGACCAGCGGCTTAGAGATCTTCACCGATTCAAAGTCCAAGAATCCAACGAGGCAGCAACTCCTGAGGCGACTCGTGGTTCTCGACTTCGATCCTTTTGAACAATACCGGCCAATGCGTGGATCAAAGGGCACCACAGTTGGCTCCAATCCTGAGTGGCTCAAGGTGATCAACTTGATGGCAGGGCGCCTGATTCTCCTTGACCAACCGTCTGACTGGTGGCTCCAGCCTGCAACACTAAAGTACCTGTGGCAGCGGACTCAGGGAGTGTTCACATCCCTGAATACGCTGCTAGAGGGCGCCTCGCACGCGGTGATCGGAGGCCCCGAGCGGTTCACCATCGAGCTTCTCGAGAAGATCCATATCAGTCACGACGCTGACGCGTTTGCGGCCGAAAAGTACAAGATCGGCCCGCGTTACCGCGGGTGGGCGCGGACGGCGGAAATTGACTCCGGGCAAGGAGTGGCAGCGAGCGCTCGCGAGTCCAAAGTCACGACGAACCTGAGGCGTCAAGGGTTCGCCGGCCCGCGGCAGGGCGACGGAGCCCTAGATGGGCAGGTTGAGTAGACGTGCTGCCCATCACCCTCGAAGCAGAACCCGACGAGTCCTGGCTGTCCTTCCTGAAGCGCTACTCCCGCAACTATCACCTGCCACTGGGTGAGGTAGCACGAGCCGTAGGAGCACTGGGCGAGTCTGGAAGAAGGTTTCGGCCCGACTTCATGATGGAGCCCCCCGCGCCTGTACGTGAGGCCTGGGATGGTGATGTGCAGAGCCTAGAGGCTATGTTCCACTCACGGTTCCGGAACGTTTATGGCGGCGACTGGAGTAGATACTCGCAACATGAGTGGATTCACCTGCTGCACTCCCCGATCTGTCCGGAATGTCTTCGAGGAGGGGCGGGATCTTGGCGGGTTACCTGGCATGTGCCCTTCGTGTTCCTTTGCCAAGAGCACGGCAAGCTGCTGTCTCACGAGTGCCCAGGTTGTGGCCACGAGCACTCTCATGGCTGGAGGGACGGCAGTAACTCACCGTTGTTCCTGAAATACGTGGCTGACACGCGCACCTGCATGAATCCTGGTGACTCCGAGGCGCAGGCCCTAGATGTGCAGTCGAAACGGCCCTGTAGATTCGACCTCACGGCGGTGCTGGCGATACCAGTGACGGACACGAGGCTGCTCGCTGCCCAAGAGCAGGTCATGCGAATCCTTAGGAGTGAAGCGCCCGCATACAGTTTCGGGGCCGAGGGCACGCAGCGACAGTGGGTCTACGACCTGCGCACACTTGTCGCTTACCTCACCTATGCCGCACCGGCCTCGCTCGCCGCGGGGTACCCAGCTCCCTTTGCTGAAGCATGGACCACCATGTGTAAGGAGCGGGATACCGGGATTATCGACCGGCAAGCCCGGAAGGCGAAGGGCGCTTGGGATCACTCCTTCAAGACTGCACCCCCGCCGGCCATAATGGCGATCGCTATCTGTCATGCGCTGCCGCTAATGAGTCTCAGCAAGGACCAGGCTGTCAGCGCGGTGCGTGATTTGAACGAATTCTCGACTACGTCAACGGCCTCCCGTTCCCGCAAGATGAAGTGGCGCGACGCAAACTCCAGCAGCTTCGCAATCGTTGTCCACTCTGCGTCAATAGCGGATGGGTCGGTGCAGGCGTTCCTTGGCGCCCACCCTGAGAGACACGCTGCTTCAAGGCACGAACCTCCGCCGCATGTTCCCGTGGAGGCGATAGAACTGCGCCTCCCCAGGTTCGCCAAGGCACTAGACCCAGGCCATGTCCTCCTGGGCTTCGACCTAATGGTCAGGTACTTCCGTGACCCGAGCGCCAAGCGGTGGACCGATGTGAAGCTTCAATCCGACCCGGCAGCCATCGTCTCAATAGTGAAGAGGCTCGTTACAGTAGCCGGAACGGTCGGCGAGGCGCGAGAGCTAGGCGAGTTCATCGTCGACTACAGCCTGGCACGGGTTCCAGTCGCTCCAGCTTCTCCCGATTCGGGACCTGAACCTCCCAAGCTGGACTTCCGACATCTGCCCAACTACCTACCCTCGGACTACTTCGCTGTCTACTTTGAGGAAACGCTCGCTGAGCTGCGGCTCGACTCGTACCTGGCCAGATCAACCGCCGCCTTCCTGTTGGCCAAGGTTAGCAGCGGTTTCTCCGACATCGAGGTGATGGAGCGGCTGCGGTATCCGGAAGGGACGATCAGGGACCGCATTCTGCGCGCGGCGGTCAGACTCCGGGGACGCAAGTTGAACGACGCAGTAGCAGCGAGAGCGCGAGACCTGCTTTCCATACTTGTCCAACGACATCCACCGGTCGACTACGTCGAGCGTGCCCGAGCATACGAGACACTCATGGTCTTGCCGCCCAACGACTGGGCCGTGATCGCGGCGAATGGCGACACAGCACATGGACGGGCTGGCTCGAACGAGAGCTATGCGGCGGCACTCGTGTGGGCCGAACTGACCGGGAACGGGTGGAAGGAATCTCCGTTCATCAGGGAGGGCCCTGGAAAGCTGGAGTCCCGCCTAGAAACGGTTAGACGGTTCGAGCTTCACATGGCGCCTCCCCTCAAAAGAGAACTGATGAAGTACGTTAACTACTTGAATGGCGGTGGAGCGCTCGGTCATTACTACCCGGACTCCCCGGCGCACCTCAACCAGGTCCAGCCGTTCGAGATCCCCCAATTGTGCTGGCAGAGTGTGTACCAGGAGCGCTTCCAACGCTATTTCGATGGCCTGGATGTCTCGGAGAGGACCGCACGCGCGGTTTGCTCGATGGCAATACTTGGACGGGTTGTTGACGCCCCCTACAGCCGGTTAGGAGAACTGCTGGCGCTGGATTCACGCCTCGTCGATGCAGGCATCGAACGGGCCCGACTCCTAATCACTTCTGGGCCGGACAGCGAGAACTTTGAGCGGTCCGTAGAGGAGTTCCTAGAGCACTATTCCGGCCAAACAGATCGAGCGAACTACTCGGCGAGACGATTCGCGTTGCGGGCATTAGAGGGTATTCCCGAAGAGGACTGGATGCGAATCTGCTCCACTGCCGGTGTCGGGCCGGGCCACCCGGGTGGGCGAAACATATACTGCGCGATGTGGCTATGGGCTAACCTCACCGAAGGCGACCCGTTTCAATCTCCGGCATTCAAGGCACTGCAAAAGGTCCGCAAGCGGGCTCATCTCGTGGTGGTCTATAGGAAGATAAACCACGAGGTTGTCCCCCTCCTAAAAATGCCTCTCACGGAGTACGGAACGGCGTTGTTACAGGGCTAGGTCAACGAGACCATTCCTAATGGATAGTGGCGTTTAGAGACCCAAATAACGCTTCGAAGCGATCAAGCGTTTGCGCATCCACGCTATTGAAGAACTCCTCACGGCGCTCAGTCAGCTTGTGAGCCGGCAGGGCGTGATCGAAGTCGCTACCTCTGTAATGGGTCAGCTTCACGATTATCGGCTCACCCGTATTCGACAGGTCGTCAGGCTCAATGTTCGACCCGAATGCCCAGTTGTAT
>CALCHY010000166.1 GCA_937907415.1 uncultured Trueperaceae bacterium
TCTACACCGACCACGGCTTCACCGGCACCAACCGCGCCCGCCCCGGCCTCGACCAAGCGCTCGCCGCCGTAAGGAAGGGCGACACGCTGGTCGTGCCCAAACTCGACCGCCTCGCCAGGTCGGTACCCGACGCGCGCGCCATCGGCGACAGCCTCGCACAGCGGGGCGTGAAGCTCCAGATCGGCGCCAGCGTCCACGACCCCAACGACCCCATGGGCAAGCTCTTCTTCAACATCCTCGCCACCTTCGCCGAGTTCGAGGCCGACCTCATCCGCATGCGCACCCGCGAAGGCATGGCCATCGCACGAGCCAAAGGCAAACTGAAAGGCCGCAAGCCCAAGCTGTCCATACGCCAGCAGCAGGAACTCAAGCGCATGTACGACACCGGCGACTACTCGGTCAGCGACCTCGCGGAACTCTTTTCGATCTCACGGCCCACGGTGTACCGCACGCTCGAAAGGCAATCCAACGCGGGCGCGAGGACATGAAGTGCGCAAACTGCGGGCCCCCTTAGGCCCCAGCACTCCATGTGGTGAGCCTTAGATTTTCAGGTACCCTGTCACTACACAGATTCGAGGCAGGACCGACCATTACGCCCGTCACGCAGTGATTCCGCTTCTGGCTCGCATGCGGCGCGGCCACGGTACCCAGGAGGAGTGAGGGTGACGAAGAGTTCCTTACGCGAGGGCCTGCGATCCTGGCGCACCCTGCTGCGCTCGGTCCCGCTACTGTGGCGCGCCGCGCCCGGCCAAGTCACGTTTCTGCTACTGCTGCTGGTGATCCAAGGGACCCTGCCGGCACTTGCGGTTTACCTCACCAAGCTGACCATCGACGGCATCGCAGTCGCCATCCAAGGCGGAGCAGCCAATCTGATCACGCTCGCGGCGCTGTGGGGCTCCGCCGCGGCCATCACCCACATCCTGCCGCCCATCGTGCAGATGCTCCAGGCGAACGTGGCCGAACTGTTCACCGCCCACGTGAACCTCGAACTGATGCGTAAGAGCGAAGACCTGGTCGGCCTCGACCTACTCGAGGATCCCCGCTTCCACGACGACATGCAGGTGCTCCGCGAGGGCGCCCGCAACCGGCCGCTCAGCATGCTGATCATGCTGGTCTACTCCGTACGCAACCTCGTCGGGACAGCGAGCCTCACCGCCCTGCTAGCCACCTTAGGCTGGTGGGTGCCACTCATCATCGTGGCCACCGCGTTCCCTTACTCCATCGCCACGCTGCGCCTCCAGGAGGTCGGTTGGAACGCGCTGCTCAGCCGCAGCCCCGAAGCCCGCCGCATGGAGTACGAGAGCCGCACCGCCCTCAGCTACGAGAACGCCGCCGAGGTCAGGCTCCAGGCCATGCTCCCCTGGCTCCGGTCCCGCTACCGGACGAGCTTCGCTTCCGCCCACCGAACCATGAGAGCCGCGCGGGCCAAGCAAGCGCTGGGCGTGCTGCCCGGGATCGCCTTCTCGGTTGCGGTAGCGGTCGGGCTGTTCGCCTGGTCGGTGTTCGAAGCCAGCCACGGCGCGCTCACCATCGGCGCCGTCGTCGTAGTGGTCCAGGGCCTGGCGCGGATGCAGAACGAAGTCATCTCCCTGGCCGACAGCGTCGGCACCCTCTTCGAACGCCTCCTCTTCTTCCGAAAGTACTTCGGGTTCATGGACGCGCAGCCTGATGTACGTAACCCGCCCCAACCGCAACAGGTGCCGGACGGGCCACTAACCATCCGCTTCGAACACGTCTCGTTCGCCTACCCGGATGGCCGCCAAGCGCTGAACGACGTGAGCTTCGAGATCGCCCCCGGCGAGACGCTCGCCATCGTGGGCGAGAACGGCGCCGGCAAGAGCACGCTCGTGAAGCTCCTCATGCGCTTCTACGACCCCACCGACGGACGCATAACCATCAACGGCATCGACCTGCGCCAACTCGACGTAACCGCCTGGCGCGCCCGGGCCGGTGCAGTGTTGCAGGACTTCGGACGCTACGCCTACACGGTTGCGGAGAACGTGGCGCTCGGCGTCGACGCCACGACTGTCGACAAGCAGAAGGTGGCTTACGCCCTATCGGAAGCCGGCCTCGACGGTCTCCTCACGCAGTTCGAAGCGCACGCAGACCAAGCGCTCGGCAAAGAGTTCGGCGGCACCGAACTATCGGGCGGACAATGGCAGAAGATCGCTATCGCCCGAGCGCTCTACCGCGAGGCGGACTTGCTCGTGCTCGACGAGCCCACCGCCGCCCTCGATCCACGCAGCGAGCACGAACTTTTCGAGCGCTTCGCCGCCATGACGCGTGGCCGCAGCGTCGTGCTCATCACCCACCGCCTCGCCTCGGTACGCATGGCCGACCGGGTGCTGGTAATGAAGCAAGGCGAGCTAGTGGAAGACGGAACGCACGAAGCCCTACTCGCACGCCGAGGCGAGTACGCAGAGCTCTGGTGGATGCAAGCCGAACGGTACGGAGCCGAAACCTTGACGAGCTAGACGCGGTGGAGCTCAACCTAGAAGCGGCCTCACAAACTAGCAAACTCAGCGACGGTGCACGCCCAGGCTGCTCCAGAGGGATGCCTCGAAACCCATCTCAAAAACTATGTCGCAAAAACCCCACGCGCTTTGCCTTTAGGAACACCGCTCGCGCTCCAGCAGCCGCCGCCGGTACGCACCACCAGTTACGCCGGCGCCCACAGGACATCCTTAGACTCTCGATCATCGAAAAAGGCTGATATGTCCTGCGCAATAACCTGACCAGGACGGCAAGGAGCGTTGGATGGGTGTTCCAATAACGACCGGTTACTGATGGAGCCTGGCTGAACTTGGCGGCTGTGGACTCCTCAAGGACGGCAAGCCTATCGCGCAATGCTCAAAGAACTTTTGATGTTTGGGTATGCTGGCGTTCGTGACCGCCTCGTCCGACGCGCGCTCCGAGCTCTATGCCGTCGCGGAGCGGCAAGCGGGCTACTTCACCGCTGCCCAGGCTCTGGAGGCCGGTTACAGCCGCGCGTCACAGCACTACCACCAGAAGGTCGGCAACTGGCGGCGCGAGGGCCACGGCCTCTACCGCCTCGAGCGCTTCCCCCGCACCGAGGGCGAGCACTACGTGCGGCTCATGCTGTGGAGCCGCGACCGCGCCGGCCGCGTCCAGGCCGCCCTGTCCCACGAGAGCGCCCTGCAGGCCTACGAGTTGAGCGACGTCATGCCCGCCGAGATCCACCTGAGCGTCCCCAAGGGCTTCCGGAAGAAATCGCCTGCCGGCGTCCGGCTGCACCGCCAGGACTTGCCAGCGTCCGACGTGACCGAGCGCGACGGGTACCGCATCACCACGCCTCTGCGCACCCTGCTCGATGCCGCCGCTTCTCCCCTGAGCAGCGAGCACCTGGTGGCCGCCGTGCAAGACGCGCTGGACCAAGGCCTGGTGCGCAAGCGGCTGCTGGATGAAGCAATTGAGGAATCCCCCGATGACATCGGGGCACGGTTCGCCAGCATCGGGCTGCCGTGAGCTACCGTCCGTCAGCGGCTCCGCCGGGCGAAGGCGCGAACCGATAAGGCAACGAGAACCTACCGGGCGGGACCGGGTTCCCGCTCCAGCCTCAGTGGGCCCCAATAACGGTCGATGACGTACTGCTCATCGGGTAATGGCGGCAGGCGTCGCTCTCCTACGGTGGCTTGTGGAGCAGGCCGCCTGGCTGCTCTTAGGGGCGTGTCGGACCGCGGCCGTTCGCGCTGTCGAGGATCTCGGGGACCTGCAGGAGGCCCGTAGCGTCGAGGGGCGGGTCGGTGTCGACCTCCTCGATGTCCTGTGTTGAGGGCCAAATCTGGATGGTGAAGGCGCGCGCGGGATCGAGGCCGGGGCGCGAGCCGGGGGCGCCCATCTCGAAGGCCGTCCAGGCGCGCAGGTAGACGGGCGTCCAGGCGTCAAGCGCCGGCGTGGATCCGGTCAGGACGAGCTCGTGCTTGCTGCGCGCGTTGCCTTCGGGGATGGGCACGCAGAAGCCGGTCGCGCTGCTGCTTTCGTCTCGGAAGTGAACCTGTACATCTATGGGCTCGCCCTCGCACCCGGGGCTGGGCGCGCGGCCGGGCGCGAGGAGGAGCAGGCGCAGGGTGCGCGCGGCGGTCTCGCCGTTCAGCTTCAGGCGCGTGCGGTCCTCGACGTACTCGCCCTCAACGCCGATGGTGTAGGCGATGCGCACGGTCCTCGCGTCGGCCGGCAGCTCGACCTCGAGGACGGTGACGTCGCCCAGGATGCGCGCGAGGTCTTCCGTGGTCGGCTCGGCCTGCGTCACGCCCTGCGCGAGCGCGGTGGAGAAGAGGACGGCGGCTGCTAGGAATAGCGGTCGCATGGTTCACCCCCAAGCGGTCGTGCTGCACGTCAAGGCTAGCAGGATGGGGCGAGCGAAGGTGCGGGGCTCCCGGGCCAGTTAGCTCGCCGCGAGAGACTGCATCAGGAGCGGCCTCACGGCGTCGTTGGCGAGCCGGTAGTAGGCCATGCGGCCCTCCTTGCGGAAGGCGACGAGTCCGTGGGCGCGCAGGAGCCGGAGCTGGTGGCTCATGCTGCTCTCGTTGACGCCCGCGACGGCGGCCAGGTCGCAGACGCACAGCTCCTCTCGCGCGAGGGCGCTGAGGACGCGGTAGCGGGTGGGGTCCGCGAGGAGCTTGAGGCGCTCGGTGGCGGCCTCGACTTCCTCTGGAGTAGGCAGGGCGGCCTGGACGCGCGCGACGGCGTCGGGGTGCATGAGGCGCACCTCGCACTCGCCGGTGGTGTCGATTGACGGTCTCGGAAGCGTGTTTGTGGTCATCTCGTCTCCTTCACGGAACTCCGTTGAATCTGTGTCGTTCGCTGGCCCATACCTTCCCCCGGCATCGCCTCAGCCGCTACCTGCAGCGATGCCGAGCGCGCGGAGCATCACGCCCAGCGCGCCGCTCTCCCAGAGAATGAACGCGCCCAGGCCAATGAGTACGAACGGCACCAGCACGTCGCCGTAGCGGCTGATGGTGCGGGCCACGGCGGGTAGCTCCGCTAGGCGCGCGCCTGCGAAGCACCAGACCGCGACCAGCGCGAAGAACACCAGCACCATGACGCCTAACTGGGTGGGCGGGGTGGCGGCGAACAACGGCACGTACACGCTGAGGTTGTCGGCGCCGTTGGCGATCGTCACGGCGGCCACCGTCCAGGTGGGAGGCGCGAACAGACCCCCACCGCGACTGCCGCTCGCGCCGCTGATGCGCTGCATCACGCCCTCCTCGTCCTCGTCTTCTCCGCCGCGGCGCAAGGCCAGGATGCCAAGCGCGATGGGCAGGAAGCCGAGGAAGCCGATGTACTCCCGCGGGAGGAGGAGCGCTCCGAGCGCGCCCAGCAGGCTCACGGCGACAAGTGCTGCGAACCCCAGGTACTGGCCGGCGACTATGTGTCGGCCCTGCAGGCTCCCGCCGGCCGAGCCGAACCACATCGTTAGCAGCACGATGTCGTCGATGTTCGTCGCGGCGAACGCCAGCAGGGCCGTGACTATGGTCGTGAGCAACGTCAGGCCGCCTCGGCGGACGACGTGGGCCGGAAGCGCAGCAGCCGCAGGGCGTTGGCGGTGACGACGACGGTGGCGCCGGTGTCGGAGAGGATGGCGGGCCACAGGCCGGTGATGCCCAGGAGGGTGGTGACGAGGAAGACCGCCTTGAGCCCGAGGGCGAAGGTCACGTTCTGGCGGATGTTGCGCATGGTGGCGCGCGACAGCTCGATGAGGTCGCTCACGCCCGTGGCGTTGGCGCGCAGCAGCGCGGCGCCGGCCGTCTCGAGCGCCACGTCGGTGCCGCCGCCCATGGCGACGCCCACGTCGGCTTGCGCCAAGGCGGGCGCGTCGTTGATGCCGTCGCCCACCATCGCCACCCGGCCGTGGCGCTTGAGGTCGTCGATGGCGGCCAGCTTGTCCTCGGGCAGGAGCTCGCTCCTGGCCTCCAGGCCCAGGCGATCGGCGATGGCCTGGCCGGTGCGGGCGTTGTCGCCCGTGAGCATCACGCTCCTCACGCCCAGGCGCGCCAGGCGCCGCACCGCTTCGGCGGCGTCGGCGCGCGGCTCGTCGCGGATGGCGATGAGGCCCAGCGGGGTGTGGCCCTGCAGCAGCACCACCACCGTCTTGCCCTCGTCCTCGAGGCGCGCGGCGTGCGCTTCGGCTGCGGGAGGCAGCGGGGCGCGCGCGGCGGCGTAGCGGGGCGAGCCGACGGCGTACGCCTTGCCCGCCACGCTGGCGGTGACCGCCTGGCCGGGCACGGCGCGCGCGTCCTGCGCAGGAGGTACGTCCAGGGCTTCGGCGCGCTTGAGGATGGCCTTGGCGAGCGGGTGCGCCGAGCCCGTCTCCACCGCCGCCGCGAGCCTGAGCACCTCGTCCTCGCCAGCGGCGAGGGGCACGACGTCGGTGACCTGCGGCCGGTTCTCGGTGAGGGTGCCCGTCTTGTCGAACGCCACCGTCCTCACGTCGCCGATGGCCTCGAGCACGGCCCCGCCCTTGATGAGGAGCCCGCGGCGCGCGCCGGCGCTGATGCCCGAGGTGACGGCGGCCGGCACGGAGAGCACGAGCGCGCAGGGGCAGGCGATCAGAAGGAGCGCCAGCGCGCGGTAGATCCACTCGCCCCAGTCCGCGCCGAACAGCAGCGGCGGCACCACCGCCACCAGCAAAGCCGCCAGCATGGCGGCGGGGGTGTAGATGCTGCTGAAGCGGTCTATGAACCTGGCCACGGGCGCCTTGCTGGCCTCGGCCTCCTCGACTAAGTGGATGATCCTGGCGATGGTGCTGTCTGAAGCGGGCCTGTCGACGCGCACCGTGAGCACGGCGTCGGTGGCGATGCTGCCGGCGAACAGCGTGTCGCCGGGCGCCTTGGCGACGGGCATGCTCTCGCCCGTGACGGGCGCCTCGTCGATGCCGGCTGCGCCCTCGACGATGGTGCCGTCGGCGGGCACGCGCCCGCCCGGCTGCACGCGCACCAGGTCGCCCACGGCCAGCGCCGCCACCGGCACCTCGCGCGCCCTCCCGCCTTCGAGCAGCAGCGCCACCTTGGGCGCCAGCGCCGCCAGCGCGTGGATGCTGGCGCGGGCGCGGCCGGCGGCGACGGTCTCGAGCAGCTCGCCGATGGCGAAGAGGAACACCACGATGGCGCCCTCGGGCGCCTCGCCGATCGCCACCGCGCCCAAAGCGGCGAGCGAGATCAACGTGTTGATGGTGAAGGGCCGTCCCAGCCGCGCGCTCGCCCACGCCTTGCTGGCCAGGGGCGCGACGCCTATGAGGGTGGCGGCGGTGAAGCCCCAGGCCGCTAGGCTCGGGAAGGTGAGCGCTAGGAGCGCGCTCACCGCCAGTAGCGCGCCGGTGACGATGGCGAAGCGGCCCTTGGCGGTACGGTGCCAGGCGGGGGGCGTCTCAGGACCGCCGTCCGCTCCGCCCGCCACGGCGCCACCGGGCGCGTCCGCTACTACCTCGCCGCCCTTGAGGCGCGGCGGGTAGCCGAGGCGAGCCAAGTCACGCTCCAGCGTCGCGCGCGGGGTGCGCGCCTCGTCGAGGGTGAGGCGCAAGGTCTGGGTGGTGAAGTTGACGCTCACGTCGCTGGCGCCGGCGACGTTGCCGATGGCGCCCCTGACGGTGCGGGCGCACTCGGCGCAGTCCATCTCGGACACGAAGTACTCGAGGGTCGCGGCTGGGGTGGCGGGGCGCTCGCTCATGGTGCGAGGACTCTATCATCTGTATACCTGGGCAGATGTAGAGTATGTCGGTCGCCCGCCCGCGCAGGCGCCCGCACGATACCGCCGCCGCGCCCGCCGCGCAGGAGGAAGAGCCCGTGAAACCATCACGCCAACAGGGCAGCTCGCGCCCGCTAGCGCCAACACCCTCTCGCCTGGCGTCGCAGGCGGCCACCGCACGACCAGTCCGCGCGCGCCTCCGGGCGCTGCTCGCCACCCTGGTGCTGGGACTGAGCGGCGGCGCCCTGGCGCACGCCACCTTGGTGTTCGGCACGGTCACCACGCAGCCGGCAGTGCCGCGCGCCGGCGAGCGCATCACGCTCAGCTTGAAGATGCACGACCCCATCAGCACGCCGGTCGAGGACGCGATCGTCTTCCTGGAGGCCGGGCCGCAAAGCGAGCTGGCGGACGCGCCGGGCGAGAGCGCGGAGAGCCTGATCATCGTGGAGCCGGTGGTGAGCACCGAGCGCTTCACCGAGGTCGCGCCGGGCGTGTACCAGACGGAGTTCGTGCTGCCGCATGGGGGCGCGTGGCGGCTGGTGTTCCGCGACCAGACCTACCGCCAGGAGGAGGCGCGCGCCGGCGTCACCCTGCTCGTGGGTGAGGGCGCGACGGCCGAACCGCTCTACTTCGTGTTCCCGCCCACCGCCACCGGGCCCGAGAGCCTGGCGAGCTGGCTGGTGTTCGTGGTGGGGATCCCGCTGCTGGCCGGGGTGGGCATCACCGTAGCGGTGCTGCGCAAGGGCGGCGACGCGTCCGAGCCGCCTCCCGAGGACGCCGCCGCAGCCGAGGTCGGCCCGACGGGGCCGCCGTGACCGGGGCGGCGAACCTGCCAGTTGCCCCCAGGATCTATACCGCGCCACGATTGGAGCCCCGCCCGTGACCCAACGCCGCCTCACGCTCGCCACCCTCGCCCTTCTCGCCCTCATCGTCGTCGGCTTCGTCGCTTACCGCCAGTTCCTGGCCCCTGCGGCTACCGTGAGCGCCCCCACGGGCGGTTACGCCGGCCAGCCCACCCTCGGGCGCGTCGACGCGCCCGTGAAGCTGATCCTGTTCGAGAACTTCCTGTGCGAGCACTGCAAGGCGTTCGAGGAGGGCGTGTTCCCGAGGATCAAGAGCGACTACATCGACACGGGCCAGGTGCAGGCGTACTACGTCAACCTCGCCTGGGGCAGCGAGAGCGCCACCACCGCCGGCCTGGCCGGCGAGTGCGCCTACCGCCAGGACGAGCTGGCGTTCTGGGAATACAAGCGCGCCCTCTACGCCGCCCAGGACGATCACGACGGCGCCTGGGCCACCTCCGCCAACCTCGTGGCCATCGCGCGGAGCGTGCCCGCCCTCGACGCCGAGGAGCTGCGCGCCTGCCTCGCGGACGGGCGCTACTTGAACGAAGTGCAGCGCGACCTGGAGTTGGGCGACCTAGTCGGCGTGCGCGGCACCCCCTCCATCGTGGTGGGCACGCAGGGCTTCGAGGCGCCTAGCTACGAGACCCTCGCCGACGCCATCGAGCGCGAGCTCGCCGGCGGGCGGTAACCCGTGTCCCACAAGCGCGCCATCCTTCTAGCCATTGCGTTGACGGCGCTCGTGGCCGCCGGCGCCGCGCTCTACCTATCCCGCGCGGGCGCCGCGCCGGGGTGGGCGGGCGTGCTGCTCGACAGCCCGCCGGCATTGGGCGACGTCACCCTGGCCACCACGGGCGGGCGGCGCACGGCCCTGTCCGAGCTCGAAGCGCCCTACCTGCTGGTGTTCTTCGGCTACACGAGCTGCCCCGACGTGTGCCCGCTCACCATGGCGCGCCTGGCGCGCACCTACCGCGACCTGGGCGAACCGGAGGAGGTGCAGGTGGTGATGGTCACCGTCGACCCCGCCACCGACACGCTTGAGCGGCTGCAGGCCTACGTGGAGGGCTTCCACCCCGGCTTCCTGGGCCTGCGCGGCAGCAACCAGGAGGCCGCCGAGGCCGCCCTGCGTTTCTACGTCGGCGTCAACGCGATCGGTGACGGGCTCGTGGCGCACTCAGACCCCGTGGCGCTGCTGGGGCCCGACCGCCGCATGCGCCTGCTCTACCCGCAGGACAAGCTGAGTGGTCTGGAGGGCGACCTGCGGGCGGTGCTCGCCGGGCGGGCCTGGTGAGGCGGGAGCGCGATTCGCTCTACCCGTGAACAAAGGCGGCGCACCGATCTATCTGGCCGCTAGCCTTGCCGGGAACCGGCGTGGCCTCACGGGCCGTGTCCGCCCCACGAGGCGTCTCTAAAACGACCGTTTTTGGAACATGGCTCGGGCCCGCCGAGTCCGATCCGCCTCGAA
>CALCHY010000167.1 GCA_937907415.1 uncultured Trueperaceae bacterium
CGACGACCGCGCCCACGTCGGCCTCGTCGTGCGCTCCCGACAGGAACGTCGCCTCGAACTGGCTGGGCGGCCAGTAGACACCGCGCGCCAGCATGCCGCGGAACCAGGCGCCGAAGGCGCGCGTGTCGCTGGCGGTGGCACTGGTCAGATCGTTTACCGGTCCGGGCGTGAAGAACATGGTGAGCATCGACCCGACGCGGTTGACGGTCACTGGCACGCTGGCCGCGTCAGCTGCCTCGCGCAGGCCGCGCTCAAGCGCCGCTCCTAGACGCTCTAGGCGTGGGTACAGGTCGGCGTCGGCATCCATGGCCTCGAGCGTGGCGTTGCCTGCCGCCATCGCCAGCGGGTTCCCCGACAGCGTTCCGGCCTGATACACGGGTCCCAGCGGGGCCACGAGTCGCATCAGCTCGGAGCTGCCACCGTACGCACCTACTGGCAGGCCGCCGCCCACGATCTTCCCCCAACAGATCAGGTCGGGGTCTAGGCCGAGTCGTTCCACCGCGCCGCCGCGCGCCAGTCGCAGCCCGGTCATCACTTCGTCCACTATGAGTAGCGCGCCCGCAGCGCGGGTGAGGCGGCGCACTGCGTCCAGGAACTCCGGCCGCGGTTCCACCACGCCCATGTTGCCGGCAACGGGTTCGATGATCACGCAGGCGACCTCGGCGCCGTGCGCCTCGAACAGCCGCTCGAGCGCCGGCGTGTCGTTGTAGGGCGCCACCAGCGTCAGGTCCGCCACTGCCGCTGGCACGCCGGCACTGCTCGGCACGCCGCCGGTGAGGGCGCCGGAGCCAGCTGCTACCAGCAGCGAGTCGGCGTGGCCGTGGTAGTTGCCGGCGAACTTGATCACCTTGTCGCGCCCGGTGGCGCCGCGCGCGAGGCGGATGGCGCTCATTGTGGCCTCGGTGCCGGAGTTCACGAAGCGCACCTGCTGGCAGCTCGGGTACCGCGACAGCAGCCGCTCCGCTAAGTCGACCTCTGGCGCCGTTGGCGCGCCGAAGCTGGTGCCCGCGTCGATGGCGGCGCGCAGCGCCGCGGTTACGCGCGGGTGCGCGTGCCCCAGGATGAGCGGACCCCAGGAACCCACCATGTCGACGTAGGCGTTGCCGTCCACGTCCCACACGCGGGCGCCTGCACCGCGCTGGAGGAAGCGGGGGGTGCCGCCCACTTGCCCGAAGGCGCGCACGGGCGAGTTAACGCCGCCCGGCGTAACCCGTTGGGCGCGCACGAACAGCTTCTGCGAGTTGAGGATACGTTCGTCGCTGTTCATGCGACATCACCTCGGTGCGTGGTTGCCGTGGGTGAGGTGCCGACGGCGCCTGCCAGCCTTCCGGCCAGCGCGCGGGCGTGCCCCACGCAGTCGGCCACGCCCACGCCGGCGACCACGTCGCCCGTCAGGTCTAGGCCGCCAACGGCATTGAGTTCGGCCTGGGCGGCTTGCATGGCGCTGGTGTGGCCCAGGCGGTACTGCGGGATGGCGTCGCGCCACCGCCGCGACCAGACCGCGCGCGGCGCGGCCGTGATGCCAAGCGCCAGGCGCAGGTCGCGCTGCACGCTCGCCAGCGCGGCCGCGTCGCTCAGGTCGAGGAAGTCCGGGTCGCGGCGCCCGCCCGACAGCACGCGCAGTAGCGTCGTGCCTGCTGGCGCCTGCTCGGGGAAGAGGGTCGAGGTGAAGACCGTCCCCAGGCTGCGCGGCTCCTCGGCCGCCGCCACGAGGTAGCCGAAACCAGTGCGCTCGCTCGGGAGAGCGCTGACTGAGTAGGCGAGGGTGTGAACCATGACGTCGGCGTACACGACCTCGTTCAGGCGCCGCGCGGCGGCTGGGGCGAGTTGGGCGAGCAAGGCGGCGCTGACCGGTGCGGGCAAGGCAAGCGCCACCCGTGAGGCCGTTACGCGGTCGCCGCGGTCGAGTTCAAGCTCGAAGCCGGCCCCTGCACGGCGCAGCGCGCGCACGCCGCTGCCGACCACGAGCCGGTCGCCCAGGGTGGTAGCCAGCGCCGCGCTCAGGCGCTGTGTGCCGCCCGCGAGGGTCAGCATGCTACTGCGCCCCACGCTAGCGGCGCTGGGCGCCGCGCGGTTGCGTCGAGCTGCCGCAGCCTGGCGCAGCGCTCCGCGCAGCAGCGAGCCGTGCTCGCGCTCGAGCGCCTTGAGGCGCGGGAAGAGGGCGTCGGCGCTCACCTCGGTGGCGACACCGGCGGAGATGCCCGCCACCAGCGGGTCTGCGAAGCGCGCGGCCAGTGCGCGGCCGAAGCGCCGCGCCATGAAGTCGAACACGCTCTCCTCCCCGCGGGCGCGCGGCACTAGCGGTTCTGCGAGGGCGCGCAGTTTGGCGCTCGGGGGTAGCAGTTGGCTGCGGACGAGTGCGGGTGGGCTGCCGGGGAGCGCTTGCAGGCGCCCGTCGGCGTAGAGGTAGCGGCGCCGCGCTGCGGGCGCTCCGTAGCGCACCTCGTCGTCGAGCCCCAATGCGGCGATGAGCGCGCGCAGGTCGGGCGAGTTGGCCACGAAGCTGGCGGGGCCCCAGTCGACGACGTGTCCTGCGTCGCTGATGCCGCTCACCTTTCCACCCGGCTCGACTTCGCGTTCAAAGACGGCCACGCGCAGCGCGGGCACGTGATGTCCTAGCCAGAATGCCGTGGTCATGCCAGCGACGCCGCCGCCGACGATAGCGACGTCGAGGGATGTTGTCAGCGGCATGCGGAGCGGTTCAGGCGTTCTCATTGAAGCGCTTGTTGTCGGGGTGAGCGCTCACGTTGGTGCGGCGGTATGGGGCCACCGGCTCGAGGATGTTACGGCACTGCGGGTTGACGCAACCGGGGCAACGTAGGCCGTACTGCAGGCTGCACGCCTCACCGCTGGCGAGGTGCTCGGCGACGATGGCGGCGAGCGCGTCCTGGAAGAGCGGCAGGTCGTTGAGTGCCGGCGCGCGCCGGTACTCGGTGATGCCCGCCTTGTGAGCTAGCTCGCCGTACTCGATGTCGAGCTCGTGCAGCGTCTCGATGTGGTCGGAGGTGAAGGCGATGGGTACCACTAGCACGCGGCGGCGCTTCTTGGCGCCGAGCTGCTCTATCACGGATTCGGTGGAGGGCCCGAGCCACGGCACCGGCCCCACCGACGACTGGTAGGCGAGCAGGTGCTCGTTGCCGTAGCCGAGGCGGCTCATGACCTCGTGCACGCTTGCGCCCACCTCGAGCGGGTAGGCGTCGCCGCGGTTGATGATGCCTAGCGGCAGGCTGTGGGCGCTGAAGAGGATCAGCACGTCGCCCTGGTCTGCGGGAGCGAACTGCTCTAGGCCCTGGCGCACGGTGGTGGCCATGGCCTCAATGAATAGCTCGTGGGTGGGCCAGCGGTCGATGACGCTCCAGTCGAAGGCGTTCTGCAGGCCGACGCGGCGTGCGGCGCGCCACAGCTCGTTGAGGCTGCTGCCGGTGGTGGCGCAGCTGAACTGGGGGTACTGGGTGAACGCCACGGCGCGCTTCACGCCGTCGGCGGCCATCTGCTGGAGGGCAGTCTCGCTCGACGGCTCGGCGTAGCGAAACGCCACGTACGGCTTGTGGGGGGCCGTCTCGGGGGAGAGGCGGTCGAGGCGCTCGCACATGCCGCGACCCTGTAGCTCCGTCCAGTGCAGGATCGGGCTGCCGCCGCCGATGTCGCTGTAGTTGCGTTCCACCGAGGCTGTGCGCCTTTTTGCGATGAACGGTCCGAGGATCGATTGGAACGGCAGCTGGATGATCTCGCGATCGGCGAACAGCTCGAGTAGGAATGGGCGAACTTCGCTGAGTTCCTTGGGGCCGCCGAGGTTGAGCATGACGACGCCGGTGGGGGGTCGGTTCATGGGAGGAAGGCTACCGGCTCCCTCGCCGGCATGCGTCACAGAACTGTCATTAGGACCGATTCCGAAGTACGTCCAGGAGGCGCTCTTCTGGGCTGCCGGGCTCTGGCGCCGCGTCGAACGCCCACTGCGCGGTGGGGGGCATGCTCATGAGGATCGCCTCGATGTCGCCGCTGGTCTGCAGTCCGAAGAGGGTGCCGCGGTCGTAGACGAGGTTGAACTCCACGTAGCGGCCGCGGCGTAGCAACTGCCAGCGTCGTTCCCGCTCGCCGTACGGCGTGGCGTGGCGGCGCTCCACCAGCGGCGCGTAGGCGCGCTCCAGCGTCTCGATGCCATCGGCCACGAACGCCAGTGCGGGTTCGAAGTCGGCGTCGCCTGCTCGCAGCTCGTCGAAGAAGATGCCGCCCACCCCGCGTCGCTCACCGCGGTGCTTGATGTAGAAGTAGTCGTCGCAGGCGCGCCGCAGGCCGTCGTAATCCAGGTCGTGGCGTCGGCACTGCAGCTCCAGCACGTGGTGGAAGTGCGTGACGTCCTCCTCGAAAAGGTAATGGGGAGTCAGGTCGGCGCCCCCGCCGAACCAGGCGATGTCGCCCGACTCGAAGTAGCGGTAGTTGGCGTGGAACGAGGGGGCGTAGGGGTTGAGAGGGTGCACCACGATGCTCAGACCGGTGGCGTAGAACGGCCGCCCCAGCGCCGCGGGGTGCTTGGCGGCCAGGCTGGGCGGCACGCTGGCGCCGTGAACCGCCGACACGTTAACGCCCGCGCGTTCGAACACCGCGCCGTCGGCCAGCACGCGCGCCGCGCCGCCACCGCCGCCTGGCCGTTGCCAGCTGCGGCCGCCGAAGGCCGCGCTCGGCTCGAGCGCTTCCAGCGCGGCGATCATGCGCGCCTGTCCAGCCAGCATCAGCTGATGGACGCGCCCTCGGCGCTCCGTCTCGCCGGTGCCGGTCACGCTGGCGCCGCGCTGGCGTTCGGCGCGTGCTGGTGGCGTTCGTAGTCGTGAACGAGGTCGACTAGGAACTCAACCGTGGCGGGGTCGGTGGTGGGCATGATGCCGTGGCCGAGGTTGAAGATGTGCGGCCCGACGGCGCCCGCGGCCAACACGCGTTCTGCGGCCCGCCGGAGCACGTCGCGCGGCGCGAGGAGCATGGCCGGGTCGAGGTTCCCTTGCAGCGTCGTGGCGCTCAACGCGCGGCGCGCGTCCGTTAGAGAGCGGCGCCAGTCGACGCTCACGATGTCGATGGGCAAGCGCGCGATCTGCGCGTCCAGATGCTGCGAGGCGACGGCGAAGTAGATGCGTGGCGCGCCCGTTACCGCCTCCAGCACCCGAGCGACGTACGGGGCGCCGAACTCGGCGAACGTCTCGGCGTCGTGCAAGCCAGCCCACGAGTCGAACAGTTGCACTGCTTGCGCGCCGGCGGCCACCTGACTGTTCAGGTAGGCGATGGTCTGGGCGGTGAGCTTGTCGAGCAGCGCGTGAGCGGCGCGGGGCTGCTGTCGCAGGAACGCCCTGAACGTGGCGAAGTCCTTGGAGCCTCCGCCCTCAATCAAGTAGGTGGCGAGGGTGAGTGGTGCGCCAGCGAAGCCGATCAGCGGCAGGTCGGTGGCGGCGCGGACGAGGCGGATGGCGTCGGGCACGAACGGCGCGATCTCGTCCGGGTGCGGCAGGTGCAGGGCGTCCACCTGGGCGCGGCTGCGGATGGGTTCCTCGATCACGGGTCCGGGGCGGAAGTCGATTCGCAGCCCCATGCTCGGCAGCGGCGTCATGATGTCCTGGAACAGGATGGCGGCGTCGAGCGGGTAGCGGCGCGTAGGTTGCAGCGTCACCTCGCACGCCAACTCCGGCGTGCTGCAGAGCGTCCAGAACGAGTGGCGCTCCTTGAGCGCACGGTACTCGGGCAGGTGCCGGCCCGCCTGGCGCATGATCCAGATCGGCGCCCGGCTAGTGTAGCCGCCGCGGGCGGCTTCAAGGAACAGGCTCATCGATTCAATCCTCCATGAAGCTGGTGTCGCGAGGTTCGGGCGTGAAGCGGTAACCCACGCCCCAGACGGTATGGAAAAAGATGGGGTTGGCGGCATCGGGTTCGAAGTGGCGCCGCAGGCGCATTACGAAGTTGTCAATGGTGCGACTACTGGGGAAGATGTCGTTGCCCCACACGGCGTCGAGGATGTCGTCGCGGCTCACTACCTCGTTGGCACGACGCGCCAACAGCCGCAGGATGCCAACCTCGCGCTCGCTCAGCACCGCCTCGCCCCCCTGCGCCAGGCGCACCGTCCAGGCGCGCAAGTCGACCTCATGCCCGCCGAACTCGAGGCGTGCTACCGCGGTGCGGAGCGCGCCGCTGCGGTCTAGTAGCTTGCGCACGCGCAGCAGGAACTCGGGGAGGTGGAAAGGCTTGGCGAGGTAGTCGTCGCCGCCCGCCTCCAGCCCCTCGACTCGCTCCTCCGGTCGGCCCTTGGCGGAGAGGAAGAGGACAAGGGTGTCGTCGCCGTCGGCGCGCCGCTCGCGGCAGAGAGTGTAGCCGTCCTTGTGCGGCAGCATCACGTCGAGCACCACCAGATCGGGGGCCTGGTCGCGCCAGGCGCCTTCTCCCTGGCGGCCGTCACCAACGCGCGTTACTGCGTGGCCCTCGGCCTCGAGGTTGTCGGCCAGCACTGAGGCGATGGCGGGTTCGTCCTCGATTATCAGTACCTTCGCGCCCATCACCCGACGCCTCTCAGCTCGGCAGCCGGCGCGCCGACCGTCACCGTTGGCTCCAGTGGCAACCTGATGGTCACGCGCGCGCCGCCCTGCTCCGCGTTGTCGATCTCTACGTGGCCGCCCAGCCCTTCGGCGGCGCGCCGCACCAGGTAGAGCCCGAGACCCAACCCGGTGGCGGTGCGCGTCAGTTCGTTGCCCACACGGTAGAAGCGCTCGAACACCAAGGCGCGCTCCCGGTCGGGGATGCCGGGGCCGCGGTCCTCGACGCTCAGCAGCGCCCAGTTGCCCTGGCGTTCGAGTTGCACGGTCACCGACTTCTCCGCCGCCGGCGTGTACTTCAAGGCGTTGTCCAGTAGGTTCTCCACCAGGATCGAGACGTCGTCGAGTACTGCTCGAACTGGGAGCGGCCCGTCGCTCGTGGTCAAGTCCAGGCGGGCGCCGTTGGCCTCCAACGCCGGGCGCGAGCGCGCTATGACGTGGCGCACTAGTTCCGTGAGGTCGTGCGGTTCGCGGCGCTCTGGCGGCGCGCCCGCCTCAAGTCGGGCGGTGGCCAGCACTTGTTGGCCGGTGCGCTCCAGGCGGTCGACCTCCAAGCGCATGCTCTGGAGGTACTCCTGCAGCTTGGCGGGCGCCAGCGTGCGCAGCTGAAGCGTCTCGATCAGCAGCCGTAGCGTGCTGATAGGGGTCTTGTACTCGTGGCCGATGGCGTCTAGGAAGTTCCGTTGACGTCGTTTGAGTTCCCGCTCCAGGCGCAGGCTGCGGCCGATGATGAAGAGACCCGTCATCACCACAAGCACGAAGAACGGCCCCTCGAACGCCAGCATGCGCACCACGCGGCGCTGCTGATGAAGAAACTCACCCAACGATTCGGCGGCCAGTTCAACGCTGAGTCCATCATTAGCGAGCCGCAAATGCGGCCGTTCGGACAGTAAGACATCGACTTGCTCCACGGCGCCCAGGGCCAGGAGTTGGTTGAGGCTCTCCGCCTCCCGCTCCAGGCTCTCCACGGTATCTGTGCTGACTTCGCTTACGTAACGCTGTTGGAAGAATAGCCACCAGGACATCTGTGCCGTAACGAAGGCGATGATCACCCCGAACGCGATGCGGGTGGCGGCGCGCGAGGTGAGCATGCGGCGCCTCACACCAGCCACCCCTGCTCCAACGCTTCCAGCGCGTGGTAGGTGACGATCATGTCGGCGCCGGCGCGGCGGATGGCGGTGAGGCTCTCGCGCACTGCGGCGGCCTCGTCGAGCGCGCCCGCATGCGCGGCGGCCTTGAGCATGGCGTACTCGCCGCTCACCATGTACGCCGCTAGCGGTAGTTCAACCTCTCGCCTAAGGTTGGCTAGGACGTCCAGGTAGCCCAATGCCGGTTTCACCATCAGCATGTCGGCTCCTTCGCCGACGTCGAGGCGCGCCTCCCTCACGGCCTCGCGGGCGTTGCGCGGGTCCATCTGGTAACTGCGGCGGTCGCTCGGCACGGGCAGCGCATCCGCGTTCGCCTGGCGCGGCGCCGAGCCAGCCGCCTCGCGGAAGGGACCGTAGAAGGCCGAGGCGTACTTGACGGCGTAGGAGAGCACGCTCACGTCGTGGCACCCGGCGGCATCGAGCTCGGCGCGGATGCGGCCCACGCGGCCGTCCATCATGTCGGAGGGCGCCACCACGTCCGCGCCGGCGTCGGCATGAAGCAAGGCCATGGCGGCCAGCGCCGGCAGGCTGCGGGCATCGTCTACGCGCATAGCTCCGTGGCCGGGCGCAAGCAGGCCGCAATGGCCGTGATCGGTGTAGCCGCAGAGGCAGACGTCGCTCATGAGCACCACGTCGGCGCCGAAGTGCGCGCGGGCTGCGGTGAGCGCGGTGGGAACCGGACCGTTGGGGTCGTGCGCGGCCGTTCCGTCGGCGTCCTTCTCATCGGCCGGCACCACACCGAAGAGCATCACCGCGCGTACGCCGAGGGCCAGCGCGCGCTCGATGCGTGGCAGGAGCAGGTCGACGCTGTAACGTTCCACGCCCGGCAGGCCGGTGACCGGTTGGCTCTCACGGCTGCCAGGCACCACGAAGAACGGTTGGATGAGTTGAGCAGGACGAAGGTCAGTCTCGGCGACCACGTCGCGGATAGCGGCGCTGGCGCGCAGGCGCCGGGGGCGCTCCACAGGCAGGTCGGTAGGAGATGAGGCGGCGCGCGGGCCGGTAGCGGTGGTAGTTGGGGTCATCGGGACCTTCCTAGCGGTCGCAGGCGTTCCTGGCCTGCGATTCGGGGATGAGGGGTTGCAAGGCGCCGTGCAGCGCGCGCCACACGCCGTCCACGGTCGGTTCCGCGGCTTCCACCACCGTGGCGGGCGTCCTCCGCGCCGCGCGCGCGGTGGTGGCGCCGATCGTCACCAGTAGGGCCGCGTTCGTAACGCGGGAAGAGAGCGCCGTCAGCGCGGACGGACTCGCGAGAACCACCGCCGCGGGTGGCATGCGCGGCTCCCACGGCCGCGGAACCGTGCGGTAGGCCAGCAGCGGCACGCACTCGACGCCAGCTGCCTGCAACAAACGCGGCAGCGTCGGCAGGGCGCGATCTCCCCGGGGGAGCGTCACCGGCCCGCCAGCCAGAGGATGGTTTAGGAAGGCGCGCGCCAGGCCGCTGGCGTCCGCCGGTGAGCCCACCAGCGCGATGCTCGCCCCCAAGCGCCGCAACGCCTGGGCCGTGCCGGGCCCGGTAGCGCCGAACAACCGGCCGTCGAGCGGGAGGCCCCAGGCGCGCCATACCGCCACGGCGGCGGGGCTCGCGAACAGCACCCAGGGGGACGCCAACGCCCCGCGCACCGCCTCTGGCGTCGGAGCCGGCACCGCTTCCACGCGGATCAGGGGTCGCCGGATGACCTGGAACCCACCGCGTCGCAAGCGTGCCGCCAGCCCACGCAACCGGCCGGCAGAGTAGGTCAGGGCGACGCGTGCGCCGCTGGTGGCGGGGGTCATGCGGGCGCCTCGTCGAGGTTGAGCGCCGTGAACGCCGCCTCCACCACCCCGACTACCGATTCGTGCTGGACGCAGACGACGCGGCTTTCGTACCAGGCGGTCAGCGTTATGCGCGGCCCATCGGTGGTGGCGTGAGCGCCGAGCGCCAGCTGGCAGCCGCCGTCGAGGCGCGCCATAAGGCCGCGCTCGGCAGCCACCGTTCGCGAGGTGGTGGCGTGGTCGAGCTGGGCCAACACGCGTCGCAGTTCTTCGCGGTCGGCGCGGCACTCGAGCGCGAGGGCGCCCTGGGCTGGCGCGGGCAGGAAGGTCGTGGGCTCGAGCCGTGTTACCTGCAGGTCGGTGAGGTCGAGCTCGAGGCGTTGCAGCCCGGCGGCGGCGAGCAGGATGGCATCGTACCTTCCGTCGCGCAGCTTGCCCACGCGCGTCTCCACATTGCCCCGCAGGTCTAGCGGTTGGAGGTCGGGCCGGAGCGCGAGCAGCTGGGCGCGGCGGCGCGCGGCGCTCGAGCCGACGCTGGCGCCGCG
>CALCHY010000168.1 GCA_937907415.1 uncultured Trueperaceae bacterium
TGCTTTACGGTATGACCGTGACGTACTGTCTAACCCGAGCTTCGTCGCGCTGTTCACACCCGCGGCGACGTTCCCGTCCTAGCCGTTCCTGCGGTTGGTGAGGTTACGGTCGCAGGTGGAAAGAGTGGCCAAGCGAAGTCCACGGTCGAGGCCTGGGTCATATCGCTCTCTCGGCCCCATACGCAATCTGACGCTCTAAGCAGGTAACATTGCGAGACAAATGCGCCAAGCACCGTCACAGTCCGATGAACCATCAATCCTTGTAGTGATTCCTGCCCGCGGAGGTTCAAAGGGCATTCCAAGAAAGAACCTCCGCTCTCTGAACGGCGTCCCTCTTATCGCCTACTCCATTCGTACCGCGCTCGCCTCACAACATCGCCCCCTTGTTGTAGTCAGCACGGATGATGAAGAGATCGTAGTCATCGCCGAGAAGGAAGGTGCTAAGGTCCACCGTCGCAGCCGAAACCTAGCGGTCGATGCAACGACTCTGGACCCGGTCATCTACGACGCCGTCACAAGCCTGGAACAGCAGTCAGGAATCAGATCCGACCTTGTAGCAACCGTTCAACCAACTTCTCCTCTACTAACAACTGAATCTCTGGACACAGCACTTTCCCGCATGCTCGCGGACCCCACCCTCGACACGACCATCTCGGCCACCAACGACACGCATTTGTCATGGCGCCGAGAAGGGAACCGCTTCGTTCCGAACTACGAGAAGAGGGTGAATCGGCAGTATCTCCCACCCACTTATCGCGAGACCGGAGGGTTCCTTATCTGTCGCCGAGACGTGCTAACCGCAACGTCGCGGATAGGACCGAACGTGCAGCTCTTCGAACTGAAGATGCCGGAGTCCATCGACATCGACAGCCACGCAGACTGGGGAATAGCCACCCACTACTTGCGCCGGAAGAAGTTCCTCTTCGTGGTCACCGGGCACCGGCAGGTGGGCATGGGCCATGTCTACAACTCGCTCCTTATCGCCAACGACCTGGCACATCACGCCGTGGAGTTCCTGGTGGACGACCGGAGTCAGTTAGCCTTCGATGCCATCAGCCTTCGCAACTACCCGGTACACATGCAATCCAGCGCCAACCTGGCTGACGACGTAAATCGCTTAGCGCCCGACGTTGTCATTAACGACCACCTCGATACCAGTGAGGAGTACATGCGAGCGATCGCTCACCCTGGGCGAAGGCTGATCAACGTGGAGGACCTTGGGCCGGGAGCCCGCATGGCCGATCTAGTGGTCAACGCCCTTTACCCCGATGCCGACATCGGCGCCAAGACGAGAGCGGTGTTCGGACCTGAGGTAGCAACATTGCGGGACGAGTTCATCCTCACGTCTTCCGCGGAACCACGTTCGCGTGTAGAACGCATGCTGCTGACTTTCGGCGGGACCGATCCAAGTGGGCTGACCGCTAAGGTGCTCAATGCGATTCAGCCGTGGTGTGAAGCTAACGGAATCGCTATCGACATCGTTACGGGTCTCGGTTTCGATGCCGCGGACTCGCTGACGATGGGAGCGAACGTAACCCTCCATAAGGACGTAAGAGCTATCTCCACGCTGATGAACGACGCCGACATCGCGTTCACGTCCGCTGGCAGGACCCTTTTCGAGCTCGCCTCATTGGGAACACCAGCCATAGTCCTCGCGCAGAACGAGCGGGAACTCACGCACACCTTCGCTTCTGAGGAGTACGGGTTCATCCATCTTGGCCTAGGAGCACAGGTATCTGATGACACGGTTCTGGCGGCCCTAAGAGACCTCGTGTCGAACACGGATCGGCGCTTGGACCTTCGTGAACGCATGCTGTCGGTAGACTTGAGGCAGGGCCGCAGGAACGTGGCCCGTTTGGTCGAGGAGATAGCCACCCAGTCATGACACGCCGAATTAGCGACATCTTCGCCGCCGGGTTCGACCGTCGGCCGTTAGCAGTAAGACCCTACCTGATAGCAGAAGCTGGCGTTAACCACGGCGGCTCCATGGACTTGGCGCGCCGCCTGGTCGACGAAGCCACAGCGGGCGGAGCCGACGCCATCAAGTTCCAGACCTACAAGGCTGAGTCTTTAGCCATGCGCCACTCTCCTGCGTATTGGGACCTAACGCAAGAGAGCACCGCTTCGCAGTTCGAGCTATTCAAGAAGTACGATGCCTTCGGCGCCGAGCAGTACGAGGAGTTGAAGGAGTACTGCGACCACGCCGGCATAGAATTCATGAGCACCCCGTTCGATCTTGACGCCGCGAAGGCCATCAACGAACTAGTCGACGTTCACAAGGTCTCGTCGAGCGACATTACCAACCGGCCACTCATCGAACTGATAGCGTCGTTCGGCAAACCCATCCTTCTCTCCACCGGTGCGAGTGACCACGCAGAAGTGAAGCAGGCGGTGAGCTGGATCGACGCAGCCGGCGCCCCCGTCGCACTTCTCCACTGTGTTCTCAACTATCCGACGGCCGACGAAGACGCCAACCTGGGTCGCATCGTCACGCTTAGAGAAGAGTTCCCGAATAACCCGATCGGCTACTCCGACCATACGCTACCGGGCGACCTGGAACCTCTCGTGATAGCGGCGGGCCTCGGGGCGGTGGTCCTGGAGAAGCACTTCACCTACGACACGAGTCTCCCGGGGAACGACCACTACCACGCCTTGGACGAGGGCACCCTGAAGAGACAAGTGGAACGGTTGGAGCGGGCGGTCCTGCTGACCGGCCGCTTCGACATGGGCTACTTGGAGAGCGAAGCGGCCAGCCGGCAGCATGCACGGCGGAGTTTGGTTGCGGCGGTCGATATTCCAGCTGGTTCGGTCATAGGGGAACGGCATCTCATAGCGAAGCGCCCTGGCAATGGCATAAGTCCATCTCGGATAGATGAGGTGCTGGGGCGCCGCGCTTCCAGCCTGATCGCAGCCGATACTGCCCTGAGCTGGGAACACTTAGAGTGAGCAAGTATTACGTCCTACTGACCGGAAGCAAGAACAACGCCGGCGATTACCTGATCAAGAGCAGAGCAAAGGACCTGTTGAGTGCGTGGCGCCCGGATCGGGAGTTTGTAGACATGAACGGCTGGGAGCCGCTATCCGACGAGGCGCTAGACATAGTGAACGGAAGCGAAGCTCTCGTGCTCACGGGTGGGCCTGCTATCAACACAAAGATGCGGCCATTGGTGTATGCACTAAGGGACAACCTCGACGAGATCACAGTACCGATAACCACCTTCGGTGTGGGCCGCGCCGCCAGCCGGTAAGCAAGTCAGTGGAACTCTTCAACGACTCGTAGTGTTGCCAGTCCCTCATCTTGAAGACGCGGGCTGGGCTGATAGCGCCCCGTAAGCTCTGTAAATTAGGTGGCTCTGCGACTTTCTCGTGAGAGAAAGGAGCCATCGCTCCTCCAGAATGGGAAGTGGACACAACCCTGGAACGGAGTGAACGATGGCTCAACCGAAGGATAGTGCTTTGACGACGCGCCTGCGTGAGGCGCTCATTGATCAACCCGATTTCCTGCGCGACATCGTGCAGTCAACGCTGCAGCGGCTGCTGGACGAGGAGATCACCCTGCACCTGAACGCCGACCCGCACGAGAGAACCGAGGAGCGGCGCGGGTACCGCAACGGCTACCGCCCCAGGCAGCTCAAGACGCGCGTTGGGACCCTGCACCTGCTGGTGCCGATGGACCGCGAGGGCACCTTCAAGACGGAGCTCTTCGACCGGAACCAGCGCAGTGAGAAGGCGCTGGTGCTGTCGCTGATGGAGATGTAACTGGTGGGCGTGAGCACGAGGAAGGTCAAGGACATCACCGAGGTGCTGTGCGGCACCAATTTCAGCAAGAGCACCGTGAGCCGCCTCACCGGTCAACTCGATGAGGAGCTGAGCGCCTGGCGGGAGCGGCGCTTGGGCGACGTCGCCTACCCCTACCTGGTGGTGGACGCCAGGTACGAACACGTCAGGGTTGACGGGCGGGTGGTGAGTCAGGGCGTGCTGGTTGTGAAGGGCGTGAGGGAGGACGGGCAGCGGGAGCTCTTAGCGGTGGACGTGGCCGACAGCGAGAACGAGGCGACCTACGACGCGCTCTTCCGCAAGCTGAAGGAGCGCGGCCTGCACGGCGTGCAGCTCGTGACCAGCGACGACCACAAGGGCTTGGTGGCCGCCATCCAGCGCCACTTCCAGGGCGCAGCCTGGCAGCGTTGCCAGGTGCACTTCCTGAGGAACGCGCGTGGCAAGGTGGCCCGCAAGCATCAGGCGCCGCTCACCAGTGACCTGAAGGCGATCTACGCCGCACCGGATAGGGAGTGGGCGCTGGACGCCGCCCGGGGCGTGGTGGAGCGCTGGAGCGCCTCCCACCCGGCGGTGGCGGCGTGGCTCGAGGAGGGAATCGAGGCCACGCTGGTGTGCTTCGCGTTCCCCGAACCCCACCGCCGGCGCATCCGCTCCGCGAACGGCCTGGAGCGCTTCAACCAGGAGCTGAAGCGCCGGACGCGGGTGGTTAGGATCTTCCCGAACCGAGAAGCATGCCTAAGGTTGGTGACGGCATTGTGCGTGGAGCAGAGCGAGGAGTGGCTCTCGGGCCGGAAGTACCTGGATATGGAACTGCTCGACAACACCGCAGCTTCAGCGACGACCAGAAGTGAGGAGGTGGGCTTGGCAGCCTAGCGATGACTGGCTCTGGAGGAATTTACAGACACTTACGGACTTGACTTTCACCCTGCGGCAGGCGCCAGGGAGAGTACTCGTGTGTATCGCGTTCAGAAGAACTTTCCTGCCGCTTTCAACCGCTCGTAATGGTCCATGTCTCGGTGTTTGAACACCTTGGCGGGGCTGCCCCCGACTATTGCCCCAATCGGGACATCCGACACCACTACGGCGCCTGCCTGGACTACGCATCCTTCTCCTAGGGTCACCCCGCCGATTATCGTCACCCTTGAACCCAGCCACACGTTGTCACCGATGTCCACATCCCTCTGGATGGACGCGGAACCATAGGGAACTGCTTCGCCATGGTCATAATCGTGGAAGCTGGTGATTATCAAGCATTCCGGCCCCGAGTGAAAGTTGTTGCCGATCCTCACATTGCCGGTGCCAGAAACTATCATTCCATTGAAGTTCGTGTTGGCCCCAAGGCTGGTGCGTTTCGTGAGGCGCGTTGGGCCATTCACTTTCGGCGGCGCTTGGTAAGAACCCAGCGTCAACATGGCTACGGCCCTATAGTACCGGCGCTGAAGCTTACGCATGAAATGATAGGGGTACTTCAGCAGTCTCCGTGCGCTCGGGCTCATATGCGACTTAGTTTACGACAGGTGGTCACCGGAATCCTCCGGTGACCACCTGTTGACAGATCGCCATCCAGGGCGGTTCCGGCCTTTGTGGTACCTTTGCCACGTGCTGTGTCGCCTGAGTGCGCTGATCGCAAAGGCCCGTAGTCCCAACGAGATGCCCTTCCTGCGCGAATTCCTGCGCTTCGGTTCTTCCACAGCTTTTGTCCAGGTTTCGAGGATGGCCAGCGGCCTTGCCGTGGCCGCGCTCGTCGAACCCTCCGCTTGGGGCCATTGGTATCTGCTCAACCTCATCGTCGCGTACGGAGCGCTCACGCAATTAGGGGCGCTCAACGGCATGAACCGCGAGGTCCCGGCCTCTCTAGGGCGCGGCGAGGCTGCTGCAGCGCTTACGCTGCGCCGCACAGCGCTTGGGGTCGTCCTGCTGTCTACCGGCGCAGTCACCCTTACCCTCCTCGTGGCAGGAATCGCGGTTCCCTCGATTGGCCTGTCGACCGAGTTCCTGCTTACGATCCTGCTTCTCTTCGCCACTCAGATCTACACCTACGCCACTACGAGCCTCCGTTCCACGACCCATTTCACCGAACTATCCCGGATCCAATACCTGCAAGCGATCGCGTTTCCGCTGCTGTCCATCGCTGGCGCCGCATGGCAGGGCCTGGCGGGCTACATCGTCGGGCAGACCCTCGCCTTGCTCATCGTTAGCGTGACTGCGTCCGGTGCGCGCAATGTGAGCTGGGTGCCCAGGTTTGATCTAAGGGTCGGCCGGAGCCTGATCTCGGTCGGCTTCCCGATCATGTTGGTGGGCCTCATCCACACGCTGTTCGCTACCGTGGACAGGTGGGTCGTAGCTGCTAACCTCGGTTCCGAGGCGCTCGGCCATTATTCTTTGGCAATCATGGCACTCACGGCCGTTGCCCTCTTCCCGCAGGTGATATCCCAGCAGTTCTATCCGCGCATGGCGTTCGCTTGGTCCGCACACCGGGACGTCGACGGACTACGGAGTTTAGCGACCCGTCAGCGGTTCTTCACTCTCGCTGCTGTCGTGCCCATCGTCGGGGTCACTATGCTCATCGCGCCTCCAATTGTCCGGGCAGTACTGCCGCATTACACTCCCGGCGTTCCCGCGATTCTAGTGACATCGTTGGTTCCGCTCGTCTCGACTGTAGGCGAAGGCTACGGCGGCGTCCTCCATGTTCTCAATCGGCAGTACTGGTACATGGGAGCGATCCTCTTCGCGGCTGCCTTGAACGTTAGCGTGAGCCTCTTGCTCGTGGGGCCGCTCGGGCTCACTGGCGTTGCTCTTGGAACGCTCGCCGCGTTCGGTTCGCTGGCTATCCTCCGAGTCGTTCTCGGGGACCTTGCGCTCAAGCGCACTGCGTTGCGACCATGAGTCTTCAGGAAACTCCCATCCGCGACGCTGCCGACCAGTTGGATGTCGAGAACCTGAACTTCGTCTCCTCTTCCGAATCCCTCGGCATCTACAAGTACAAGCCGCCGAGCAGGTGGAAGCGTGGCATATGGGTGAACATGGCCACGTTCTCTGCCAAGTGGTTACGGGCGACGGCCGTGGCCACGAAAAGCGAGCCTTGGTCGAGCCTACAGGGCAAGGACGTGATCGTCCCTATCACGTCGCTCAATCAACTGAGGTCCGTGGCGCCGGTCACGACGGGGTTCGCCAAAGCGGGTGTCCTGTCCCTCCACCGCGACATCGCCGGGCCTAGGTTCCCGGAGTTCATGGCCTATGGTCGAAGTCTGCGATTCTTAGGTCGTCTTCTCGACCTCAAGTCCAGAGCTGCCGGTTATCGCCGAATCGGGCTGATGCATGATTTAGATAGGTACTTACTTACCTATGGCTACTTCATTACGTCGGTGCGCTTGCTGAGGCGCTTACGGCCCAAGCTCGTGCTCGTCGCCAACGACCACATCATGGAGACGAGAACGTTCGTAAAAGCCGCTGCTCACCTTGGGATCCGCGCGGCCTACGTTCAGCACGCCTCAGTGTCAGCAGGCTTCCCCCCGCTAGCGTTCGACATCGCGTTCCTCGACGGCCGCGATGCCGCCGAGAAGTATGACGTCCCTGGACCAGGGCGGCCGTTGGTGTTCCTAAGTGGCATACCTAAGGCCGACGAGGCACGATCGCGGGCCCGTCCACGCACGGCCCTCGCGCGTCTTGGCATTTGCGTCAACGTGCTTGACCCGATGGAGCCGGTGAGAGATTTCGCGAACGAAATGCGCTTGCTAGCGCCAGAAGTCGAGCTCGTGTTACGACCTCACCCTTCCGACAGACGGCCTTGGGGATCTCGGCTGCCTGGGGTCGAGGTCTCCGACTCCAAAGAAGAATCATCCTTCGACTTCCTCGACCGGGTCGATGCAATCGTGACCGGTCCGTCCAACATCGCCCTCGAAGCGGCCCTTGTTGGCGTGCGATCGGTCTTCGTAGATTTCGGCAAGCTGGGACGCGACCACTACGGCTTCGTAAGGCGAGGGCTCTGTGAGCGGGCCGAAACACCGGCTGCCGCATTAGAACTGCTGGATCCGCGACGTAGTTCGGTGGATGTTGCCAGTGCACTCAAGGCGTACTGTGCAACCGTCGGCACGGCCTACGACGGGCGCAGTTCGCAGCTGGTGAGGGAACTCATCACCGAGGATCTCCAGGGCGGCATCTATATGAGCCGCTGGCAATCCGTACCAGGCTTCGCGCATATCGACGTATTTGAGCTTATTCCTTGAGCGGGACCGATGCTCGTAGAGGCACGCGCCGCCCAACGAAATTCCCCGTTCCCGCCGCTGCCGCGAACGCTAATGAGTAGAGAACCAGGCCCGAGGTAAGGGTGCTATCGAAGAGGTTAGCGACGCCAACCCCGACTATGAGAGCCTGCTGCAATCTACCCACCGATGAGAACATAAGGGCCAGTACCCCTACGAACGCGATTAGCCCCACCACACCCGATGTGAAAAGAACTTGCAGAAAAGCGTTGTGAGCATGGTTCGGAGGGAGACCGGTCCCACCCTTGCTCACGTAGTATTCGGCGAACGATTGGCGGCCGTGGCCGAATACAGGAGCCTCAAGAACGCCTTGCCAAGCGACCGTGAGGATTCTGCCCCTCGCTACCGCTTCCCCTACTCCCGTCGTCCGCTGGATAGCTGGCGCATACGAAGTCGCCGCTCCTCCGCGTTCCAGCTGCAACTCGGAGACCTCCACCGTGTCGCCCACCCTCTCGGACGCCAAACCCGGGCTGACTCCCAGGCCCAACGCCGTCGAACCGGTTCCTGGCACGCTGAACGTAAACTCGAGTCTGCGCCAGCCATCAGCGACAGCGCTCGCACGTGCGGTCACCGCATCCAAGCCAATTGCACGCAATACCTCAGGTCCATTCTCTGTAAGCGCTACTTCGAAGCTCACACGTACTCCTGGACGGTCCGTCCAGCCGATGAAGCCAGGGGGCGCGCCGTCCGCAGCCCGGAAGGCGGCGCTCAAGGTGTATGTCTCACCCCGCGCGACCTCAGCGGCTTGCTGCGGCCTTGCCCACGCCACGGGTTCGACCCTCTCAACGCTCCAGATCGCGGGTTCCCACCCATGTGCCGAACGCCGAACCGTCGTTACCCCAAGCGCGTTCCATTGCGTGCGGTCGCTCAGGTCTTCGGTCCAGACGAGAATGTTCTTGGCCGACCGCTCGGCGCCTACGACGACGTAGATCGGCGACAGTAGCCTCTGCGCCCATGTTGCCGCGGGCAACATGACGGAAACGGTAACCAAGAGCGCGGTCCCAAACAGCATAGAAATCAGTGCCGTGCGCCTCCAACGCCGGTCCAGGAGGGCAGCGAGTGCCAAGACAACGAAGAAGGCGAGCAGAGCCGATCTGCTTCCCGTTAGCACTATTCCTATCAATGCTCCAGTGAGCAGGAGCCAACGCCACCACTCGTCCACGTAGCTTGCGGCGGTGAACCCTATCACGAGCATGACAGGGCCGAAGAAGTTGGGGTGTATGAACCAACTTGGCCCTGACACCCGCTCGCCGTGGCCAAGGGCAACTTGCAGAACCTCAAAGGTGAGCAATCCGGCGAGCGCGAGGCCGAAAGCCCACCCCAGGCGCCATTGCCTCTTCTCCCTGACCCAGGCCACGGCGAGCGCCTGTCCGCCCTTAAAGGCTAAGAGCCCCAACGCGAGTGTAAGCACCTCATCCGAACTGCCGTCTGCCGCAAAGAACGCGATCATCTGAAGCGAAGCTGCAAACAACCAGGCGAGGTCTCGCCGGCGGACCTGTATGCTCCAACCGCGCAAGAAGATAGTAAACGGAAGTGTGGGCGGGAGGGCCACCATAGCCCCGATCAGGATTACTCGAAGCCAACCCTGATAGCGACGAACCCCCTCCTCTCCACTCACCACGTGTGTTGTCAAGCACCCCGCTTGCGCGCGATCGCGCCAGCATAGATTGTCATCAAGGTCTCGTAGTTGCTGTCAGAGGTGTACTTTCTCTCGAACTCCTGTCTCGCACGCGTGCGCCAGTGCGGCGCGTCCTGAGCCTTCAGGAAAGTTTCGACCTTGGCGGCCAAGTCCAGCGGGAGCCCAGGTTCGAAACGCAAGCCGGTTTCGCCTTCCTCTACGAGTTCTGCAATCGCTCCGATGTTAGCTGCTATTACCGGCGTACCTTTAGCGTACGCTTCTATGGCTACGCGACCGAAGGTTTCATAACATTCTGAGGGAAAGATCAGCAGGCTCGCGTCGCCGATCAGATCTTCAGTGACATCGCGGGCTTTCCTCCCGAGCCACTCGATGCCACCGTTGCTGTTAGCGGCTGCGGTTCTCACTTGCTCCGCAAGCGGACCGTCGCCAACAATCTTGAGCGGAAGCTTAGTGCCGATGTGGTCCCAGGCATTGAGCAGAGTCTTAACCCCTTTCTCCGGCGATAAGCGTCCAACGAAGATCGCGTAATGGCCGGAACCTTGTCCGATTCCGGGGTCAACTGCGACGAAATTCGGCTTCACCAAGATCCGCTGCGCATCGAGCCCAGTGTGCACGTATTTCGACCTCGCAAAAGCTGAAAGTGCTATAAACGCATCAACCGACTGCTCGTGCACACGCTTCAGTCTGCCATAGTAGTTCATGGCAGCAACGGTTGCGCTTGCCGGTATACTGCTACGGTAGCATGCATACCGAATTCCTGGGAGTTGAAGGCGGCGGTCTATGCACAGCTCGCAAGCCTTGCCATCTCGGAAGAACAGCCCATTGACGCAGAGCAAGCGGTAATTCCTAAGCGTTTGAACGACTGCCGACCGGCTCTGGCCAGCGGCCCAGATTGCGGCTGGCGATATCTGGGGAAACGTGTTCTGGAAGTGGACAACATCGAACGGCCCGTCCGTAGCTTGCCGCGCCCGAAACTCTCGCGCAGCTTCCCGGTTCCAGATGGTATTGAGCGACAATCTTGCCGGGGGGATGTTCTCGATGTCATCGTTATGCACCGTCCAGGTGACGACCTCCACGCCTCGGCGCCTAAGCATCTCCACTTCTGCCGCGAAACTCTGATCCTCTCCCCCAGGCTGCTGATAGAAGTTGTGAACCATCAAGATGCGCATGGGCATCCATCTCGCAGAATGGGGCGCAGCGTATCTTGGTTTCCGGACAGCGCAGCGCGCATGTTACTGGGGGGTGGTACCCGGCTCATCCAGAGGAGCCATGCGACGTAGATCGGGAAGTAGAACGTGAGAAGCTCGGCGTTCGTGGTCCCAACCGTGAGGACATAGAACGTGACCAGGAGTGCTCGCCAGGTCCGCATCCGGGCCAACAGGACTGCAAGTGAGAACA
Organism: uncultured Trueperaceae bacterium; assembly: GCA_937907415.1. Next base: position 11,077 of record CALCHY010000168.1, read on the forward strand.
TCAGAACAACGACGGCCGCCAAGCCCAATGTAAGGGCCAGGCTTAAGTAGCTGTTATGCGGGTTAGCCGTCCATAATGGCGAGACTTCCTTAGTGGTCGGATGCACGCGGGGCCACCCTCCTACCAGGTAGTAGGGTTCCGTGCTACCCGTTCCGAACGCTTGGCTTAGTACTGGCGCGCCCGCGAATACCCCAGCCATCGTTTGCCATATTAGGAGCCGCCCGTTGGTCGCCATGTTCACCGCTCGCTCGAAGGTCTGAGATGGGACGACCTCCACGGCCGCCATGCTCAATGGAACGCTTAGCACGATAGCCAACCCGATCGCGATCGCTAAGGAGCGCCGCGCCGGTCTGGCCCTCCGCACGCCCATGATCATCCCAGTGGCCAAGAGCGCCACACCCAGGGCAACGAACGGCGTGAACCTCACCGACGCGAGGCCGGCGGCTACAGCGATGGCGATCATCAGGTACCTCCTGCGCCCGCGTCCCCAAAGGAGGTTCAGTAAAGCAATGAACAGGCTGATGGCATCGATATGAGCTGTCGATCCGTAGAAGCCGACGAGCGTTTTGAAGTCAAGCAACGGAGCTCGCCGCGTCGCGTCGAAGACGTTGAGTTCGCGGTTCAGATCGACAACGCCGAAGTAGACTAGCAGGGACATGCCCAGGTAGACGAAGAAATAGGCGTTGGTAAGGCGGAGTAAGGTCCTCATCCGGATTGGCTTGTCCAGCTCCATAGTCACGATGAACGCCACTAGGAACACGGGGTACAGATGGTTCCCGCTCACCCTGCCAGATACGAGGATTGAGAGGGCAACGAGAAACGGCACATTACAAACGATCAGCGCCGCCGCCTTGGAGAGGGGCCGCACGCTCGCAAGCAGTAAGGCGCGGAGACCAGTCACGACGGTTAGCAGAGCGAGGAGAAGATTCTTGATCGCTTCATGCCCGAGCGCCCCAACCGCGGTTGCAAGCAAGGCGCCGAAGATGATCCATGCGAGGTGGAACCCAGGCCAACCTGTGAGTAG
>CALCHY010000169.1 GCA_937907415.1 uncultured Trueperaceae bacterium
GGTGGCTCTTAGCGTGAGTTCGGCCAGCCGCAGCGACGGACTGCACCCGCTGCAGAACTGACCTACGTTATGGCAGCTTCCGCTGATTGCGGTCGGTCGAAACGGCCAAGACTGCTTCAGAGCGTAGAGCAGAAGGACCTTCGCAGGCTACCTCCTTGGGTCCGCTCTAGCCTTGCTGATTCATCGGTCGATTTGGTTATCCCGACTGCTGTCCACGCAGTACGACTGCTACGGGTCAATGGACTTGCTAACCGGGAACGGCCAGTCGGCGACGCCGGCAGGGCCCGAGATACTCCGCAAGATTCTGACCAATCGTCTTGAGGTAACCTCGTGTAGGCCTGCTGAAAACGGCTGGCGCCATTCAAAAGCATTACACGGGTGGAGGACTGAAGTTGACCCAGACGCTGTCGGTGGACGCAATGGTGCGTTCGATCGGAGTGCTGAAGGACCAGCCGCTGCTGGTTTTCTTGGGGGCTGGTGCTTCCATGAGCTCAGGAATGCCATCGGCCGTCCAATGCATTTGGGAATGGAAACGGTCGATCTTTCTTACCAACAATCCGGGTCTTGAGCGGCAGTTCGATGAGCTTTCGCTTCCTTCCGTTCGGCAGCGAATTCAGCGCTGGCTGGATGCTCAGCAGCGGTTTCCCAAGGAGGGGGCGCCAGATGAATATTCAGTTTTCATCGAGGAATGCTACACGCGCGGGGATGATCGCCGGCGCTATTTTCAGGAGTGGGTGAAGGCTTCGAATCCCGGCTTGGGCTACCAGTTGTTGGCTGAGCTCGCGAGGCGTAATTCGGTCAGTTCGGTCTGGACGACAAACTTCGATTCACTCGTCGCACGAGCAGCCACCGCCCACGGAGTTACCACCATAGAGATAGGGCAAGATTCCAAAGAGCGCGTAACGCGCCCGCTGGCCTTAGGCGAGCTGCAGTGCGTCTCGATGCATGGCGATTATCGGTACGACCCACTCAAAAACACGCAGAGGGAACTTGCAGAGCAGGAGGCCGAGCTTCGTGCGACCTTGATCCCCTTGCTGAAATCTCATCCTGTGCTCGTCTGTGGATACAGTGGCAGGGACACAAGCGTGATGGAGGCATTCCTGGAGGCTTATCAGGACCCTAAGCAGCAGCGCCTTCCCTTGTTCTGGACGCAGTACGGCGACGCGGCGGCCACTGGCGATGTGGCAAGACTGCTGGAGACCCCGGGAAACCTTGAGCCCCAGCGTTTCCTCGTGCCGGGCGTGACCTTCGACGACTTGATGCGCCGAATCGCATTGCATGTGACGCCCCCCGACGATCGGCACCGAGTCGACACAATCCTCGACAGATTCAAAGAGTCACCCACGACACAACGGGCAGCCTTCTCCCTGCCGAACCTACCGGTCAGCGGTCTGGTCAAGAGCAACGCATTTCCGATGCACCCCCCTGGTGAATTGCTCGAATTCGATCTGACACGGTGGCCAGCTCGTGGAACCGTCTGGGCGGAGCTACGAGCCCTTGGCGAAGCGCATGGTTTCGTTGCTGCGCCATTCCGGGGCAAGGTCTACGCGCTTGCGTCGCCTCAGCAAATCCAACGGGCTTTCGTGGGAAACCTCGCTTCCGAGGTGAAGCGGGTGCCGCTCAATGACGAGGACCTGCGCTACGAAGACGGTACAGCCAACAGCCTTATGCGACGGGCGACCGCGCTGGCGCTGGCCGCGAGGGCGGGGTTGCCATGCGATCACGAAGGCCTAATTTGGGACCCAAGCAACAGCAACAAGCATTGGGTGGAAAGACGAGAATGGATCGCGTATTGGGCAGTCATTCTGCAGGTGAAGACGGTGAGTGGCTCATTGGCGTTGGTACTGAAGCCGACCCTTTTTGTCACCGATGCCAAGGGCAATGAAGCGCCCCGAATAGTCGTCAACGCGGTGAAGATCAAGGTGCTTGGCTACCAGCACAACGCTCAATTCAATGAGGCGCTTGAGTTTTGGCGTGGGAAGCTCCTCCCTGAGCATGAGACTGTGCTCCGCTTCCCTGACGTGAACGAGGGCGTCAAGTTCTCCGTTTCCGCTCGGCCCTTCTTCGCCAAGATCACCGACGAACGCGACGCCTCGGTCAGGCTTAGCTACAAGCACGAGCGCCTGGCCTCGCAGGTCGGGCTGCAGATCGCGGAACCGCGGCTGTCCTTCTTGCCGAAGTCGGGAAGGGGGACAGCGTTCGACACACACCCCATTCGCGGCTTGATGCAGGATCGGCCATTCGATGCGCTGCTGACAGACACCGGTATCGCGACCAAAATCCGCGCCGCCCTAATCTCGCCCGCCAGGGATGGACGGCGGGTCAGTGAGTATCTCGGCAAGCTGCAGGAGCCTGTCGACCCGACCCGCTCGGATGAAGACTACTTGCTGGCCTTTCCGGGCTTCAGTAATGCGTTCAAGTGCGGACTGGAGGTGACACAGCCGGGCGGTAAGGGATTTGTTGGTCTCGACGAGCCGACCGACTGGACGACGGCTTCCGCACGTGAGCTGGGTGCGCGGATCGCTGCAGCAGTGTCCTCATTGAAGGCGGCTGCCAACCCCAGCGTGATCTTCATCTTCATTCCTTCCCGATGGAGTGCGCTCCGAGGCTATGACGTTGAAGGCGAGAAGTTTGACTTACATGACTTCGTCAAGGCCTCCGCCATTCCGCAGGGCGTCGCCACTCAGTTCCTGGAAGAAGACACCCTCACACATCCCCAGCAGTGCCGGGTTCGATGGTGGCTCTCGCTAGCGACCTACGCCAAAGCCATGCGTAGTCCCTGGGCGCTTGACGGCCTAGACAAAGACTCCGCCTATGTCGGCGTCGGCTACAGCCTGCGACATCGGCCGGGGGAGGATGGGAACGTCATTTTGGGTTGCAGCCACCTCTATAGCCCGAACGGACTCGGTCTCCAGTTCCGACTGAGCAAAATTGAGAACCCGATCATGCGCAGAAAGAACCCATTCATGAGCTTTGATGATGCGCGCCGTCTCGGGGAGGGCATCCGAGAACTCTTCTTCGAAGCGAATCTCAGGCTACCTAAGCGCGTTGTTATTCACAAGCAAACACCGTTCTTGAAGGAGGAACGCGAGGGACTTCAGGCTGGCTTGGAGGGTGTGGAATGTGTGGAACTCCTGCAGATCCACATTGACGACACATTGCGGTATGTGGCGTCCAAGGCGGATAGGAAGGGAGCTCTGCAGATCGACGGGTACCCGATCCATCGAGGTACCACAATCGTTGTGGATGACGCGACTGCGCTGTTGTGGGTGCATGGCGCCTCGACGGCGTTGAGGGCCAATCGTGCGTACTACCAGGGTAAGCGTCGAATCCCAGCACCTCTTGTGCTGACTCGGCATGCCGGGACCAGCGACTTGATGACACTGGCTGCCGAAATCCTCGGCCTCTCGAAGATGAACTTCAACAGCTTCGACCTTTACGGGCAACTTCCAGCCACCATCGAGACTTCAAGGCGCGTGGCGCGGATTGGCGCACTGCTCGACCGGTACTCGGACCGGTCGTACGACTATCGTCTGTTCATGTGAGTTCGCTCCCCGACAAACGACCGCGTACTTAACCGAGTCCGCATCATCACGCTCTGCAGTTCATCCCGGGAGAGAATCAGAGCGGCCGCCTTTGCTGTAGTCCTGCGGCTCGATTCGGCCATACGCAACGCTTGCGGCGGCTTACGGCCAGAAACTTTCCCAGGCAGGCACTGCTGGCTGAGACCAGCTTCCAGACTGATGTGAGTCATTCGCGGTCCAGTGTTTCAACGGCAGCCACCGCCAACACTGGTCGTTGAACGCCGCCTGTCATGAACGGCAGCTTCCCCTCGGACCGACCGCTCGATTGCGCGGCTCGGCATCTACGCCGACATGCACCTTCATCCCGAAGTGCCATGGTTGCCCTTCTTCGTCTGGTGCATGGCCCGCGTGATCCGCAGGCAGCGGCCGGAGCCGCGTGATGCGCTTCATCAATGGCAACCGTGGGCGAAATCGACAGGTCCCCGACCCCCCGCCTGGAAGTCAGCGAGCAGCAAGAACGCGATCAAACACGGGATGCGCGGGTGGGAGTACGGGGGCAACATCAGCTACTGGAGTTCCTAGCGACGCTTTCACTTGCAGAGAAGTGACTCAGACAGCTGGGAAGCATCTACGATTTGCCCTTGAGCGTTCACATGCAAGCCCTTCCTGCAAGTGGCCCTACTAATTGCAGTCGAGGAGCCGTACTGTTGCTCCCAAGTGTAGATAGTGATACCGCCCGGTAGGGGCGTGACGAACTGGGGCGGGCCAAACTCGGAGACTGCCTCGGTGATATTGCGTCCTACCCACTGCTGGGCAACGTCCTGCTTCGTGGGTACTGCGCAGGCGGAGAGACAAAGGACTATTAGAGTGGCAAGAGCGCGCATGGGGAGTGTCTTTTGTGGCGACGTAGCGTAGTGTGACATCGAGTTACGTACGAGTAAACGGCCGCCGGGAAACTTGGATTCCATCTCGCGGCGACCTGGCTCCCCCACTCTCCCTCAGCCCCCTTGTTCGCAAACGGACAGCGTTACTCGCGGCCACAAGGCCGGAAACCAGCCGTAAAAACGGAGCTCAATATGGGGGCGACCAGTTAGGCCGCAGGAATCTCAGGACACGCTCAATCCCGAAATGCGACGTCGTCGACGGTCATGGCCAGCATGGCGGCGTCAAGAG
>CALCHY010000170.1 GCA_937907415.1 uncultured Trueperaceae bacterium
GTGCGCGGCGATAACACCCGCGCGTACCAAGTCGAAGGCGACAGCATGGCAGGCGGCACCGAGGGCGGCATACGGGACGGCAACTGGGTACTCGTCGACACCAGCCTCACCACCCCAATCCCCGGCCGCGTCTTCCTCCTCGAGATAATTGGCGACGGCATGGCCGTCAAACGTCTCCGCCAGATCAACAACACCTGGGTATTCATGAGCGACAACCCAACCATCGCCGAAAGCTGGCGCGACGACCAAGTCCGCATCATCGGCCAAGTCTACGGACGCGTCGACTACGCGGAGATCCACTAACGGCAGTCACGCGCCAAACTGAGGCGAACTGGACGCGAGCACCAGGATTCAGGTGAGGTCGAGACGACGACGTAAGAGTGCCGTGAGGAACTTAAGGGAATGATGGGAGGGACCATGGAACCGCAACTAGTGAACACGTCAATTGTCGCGCTGATGAATCATCCTGTCCCAGGAACATTCACGCCGCAATTCTTCAAGAAGCATGGCTTGTTCCAGGGACTGCCGGTCGCCAATCAGGTGATCGTGCCGGTACTCACGCAGTACGCCTTTGAGGGTAGCCTCTTCTTCGAAGCCTTAGAGAATCGGGTAAAGGTTGAACTGCACAATCTCAACGAAGGCAACCAGGACGAGCCGAGCGACGAACTCCACATCGCCAGGCTGCAGGAACTCGCCATCCCGCTCTTTCAGAGTATCGACTATATGGCGCCAAGCGCGGTCGGCATTAACTTCCATCTCAGGCTCGGCGCGCCGGGGATGCTGCAATCGTTCATTCCGCAGCTCTCCGACAAGTTCCACCTAAGACAGGCCGTCCTCCGCCAGCAGAGGGACGACCGACAACTTAACCTCAGCTTTGGAGTAAGGGATGAACCCACAGGCCACGACCTAGTCGTCGAGGCGAATGTGCACGTCGAACTGCCAAGCGACGAGCCCACTCTCATCATCGAGGCAATTAACTCGATGCCCAGCGCGCTAAGGGAGGTGCGAAGTGAGCTCGCCAAGATCTCGGGTCAGTTCGGTTGATGCGCGCGACAACAGTTCCCGGATTTCCCTCTTCGACCATGGTCGTCGGATGGCGATCAAGAGTCTTGTCACTGGTTCGATTGCTCTAACCGCCACCTTCGCAGGTGCCACAACCACCTGCGCGCGCGCCGAGTATGCGCCTGCGACGGGGAGTACGAGTCCTTACCGCGCACGAAGCTATTCCGCCGCATGGAACTTCCCGTCGATGCCCTTCACTTCAGCTGAGCGGCGTGTATCTTCGACAACAACGGATCCCACGGAAGTTCTCCGCCGAATCGCTATAGTTGAAGGCATGAGGGCAACGGAAGAGGGCCTCAAAGAGCGCCTTCAACGCTTCCACAATCTTTCACGTGGTTGGAACTCTTATGACGCGCCGCCAATTAGCGCGAACACCATCGCAGCTGCTACCAGCGCCCTAATAGAAATGTATGCTCTCAATACCCCGCCAGACCGCGTGCTTCCGTCCCCCGCCGGAGGCGTGGCGCTTTCATACGGGCGTGGGTCGCGCAAAGCGGACATAGAGTTTTTCCCGGATGGAGAAGTTCTACTTCTGCTACGCGCACCCAGCGAAAACCTGCCACCCGAGATAACCGACGTGGATCCCACCGCAATAGAATCCGCCGTGAGGAGCATCCGTGACTGGCTGCGCGCGTGAGATCCCCGACGAGCTAATCACCGGCCAGCGCCAACCCATTGGGCGAATCAACGGTAACCAGCAACTGTATCGCCGCGTATCCACCGACGCGGTAGATGCGGACGGAACCATCCACCACCATGCATTCGACCGACCGCGCTCTTCTGTAAACGTCTCGAAGTTTTCGGCTCCCGAGCACGTACTATTGCCGATATATCTGGACATGGGCATCATCAAGGTTCCATCTGACTTGGTGCCCGAAGAGACCCGCGATGGCGAAAACCGCGTAGTGGATATTTTCGTGGAGCACAAGCCCGAACCTGCAAATTACGCGCATTGCGAGATCGACGCTGAACGGGGCGCCAGGCCGGTAAAGAGCGCAAATAGGGCCTGGTTGCAGGCGGCGGCTGTCATGGCAGACAAGGCGTTCTTGGTCAAGCAACCTGAAATATCTGATGCCGAGCTTCGGGCGCAGCTGAGCGAACGCCGAGCCTTTTGGAATGACCACGTGTTTGCCCTGGGGAAGCACGTCTGGGCGATTGTGTCGCCAACTGCTAACTAGAGACCGGCAAACCGGCCCATAGCATGCTGGCTGATCTTGAAGGGAGTGACCCTATGCGGATCAGTGCCCCGAGCAGGGTCGCACACGTGACCCGCACGTACCTCAACTGCGCCCTGCGCACCGTGGAGCCCCCCTGATGGCCCGCAAGCGTAATCGTCGCGCCCCTGGTGAGGGCGCCGTGTACGAGCGTCCAGAGCGCG
>CALCHY010000171.1 GCA_937907415.1 uncultured Trueperaceae bacterium
CGGCTGGCTGGCGGTCGAACAGTTCGAAGCTCGGCATGCTAACCACGCGCGTGCGGACCCCTTCGGCCTCGAGGACGTCGCGGGCGGCGAGGCAGAGCTGCACCTCGGAGCCGGTGCCGATGAGGATGAGGTCAGGGTGGACGTTTCCGTCTGGTTGCGCGCTGGTGGCGCCTGCGCCGCCCTCGGCGAGCCCGCCAGCGGCGCCGGCCTCGGCCAGCACGTAAGCGCCGCGCGCCACTGCGCCAGCTGGCACGTTCAGGTTGGGGACGTTCTGGCGCGTTAACGCCAAGGCCGTGGGGTGGGTGTGGGAGGTAAGCGCATGCGCCCAGGCCTGGGCCGTCTCGTTCGCGTCCGCTGGCCGAATGACGTCGAGGCCAGGCATGACGCGCATGGACATCAGTTCACCGATGGGTTGGTGGGTCGGCCCGTCGCCGCCGAGGCCGATGCTGTCGTGCGTGAAGTCGAACACCACGCCCTGGCCCATGAGAGCGGCTAGGCGCAGCGCTGGCCTTAGGTAGTCGGAGAAGATCAAGAAGGTGGCCACGAATGGGCGTATGCCGCCGTGGAGGCAGAGGCCGTTGCCGATGGCGGCCATGCTGTGTTCGCGGATGCCGAAGTGGATGATGCGACCGGAGTAGTCGCCCGGGTGCATGGCCTTCTCGCCCGCAATGTCGGTGAAGTTCGAACCAGCGAGGTCGGCAGAGCCGCCGACCAGTTCCGGCAGGCGGGTGGCGAGGGCGTTGATGGCGTCGTGGGACGCCTTGCGCGTGGCGCCGCTCTTGCCAACAGGGTAGGTCGGCAGGTCCGCCGCGAAGTCGGCTGGCAACTCGCCGCGGGTCGTGCGTTCGAACTCGGCCGCGAGGTCGGGGTGTTCGGCGCGGTAACGCTCGAAGAGCGCGTTCCAGGCGGACTGGTCCTTGGCGCCGCGGTCTAGTGCAGCGCGCATGTGCGCTAGCACGTCGTCTGGCACGGTGAACGCCGGCCAATCGACGCCCAGGTTGGCCTTGGTGGCAGCGGCTTCCTCCGCGCCAAGCACGGTGCCGTGCACCTTCGGGGTGCCAGCCAGGTGGGGGGAGCCGTAACCGATGACGGTGCGCACGGCTATGAGGCTGGGGCGCTGGGGCTCGTTGCGCGCGGCAGCGATGGCCTGGGTGAGGGCGCCGACGTCGTTGCCGTCTGCCACGGACTGCACGTGCCAGCCGTAAGCCCGGTAGCGCGCGGGCACGTCCTCCGTGAAAGTGATGCTCGTCGAACCGTCGATCGAGATGCCGTTATCGTCGTATAGCACGATGAGTTTGCCGAGGCCGTGGTGACCGGCGAACGACGAGGCCTCGCCCGAGACGCCCTCCATGAGGTCGCCGTCTGACGCGATGACGTACGTGTGGTGATCGACGACCTCGAAGCCAGGGCGGTTGTAGCGCGCGGCGAGGTGCGCCTCTGCCAACGCCATGCCAACCGCCGTGCTTATCCCTTGGCCCAACGGTCCGGTCGTCGTTTCCACCCCCGCTGTGTGGCCGTACTCCGGGTGCCCTGGCGTGCGCGAACCCCACTGGCGGTAGCGCTCCAGCTCCGCCATCGGCAAGTCGTAGCCCGTCAGGTGGAGGAGCGAGTAGAGGAGCATGGAGCCGTGCCCCGCCGACTGCACGTAGCGATCGCGGTTCGGCCACTTGGGGTCGCGCGGGTTGTAGCGCATGGCGTTCGCGAAGAGCGTGTAACCCATGCCGGCGGCGCCCATCGGCATGCCGGGGTGGCCGTCGCCTGCCGCTTGGGTGGCGTCGATGGTGAGGGCGCGGATCGTGTTAACAGAGCGCTCGGTGAGCGCCTTTTCGGTGGCGGCGGTGAGGTCAGGCATCGTGGTCCCTCCAGAAGCCGCCCGTCCTGGCCAGGACCTTAACGCGCGGCCCCGTAACGATACCAGGGCCGCGCGTTGCTGCCGGAGCCCCTGCCAATGGCAGGTTGCCTTACCGCCTGCGCTACCTCACCGTTATCGGCAATGTCGCGAGCGTGATGCCGCTCTGGCCCGTGACGTAACGCACCTCGTAATCACCTGGCTCAGCGGGCGACTCGAGAGTGAGTGGGCTGCCACCACTGGTGTTGAGGGCGTAACCCCACTCGCCCTCTGGCGTCCCGACGGGCACGATGGTCACGTAATCAGAGTCGCCGTCTGGACCTTCCCAGGCAACGTCGAAGGCTTCCTCAGTCCCAACCACAGCGGGTGCGCTCAGGCTGGCGGTGGCGGGGGTGACCGTGATGGGCTGCCTTGCTAGCGTGAGGTAGTCGATGCCCGTTACGTACCTGATCTCGTACTCGCCAGCCACATCGGGCGCTGAGATCGAGTAGTCGCCGGGTTCGGTCGCGTACTCGTAGTTGAGGTAGGTACCCTCCTGCGCGCCTGCTGCCACGATCGTTACGAAATCGTCTGGGTTGCCAGTGGCGGTCGTCACCTTGATCACCACGGGGTTGCCTAACAGCACAGAGTTGGGCGCTAAGAAGCTGGCGCTGCCCTCTTTGATGACCAATGGGCGGCGGGCCAAGGTCTCATTCTGGTACCCATCGAGGTAGCGGAGCTCGTAGGCACCCGGCTCTTCCGGCAGTCGGAGGATGAGGGGGTTGCCAGTGACGGTGTACTCGTAGTTCTGCCAGGTGCCTTCTGGCGCGCCGGCCTCAACCACGGTGATGTGGTCGTCCCGATTGTCCGGTCCTGTCCACGAAATCGCTAGGGCGCTGCCTGCCGTTGCCTCGTCTGGCGCCTCTAAGCTGGCCGTGACCGCTTGAAGATCGATGACCGTGCGGCCGATGACGAGCGCGCTGCCGTCTGGGCCCTCAACCACAAAGCGCAGCTCGAGCTCGCCAGTAACGAGCGGGAGGCGGAACTCCATCTCGCCAGTCTCGCTGGTGGCTGGCAGGCTCGTTAGGAAGAGGTCTTCACCCTCGGGCCCGATTTCGAGGTAACCGCCTGCTGCTGGCGCGTTGTCCCAGGCAACGAGCAAGCTGGAGCCGGCTGCCGGCGTGGGCGTTGCGGGAGTGATGGTCACGCTCAACTGCGGCGCGAGCTCGAAGGTGAAGGAGTTCTGCGCGCCTGGCAGGACCACGAGGCCCGTGACGACAACTGGGGAGTCGGCGAAGGCGTCGGCTAGGTGAGCGCTGTAGGTGCCGGCTGCCAAGCGCGCCTCAAACATGTCGTTCTGGCGCGCTGTGAAACGCTCGCCAGCTTCCGCGTCTGCCAGTGCGGGGGCAAACGTGACGCTGGCGCCTTCTGCTACGGGCTGGCCGTCGCGGGTGAGGGTCACGCTTACCAAGTAGGTGGGGGTTTCTACCACGGGTGCTGCGGCCTCGACGGCGCGGTTGAGGGCCGCGAGGAGCTCGGTTGCGCTAGCGGCGTTCTCAAAGGTGCCCAGGCCGTCAAAGCTGGCTGCTGAACGTGGGTCGAGGTCGAAGCCGATGATGCGCAGGTCGATGCTGGCCGCCTTCAGCGCCTCCGCCGCCGCGCGTACATCGCCGCCGCAGGCCTCTAGGCCGTCGGTGATGAGCACAACGACCTTCGTGCCACCCAGGCCAGCTAAGTCGTCCGCGGCACGCTCGAGCGAGTAGGCAATTGGAGTCGAGCCGCGCGCCTGCGTGTTGCGCACGGTGTTCAGCAACGCTTGGCGCTCAACCCCGTTGATGGGCACGAACAGGCGGCTGTCGTGGCACGAGCCCGGGTCGGCGGCGCGCAACTCAGAGCCGTAGACGCGCAATCCAACGTTGAGGTCGCCGTCCGCTGGCAGTGCGGCTACGAGTTGGGTGAGGACGTCCTTGGCCGCGACTATGCGGTAGCGGCCGTCGCCCAGCTTGTTGAACATGGAGCCTGACGCGTCGAGGATGAGCTCGACGTGGCTCTCTGCTTTGGCCAGCGGCGTGAGCAGGAGTAGGGCAGCCGCGAAAAGCGCAGCCAAAGAGAACGGAAGATGACGCATGTGTGACCCCTTCGCAACTCGTGGGCCTCAGCCCAAGTCAACTCAGTTGCGGCAATGCTACGGGGCGGGGTGCGGCGCGTTAGTGGGTTTCGTCCCACGTGGCCGTTTCTAGGTTGGTTCGTAGGCCTTGCGATTGCGGCGGCGCTCGAGGTCATCGCGGACCCGTTGACCCGTCTCCCAGTGACGCCTTTGGCTGTCCGTCTCCAACTTGAGTTCCGGGACGGGCGTTGGCCTACCGTCTGCGCCAAGCGCAACGAAGTTGAGGTGTCCGATCGTGCATAGTCGGCGTTCGCCGGTTAGCGGGTTCTCGCCGTGCACTTCGCAGCGCACGATCATGCTCGTGCGGCCTGTCCAGGCGACTCGGCACTTGAGTTCGATGATCTCACCGACGTGGATGGGGTTGCGGAAGTCGATGGGTTCCGTCGAGGCGGTGACCACCGGGTTGCGGCAGAAGCGCTGAGCTGCCACGGCCGCCCCCATGTCCATGAGTTCGAGGACGTGGCCGCCGAACAGCGTTCCTAGCGGATTGGCCATGTTGGGGAAGGCGGTGTTGACGCTGATGACCCAATCGGACGCCCGGGGGGTGGAGGGATCGTGTGGCACCAAGCAAGTATAGGCGCTGGTATGCTGCGGCT
>CALCHY010000172.1 GCA_937907415.1 uncultured Trueperaceae bacterium
GCCTTCGCCGCCAACCGCGGCCCCGACATCTTCAACATGGACATCTCCAACGAGTTCCCGTACATCGTCAACGGCCGCGTGGCAGAAGTTGACGCTAAGGCCGCCGGCTTCGACAGCACGCAGGCCATCTACGACGCCTACCTCCCAGGCGTGTTCGACCCCGTTACTTACGAGGGCGGGCTGTACGGCCTCCCCCTCGAGGTCACCAACTGGTCGATCTACCTCAACATGGACGTGTTCAGGAGCGCCGGACTGGACCCCCTCACCGACTACCCGAAGACGTGGGAAGAGATGATGGACGTCGCCGAGAAGCTCACCCTGCGCGACGGCGACATCATCACGCGCCGCGGGTTCGACTTCCGCTACCCCTACTACCTCAACTTCGTGGTTCCGATGGCGGAGCAGCTCGGCGGGCAACTTATCTCTGACGACGGCAAGAGCGCCATCGTCAACGACGAGGCTTGGTTGAGGGTCCTCGAGTACTTCCAGCAGTGGGGGCCGAACGGCAAGAACCTCGGCTCGCCGACCTACGCCGCCGCTCGCAAGCTCTTCAACTACAACAACAACGACATCGGCATGATGGAGTCCGGCCAGTACCAAGCGGAGCGCATCGTGTTCGACAACCCCACCTTCCTCCCGGGTGAAGGCTGGATGGTCGTCCCGTTCCCGCAGTGGGAAGACGCCGTTGCTGACGTGGCCGAGCCGTACTACGGGCACTACTGGCTCGTTAACGCCCAAGCCACGAGCGAGAAGCAGAAAGCCGCCTGGACGTTCCTTGGCTACTTGGCCGACCGTGCAGACGAGTTCTTCGAGCGCGTCGCCGTCCTTCAACCCACCCAGGAACTCGTGAACTCCGACCTGTTCAAGAACTCGCCATACTCCGACGTCTTCATGAGCGACCTAGCCAAGGCCAAGGTCGTCTATTACGCGGAGGACGCACCCCGCGTGCAGCAGGTCCTGAAGGACGCGGTCGAGGCCGTCATGCTGCAGGGCAAGGCACCAGCCGACGTACTCAAGACCATGCGTGAAGGCGTAGAACGCGCCATCCGCGGCGAGTACTGAGCTAAGAGGGTGGCCCGTAAGGTTCCTGGCCTGACGGTGGCCACCAGAAGAGCGTTGTGGGGCTGGGTGTTCGTACTCCCAGCCCTCATCTACTTCGCCGTCTTCAGCTTCTACCCGATCTTCAACGCCCTCTGGCTAAGCCTTCACAGCAAGAACGTCCTCTCGCTGCGGCCGCCGCGCTTCATCGGCCTGCGCAACTACCTCGACCTACTCAACTCGGGCACGTTCTGGAACTCGTGGAAGGCGACGGGGCTGTTCACGGTCAGCACGGCCGTGCCGCTCGTGCTCCTCAGCCTGCTCCTCGCCACCCTGATCGTCTCGCGGCTTAGGCTGCAGCGCTTCTTCCAGATGGCGCTTTACGCCCCCGCCGTCATCCCTGGGGTGGTAGCCGCGGCAGTGTGGCTACTACTGCTCGACCCGCGCGGCATCGCCAACCAGTGGGTGAACTTCGTCATCGGCCTCAGCGGCGTAGACCACAAGTGGCTGGCCAACCCCGACATGGTGAGGCTAAGCACCGTCCTCGTGTACTTGTGGGGCAAGCTCGGGTTCTTCACGATCATCTTCATCGCAGGCCTCGGGGCCATCCCGCAGAGCGTGAAGGAGGCGGCCAACGTAGACGGCGCCACCGGGTGGCAGCTCTACCGCCACATCACCCTGCCGCTCCTCAAGCCAACGACCCTGCTCGTCTCGATAATGGCCATGATCTTTTGCATGCGTACGTTCAGCACCCAGTACCTGTTCACGCGCGCTGGGGCGCCGCTCGAACCCATCAACGTGGTCACGCTCGGCATCTACAACACCGGCATCCGCGACTACCAGATCGGACTGGCGAGCGCCATGAGCATCGTGCTCCTGCTCGTCATGTTCGTGCTTGCCCTCGCGCAGTTCCGCCTGTCAGGCAGACAGGAGGCCTGAATGGCCGCCGGAACCCTACGCGGAAGGCGCGCCGCTACTAGCAGGGCAGTGCGCGCGCGTTCGCCCATGGAAGTCGTTGGCAACGCGGTTGGTTGGGTCGTGCTCGTCGTCGCAGTAGCGCTCGTGCTCACGCCCCTCGCCTTCATGTTCATCGCCTCCTTCATGCCAGCCAGGGACATAATGCGCATGCCGTTCCCCTGGTGGCCGGAGAGTCTCTACCTCGACAACTTCTGGCAAGCGATAAGGGGCAACGACGGCAAGTTCATCTTCCCGCGCGCGCTGCTCAACTCGGTGTTCGTGTCTGGCACCGTCGCGCTCACCACCGTGCTCTTCTCCACGCTAGCGGGCTACGGGCTGACCAAGTTGCGTTTCCGCGGCAGCAACATCGTTTTCCTCCTCATCCTCTCGACCCTGATGATCCCTTTCGAGACGGTCATGATTCCGCTCTACGTGGTCGTCACCGGCATGGGGCTGCAGAACTCGTACGCGGGCCTCATAGTTCCGTTCCTCCTCAGCGCCTTCGGGGTCTTCCTCATGCGCCAGTCGCTGCTCACGTTCCCTGACGAGCTGATCGACGCCTCGCGCATCGACGGCGCTTCAGAGTTGGGCATCTTCTTCCGCATCGTCATGCCGAACATGCTGCCCGTCATGGCTGTCCTCGCCGTGCTTACCTTCGAGCAGCAGTGGGACAACCTCATCTGGCCACTGCTCGTCGTGCAGACGCCGGCGCTCAAGACCATGCCGCTGTACGTCGTGCTGTTCATGGAGGAGAAGACGACCAACGAGGGCGCGATGGTGGCCGTGGCCGCGTTGGCGAGCCTGCCCATGCTCGTGATCTTCTTCAGCCTCGCCAAGTTCTTCCTAAAGGGCGCTAATGTGTTCTCGGCTGGCAAGGAGTGACGGCGTCTAGCTGCCGGGGCCGCCGCGAAAGGTCTACATGAAACTGTTCATCTTCGACATGGGCGGCGTGATGGTCGACGGCTTCGACGTGGTGCCCGCACTAGCTTCCGACCTCGGCATCACCCCAGACGTCTTGCGGGCGGAGCTCGACGCCGCCGGAATGACGCCCTTGCACGACGGCGCCATCACGCCGCTAGAGTTCTGGCAGCGCTACGAAGTGCTTACGGGTAGGAGCGTCGCCGGTGAACCGTGGCGCGACTACTTCAAGCCCGTCAGGCGGCCGGCCATGTACGCCCTCGTCAGGCAGTTGCAGGACGCAGGCTACCGCGTGGTGGCGGGGACGAACACCATCGACCCCCACTACGCCATGCACGAAGCCAACGGCGACTACGCCGTGTTCGACCACGTCTACGCCTCGAACCTGATGGGCGTCTCCAAACCGGAGGCGGAGTTCTGGCGCCACATACTCGGCGCCGAAAGGGTCGCCGCCTCCGACGCGCTGTTCGTCGACGACCTAGCCGTCAACGTGGCCGGTGCCGCCGCGCTAGGGATAACGGCCGTGCAGTACGAGACGGCGGAACAAGTCAGCGGCGCCGTGTTGGCCACGCTCCCCGTGCCTAGCGCCTAAGAGTTGCCTTGGCCCAAGTCATGGTGCGGCTTGGCGGGGCGTGGGTAGGGTGCGGGCATGAGCCAAGCATCACCTGACCAGGCCGCAGCCGCGCCTACTACCGTTACTCCGGACGAGGCCGTCGCGCGCCTCAACAAGCTCTTCGATTCTGCCCTGAGGGCGCTCGGCGACGCCGGTCAGCAGGACGCAGCATGTGAGCTAGCCGCTCAAGGCTGGACTCTACTGCGCCATTCGTGGCCGCGCGAGGGTGAGCGCCTCAACGGCGTCCTTCACTACCTGACGCGCACGGTCAGGCAAGCGCCTGCGAGGGCGGCCGCGGACGACACGCTGCTCGAAGTTCGCCACCTCATTCCGGCGGAGCGCCACCGTGTCATCTTCGAGACCTACTTCGCGCTGGCGTCTGGCAGCGCCTTCGTGCTCGTGAACGATCACGACCCGAAGCCGCTCTACTACCAGTTCGCTGCCGAGCACCCTAGTGAGTTCACGTGGGAACCTCTCGAGGAGGGCCCCGAAGTGTGGCGCGTGAGGATCGCCAAGGTTTAAGCGCCACACGCGCCTCCTGCGCCTTGCAGGCCGGGCGTGGCCGGGGGAGTAGGCTGGCAGGATGCTCGCCCCCGACTCGTCGACCGTTGAACCTGAAGCACAGAAGGCCGCGGCAGCGCAGCCGCTAAGCACCGCAGGGAGCGCACATGCGCTTGCCGACCCGCTCGTCCGCGCGCGCTTCGCGCGGCGCATCACGGGCGCGTTGTTCGTCAGCCAGAGCCTAGGGTCGGCGGGCTCCATCGCCGCCGCGACGGTCGCCGCGATCGTCGGCGCCGAGCTCTCTGGCCGCGACTCGCTCGCTGGCTTGCCAGCCGCCGTCGTGCAGATCGGCGTGGCGGTCGGCGCTTACTTCTGGAGTCGCCTCTCCGACCGCATGGGGCGGCGCGGGGCGCTCACCGCGGCGCTCGTGACGGGCGCGGCTGGGGCGACGCTCTCCTTGTTCGGGGTGGCTAGCGGGAACTTCGCGCTAGTGTTGGTAGCGCTGTTCATCACCGGTTCTGGCAACTCCGCCGTGCAGTTGGGCCGCTTCGTGGCGGCGGAAGTCAACCCGCGCGCCCGCCGCGCCCGCGCCCTCTCGACCGTCGTGCTAGGCGGCACCGTCGGCAGCGTGCTGGGCCCTGCATTGGTCGGGCCGACAGGCAGACTCGTAACCTCTTGGGGTTGGAGCGAGATCGCTGGGCCGTACCTCGCGACCGGCGCTGGCTACCTGCTGACGGCCGTACTCCTGTTCCTCGCGCTGAGGCCGGAGCCACGCCTCCTCGGCGAAGTCATCGCCCTCGAGGAGGCCGGCACGCGCCCGCTCACGCAGACGAGGACCTTGCGTGAACTCCTGAACGACGCGGCAGTGCGGACCGCGATCAGCAGCGTGGTGCTCGCGCACATGGTGATGGTCGGCCTCATGCAGATGACGTCGCTGCACATGCACCAGATCGACCACACCCTCGTCAACATCTCGATCGTCTTCTCGAGCCATACCTTCGGCATGTACGCGTTCTCGACGCTGTCTGGATGGATGAGCGACAAGTGGGGCAGGCGGCCAGTGCTTGGCGTAGGGGCCGTGATACTGCTGGCGTCCTGCCTGCTGGCTCCCATGTCGCCTGGGCTCGTGCCCATCGCGTTCGCGCTCTTCTTGCTCGGGTTGGGGTGGAACTTCTGCTACGTCGCCGGCTCCGCGCTGCTCACCGACGCGCTCACCCCGGCCGAGAAGGGGCGTATGCAGGGCTTCAACGACCTGCTCGTCGGCGGTGCAGCGGCCAGCGCGACGATCATCGGCGGCCTCATCATGGCGCGCGCCGGTTACCTCGCTATGGGCTTGGCGGGAGCGGCCGTTACCCTCGCACTGATCGTCGTGGTCGTGCGCTTGCCGCGCGCAGCGGTTGGCTTGGCGGCAGACTGACATGCAGGCTGGCGGCGCCCACGTCTTCGACGCCGTGATCGTCGGCGGTGGGGTGGCAGGCTCCGCCGTAGCGTGCCGCTTGGCGAGCGCGGGCGCCAGCGTGCTGGTGCTGGAGCGCGAGCACCAGTTCGTCGATCGCGTTCGCGGAGACGCCATGTACCCGTGGGGCGTTGCCGAGGTCGTCAGGCTCGGCTTGGAGGCAGGGCCGCTGGCGGCGGCCAGCCGCCTGCTGCCCTACTGGCACACCCACGTCGCTGGCCTGCCGGAGAGCGCGGCGCGTGACCTGACCGCTAACGGGGGCCTTGGGGCGAGGGCGTTCTTCCACCCCGAGCTGCAGAGCGCGTTACTTAGCGCCGCCGAGCAGGCCGGGGCGCAGGTGGTGCGCGGCGCCGCTGTTACCGGCTTCAGCCGCGCGCCGGGGCCGCAAAGGTTGCACCTTGTCGAGGCGCGCGCCAACGGTGCGCCAAGCGATCACCTCGCGAGGTTAGTGATCGGCGCAGACGGCCGCTCGTCGCGGGCGCGCGCGTGGGGCGCTTTCTCGGTCAACGCCGACCCGGAGAAACTGATGTTCGCAGGCGTGCTGCTGGCGGGGGCGAGAGTGAGCTTCACTCAACACGAGAGCGACACCGCTCACGTGTTCTTCGCGCCTAGCACGGGGCTGCTCGCCATGGTCCTCCCGTTGGATGGGCGCAGGACGCGGGCCTACGTCGGTTATCACCTTGCCAGAGGCAGGCGGCGCTTGAGCGGCGCAGCTGCGTTCCCGGAGTTCAGGCGACTCAGCGAGGAAGCCGGCGTGCCGCCCGACTGGTACGACGGCGCCGAGGTGGCTGGCCCGCTAGCGCAGTTCTCTGGAGCGGACACGTGGGTCGACGAGCCGTACTCGAGGGGCGTGGCGCTGGTTGGCGACGCGGCGGCGGCAAGCGACCCGAGCTTCGGGTGCGGCATGGCGCTGGCACTGCGCGGCGCTAGGCAACTGACCGACGAGCTGCTGCACGTAGGGTCTTTTGACCAGGGTGCCATCGACGAGGCCGGCGTGGCCTACGCCGAGCAGGCAAGCGCTGACTTCCTCGCGCTGCACAGGCAGATCTCGTGGTTAGCTGACGTGTACAGGGAGCCCGGCACGGCAGCCGACGCCATGCGCGCAGGACTGTGGCCGCTGTACGCGCGCGAGCCAAGCCGCGTGCCGGACGTAGTGCTCCTCGGGCCAGACGGTCCAAGTGACGAGACAGCCAAGCGCCGCTTCCTGGGGTTGGATTGAGGGAACGTCAAGGTGGACGCCGCGGGCCGCGCGCACCGCGAAGGAGGTAAGCGAACATGGCACCTGACTTAGGTTGGTTACACCGATACGTTCCGGCTGGTGCCGACGCCGAGGCTGCGGGCGCAGCGGCGGCCAGCGAGCCGCTTCCTGGGGACGTGACGCTACTCCTACTGCACGGCACGGGAGGCGACGAGAACTCGCTCATGGGCATAGGTAGGCTGGTCGCGCCGACCGCGAACCTACTGAGCGTGCGCGGCCGCTCCCTCGACGAGGGCTCTCCGCGCTTCTTCCGGCGCTTCAGCGCGACTAGCTACGACCAGGAGAACCTCATCTTCGAGGCGCGCGCGCTTGGCGCTTTCGCGCGTAGCGCTGCGGACACCTACGGCATCGATCCCCGCAGGCTCGTCGCGGTTGGGTACTCCAACGGCGCCAACATAGCGCTCGCGACCTTGGCGTACGACCCTGACGCGTTCGCTGGCGCCGTGCTGCTCCGGGCGGTCATGGCCCTCGAGGATCCACCTGCGGTGGCCCTGAGCGGTAAGCCCATCTTGCTGCTCACAGGCGAACGCGATCCGTACGCGCCGCACGCTCGCGACGTGGCGCCCTACCTCAAGCGCTCGGGCGCCCGGCTAGAGGAGATCAAGGTGGCGGCGGGCCACGAGCTGGTTGAGGAGGACGTTAGACGAGTCAGTGATTGGCTCGCGACGTTCGCCCGCGAACGCTAGTTGGGACTCAATGGAACGGCGGACCGGGCAACAACGCACCGGTCCGCCGCCGCGGCCGTAACGTGCAGGCGCTAGCGCCTGATGGCGCGCAGGATCACGAGCAGGATGACGGCGCCAACGATCGCGACCAGGAGACTGTAGAAGTTGAACCCGGTCACGCCAGCACTGCCGAACTGGTTGAACAGCCAACCGCCAAGGAAGGCGCCGATGATGCCAACGATGATGTTGGTGAGGAGGCCGCCGCCACCCCCGGTAAGGGCTCCAGCGACCCACCCGGCCAACGCTCCCAGGACGATCCACAACAGGATGCTCATGACGAAGCTCCCTTCCTGAAGCGCCCGGAGTAGCTACTCGGGCGTGAAGCAACGCTAGCACTGGGAATCGAGCATTCGTGGTGCACCTGCCGAGTTGGCCGTCTCAGAACCGTGTCAGCGTTGGCGCGGGTCGAGCAGGTCGCGTAGCCCGTCGCCTAGGAAGTTGAAGGCGAGCACCACGAAGATGATGGCCAAGCCGGGCAGGGCAGCTACCCACCAGCCATCGAGGAGGTAGGCCCTGCCACTCGCGATTATCGCCCCCCACGAGGTGGCTGGTGGAGGAACGCCGAGGCCGAGGAACGAGAGGGCTGACTCGATCAGCAGTAGCTGCGAGAGCTGGAAGGTCGTGAACACGATCATGGACGAGACCGTGTTGGGCGCGATGTGGCGCAAGATGAGGCCCGCGTCCGGTGTGCCGAGCGCACGAGACGCCGCCACGAAATCTAGGTCGCGCAACCCGAGCACCGCAGCGCGCATCAGGCGCGCGTAAGCTGGCCATACCGCGAGGGCGAGAGTGCCGACCAGCACCCACAACCCCTGCCCGAGCAGGCCGACCACCGCGATCATGAGGAGCATGGTCGGGAACGCCAACTGCACGTCGATCAGGCGCGAGATGACCTCGTCTACCCAGCCGCGGTAGAAGCCAGCGAGCAACCCGAGCGCCGAACCGAGCACGGCGGCAGCGACCGCTGACAGGAGCACGGTGACGAACGTGGCTCTGGCGCCGCGCATGACGCGCGCCAGCACGTCCCGACCTAGGTTGTCCGTGCCGAGGAGGTGCTCGGGAGTGCCGCCACTCACCCACGTTGGGGGCTGGAGCCTGGCGCGGAGGTTCTGCCGTGTGGGGTCGTGAGGCAACACCTGGTTCGGTAGCACGGCCGTGACCGCGAAGGCGATGAGAATCAGGATCGAGAAGAAGTTCTTGGGATCGACCAAGAACCTGCGGAGGCGCCGCGGCCGCTCAGCCATAGTTGATCCTCGGGTCGATGAACACGTACGCAAGGTCGACGAGCAGGTTGACCGCGACGAAGATGGTGGCGCTAAGGATGACCACCGTTTGAACGACTGGAAAGTCGCGCGCGTAGATCGCGTCTATCGCTAGGCGGCCGATGCCGGGCCAGGTGAACACCGTCTCCGCCACCACGGCCCCGCTGAACAGGCCGCCGACCTGCAATCCGATGAGCGTGATGATGGGGATGAGGGCCGCACGCATGACGTGCTTGAGCAAGATGCGGCGCTCCGGGAGGCCTTTGGCCCTGGCTGTGCGCACGAAGTCGAGGTGCATGGTCTCGAGGAACGAGGAGCGCGTCATGCGCGCGGTGAGCGCCACATAGTAGCTGGCGAGCACGGCCGTCGGCATGATGAGCTGCTGCCACGTGCCGCGGCCTCCGGTTGGGAGCAGGCCGAGCTGCAGGGAGAGAAACAGCATGAGCATGAGGCCGAGATAGAAGCCGGGCACGGCCTGGCCGAATAGGGCGCCCCACATGATGAGGGTGTCGAGGAGTTTCCCATGCTGGGCCGCTGCCAGCACGCCTAACCCGATGCCGAACACGACCGTGAGCAGCACTGCGCCGATGACTAGTTCGACCGTGGCGGGCAGGCGGTCTAGGTACATCCGGAGGGCCGGCTCGCCGTAACGCAGCGAGGTGCCGAACTTGCCTTGCGCCGTCTCCACTAGGAAACGCCCGTACTGCACTACGAGCGGTGCGTCGAGGCCCAGCTCTACCCTCAACGCTTCGCGCGCTTCTATGGGCGTGCCGATCGGCATCAGTTGGTCGATCGGGTCGCCAGAGATGCGTGCAAGGAAGAACGTTGCCGTGGCAACACCGAGCAGTATCAGCACGGTGTTGCCAAGGCGACGGATCAGGTAAGAACCTAGCTGCACGGTCGTCGATCCCGTACTGAGTGGCGTGATCCGCTCAGTCTAGGGTTACCTTCTCGAGGAAGAGGAGGTTATCGGGGCTCGGCGCGAAGCCGCTAACGCGGTCGGAGACGCCGTAGACTTCCTCGAGGGAGAAGAGGAAGAGCGCGACGGGGTCTTCGCAGGCGATGGCGGCTGCCTCGTTGAGGAGGCTAAGGCGCTTGGCTGGGTCGATGGCGCGTGACGCCTCATGCACTACCTCGTCGAAGGCCGGGTTGCGGTAGTAGGAGTACGGGGCGTCTTGCAGGAAGATGTTGTGGCCATAGGTCGTGTCAGGCGCGGTGGCGATGCCCAAGGTGGCCACGTTGCGCAGCTCGAACGCGCTCAGTTGCCTCAAGAACTCGCCGCCTTCTAGGACGATGTGGTTCGCGGTGATGCCAACGTCTTGCAGCATGGCCGCGATGGCCTCTGACAACTCAGCGTCGCCCGAAGACGTGCGGTACTTCAGGTCGACGGTCAGGCCGTTAGGGAAGCCAGCCTCAGCGAGGAGGGCGCGGGCCTTGGCTGGGTCGAACGGGTAGGGCCTGAGGTCGGGGTTGTAACCGAAGAACTGCGGCGTGCCCAACTGGCAGTTGGAGAGCGTGCCGTGACCGTAGTAGAGGGCGTCAAGGAGAGCCTCTTTGTCGACGGCGTAGTTGATGGCCTGGCGGACGCGCGGGTCAGCGATGGGGCTGTCAGGGAGGCCGTCGAGCAGGGCGAGCTTAGCGGTGAAGCCCGTCACGGAGTCAACGTGGACATTCGCGGCGTTCTCGACGCGGTCGTACTGAGAGGCGGGCACGTTGGTCGCGATGTCGATCTCGCCAGCGAGCAGCGCAGCGATACGCGAGGTGTCCTCGGGGATCGGGCGGAACTCGAGCTTCTCGACGGCGGGCGCGCCGCCCCAGTACGCGTCGTTCCTGACGAGCGTGATGCTCTGACCGGCGATGCGCGAGTCGAACTTGAAGGCGCCAGTGCCGATCGGGTGCGCAGCGAACCCGTCTGGGCCGACTTGCTGGTAGTAGGCAGGTGGCACGACGTGGCCGTTGAGGGCGAGCGACAGCACGAGAAGCGGGAACGGCTCCTTCGTGTGGATCCTGACCGTATGGTCGTCGAGGACGTCGACGGTCGCCACGGCACCGAGGGCGACCACTTGGGTTGGTTCGACGGCCAGGGTCTCGAGAGAGAACTTCACTGCGGCGGCGTCCATGGGTTCGCCGTTCGTGAAGGAGATGCCTTCCTTGAGGCTCACATCGACGGTGAGGTCATCAACGCGCGTCCAACCGGAGGCCAGATGCGGGACCGGTTCGCCGGTCTGGCCGTCCAAGCGGAAGAGGCTCTCGACGATCTGCGTCGCAGTTCGTAGGTTGGCGGCCGAAGTGGTGCGGATGGGGTTCATCTGCGCCACGTCCTGGTAGATGCCGATGACCAACGTATTGCCGGCAGCCAGAGCGAAGCTGGTAAGCAGGGTAAGCACGGCGAGGGTGAACTTGATGACGGCTTTCATGCGACTACCTCCTGGGGTGGGTAGGTGGCCAAAGCGCGCTGCGGCGCCAAGGGCGAGAGGGTGACGCACATGTTGGCGGCGCGCCGTCACAGGCGAGCGAGGTCCACTTCGGCGGCCATGTACGCGAAACAGTGGCGGTTGCCGCGCTCGACGATCTCTGAGAGGAGCGCGCGCGCCTCCGCATGCTGGCCGCCGTAGAGGTACCAGTTGGCCACTCCGTAGCCCTGCGTGGCGAAAGCTAGCGGGTCCTCGGAGTGGCGTGCCAGCAGGTCGCTCGGCGAGAGGGTGCCGCGGTACATGCGGAGCCGTTGGAGGTAGAAGTCCTCACCGGGGTTCACGGACACGGACTCGGTGTCGAAGGCCGCGATGGCTGCTTCCGCCTCTTCTCGCTTGCCGAGGCGCCGCAGGCACATGTAGCTCCAGTCGGCGTTCGCGACCTTCATGTCGTCGTCTATGCTCAGCGAGTCGCCGCGCCGGAAGTTGGCTAGCGCCTCCGCGAAGTTCCCTTGCAGGTAGTGGGCGATGGCGAGGTGGTAGTAGATGCTCACTTGAAGGGTGCTCTTGTAAGAGCCCTTGGTAGCGGCGATCGTCTCCGGAGTCACCGGGAGCTGCTGTGAAGGAACGTCGGCTTCGCCGCCGAGTATCAGCGCGAATATGTCCGCCTCGGTTTCAGGCTGGAAGAACTCGTGGACGTCCGGTTGACCCGACGTCAGTTGCGCGGCGCGCTCGAGGTCCGAGACGGCCTGAGGGAAGTTGCGCAGGGTGATGTGACGGTGGCCGCGGTGGCGCAGGAGCCGCGGCTCGTCTGGGTTGCGCTCGAGCCCGGTCGTGAACAGGGCGACGGCCTCGGCTGGCTTGCCCAAGTAGTTCTTCAGCCGGCCAGCTAGTATGTAGCGATCTGCGTCGGTGAGCAAACGATCCTCCGAGTGACGAGCTTCCAAAGCGTTGAGTTCAGAGCTTGCCTACCCGCACAGCATCAGGGGGAGGCGCTGGTCAGTAGGGCCTCATCACTTGCAGTTGGAGGGGTCAAGCACCCATCCGCGCCAAGTCGACTTCGGCTGCGATGGTGCCGAACGCAGCGCGGTGCCCGACGGCGAGGATGCGCTCGAACACGGCGCGAGCCTCATCGTGCCTGCCGTTGTAGTAGTACCAGTTGCCAACGCCGTAACCCTGGGTGGCGAGGGTCTTCTTGTCGCCGTCCGTTGGTGAGAGCACGGTTTCCGGACTCGTCACGCCCTTGTACATCTCCATGCGGCGGTAGTATGACGGCTCGTTGATGTGCATGGCGAGGTCCGTTGCGGCGAGCAGTTCGGCGGCTTCGTCGTGGCGTCCGGCGCGCCGCAAGCTCATGTAGAGCCAGTCGGTGGTGGCCACCGTCATGTCGTCGTCGACGCACAGCTCGAGGGTCTTGCGGTACTTGTCTGCGGCCTCGTCGTACTCGCCGCGCAGGTAATGAGCAAGTCCGTAGTGGTACCAGGCGCTCGACTGCAGCGTGCCCTTGTAGACGTCGCGTAGGCGTTCGAGGTTCGCGGCGTTGATCGCGGTCGTCTCAGCGAGGAGCTCGCTTTCTTGGCCGAGCATCAGGCGCTCGACTTCTGGCATCAGTTCGGCCTGGTAGTACTCGATCTCGTCTGGTTGGCCGGCGAGCAGCGCTACTGAGGTCCGGAAGTCGTCGACGGCGCCAGCGAAGTCGCGGATGGACACCTTGAAGTGGCCCCGGTGGCGGTACAGCAGGCCGGAGTCCGGGTGGCGGGCGATGCCGTCACTTAGGACGCGAACGGCGTCTGGGTGGCGATCCTGGTACGAGTACACCTTGGCGACGAGCATGTAGCGCTGTGGTTCGGTGATCATGGGTTCTGGTCTCCTTGAGCAGGGGCGCCGAGGCGCGGGTGGTCGAGCATGGTGCTGAGCTGGTGTGCCGCTTCGTCGCTGAGGCTGAACTCCAGCTCCAGCCTCTTGTCGAGCGGCACGGCGTGCTCGTCGAGTAGCGCGGTGACGCCGAACGTGTAGATGTGCGTGGTCGCCGCCTCGCGCGCGAACTGCTCGTGGCTTGATTGCTCGGTTAGCACGGGGAGTTCGCGCACCGCAAGCGGGCTGTACTGCGCGAGAAGAGTGAGGGCGCTGCCCACGTTGCGGGCTTCCGTGACGAGGACGTACCGCGCTCGCGGGGCAAGCGCCTTGAGCTTCCGCTTGGCGGCCTCCGTCAGTTGCGCCGTCAGGCCGATGATGTCGCTCCTAATGGCGTGGCGCCTCAAGGCAGCGTCGACGCGGGGCACCATGCCGCCGAACGTGATCGTGAAGTAGGCGGCGCGGTATGCATCGAGCGTGGCGGGGTCGCCTGCCTCGAGGAGGTCGATCGCCGTGGCGTGGACCACTGGCACGACGCTGCTCGGCAACTGCTGCTTGACGAGACCGAGGTACTTCTCGGACGCCGCCATGGTCGGCATGACCAATACGAGCGGCACATGCCGAAGCTGCCTTTGCAAGTTGGTCGAGAGTTGTTGCCTGATGGCGGTGGCGTCGAAACCGAGCGCGTACGCGCGGGTGATGAGCCCCTCGAGCGCCTCGGTGAGGAGCGCTTGGCGCAGATCGGTGCGCGTCGACTCGGTCGCCAGTCGCGCCACGAACGTGCCCTTGCCGCGCTGTCCTTCCACTAGACCGTCGTGTTGCAGCGTGCGATATGCGAGCGCGACCGTGCCTGAGTTGATGCCCAACTGGGCGGCAAGGTCACGCACGGGCGGCAACTGAGCTCCCGCTACCAGTTCGCGGCCGGTGATCAAGTAACGGATCTGATGCACCAGTTGGAGGTAGATCGGAATGTGCTCGTCGTCGGTTAGTAGGAGCGGCAATGGCATGCTCTAGCCCTAATGCGGGTCGTGGGCCCGCTGCGAGGGTCAGTGGGGAAGCTTGATGCCCTGTTCGGCGGCGCGCTGCGTGAACGTCTTGCCGCCCTTGCCCCATACGTCCATCTCGAGTTCGTAGAGGATGACTTGCGTGCCTTCCGATTGGGCGCCGTTGGCGACCATGACTTCCGTGATGCCCTTGATTATCGCGTCGCGCTGCTCTTGCGAGCGGCGGCCGAGTTCTACTCTGACGATGGCCATTGGGTTCTCCTCGTAAGTGCACCGGCTAAGGTGACGTGGCGGCTCTATCTGGGTGGTGCGCGGTCCAGGTTGTCGGAGGCGGCACCCACCGCGACCGGTTGTATCGATGTACTGGTACGCTGACGATACTCGTGAGCGTGGTCGCCGTCAACCCAGCTGGCGTTCGAGGAGTCATGCAAGAGGGACTGCGTCGGATCCAGAACCGAGAAAGCCCGTCCACCACGCTACGAGAATGTTCGTCGTCGACTACGTTCCGCCGACGTGAGACGGACGTGAATTGACAACCAGCTACCGTTGGCCGCATGATGCTCGGCGTACTGGTACACCCACATGCAATACGGCTTCAGGGGCGGGTGCTTCAGACACCTAGCCACCAGCACGGCTAACCCCGCACCCACGGGGCGAGAACACCGAAAGGACTAGGCATGCGTAGAGCTTTGACTCGATTCGTCACCCTGTTGCTCGTCGTCGCCCTCGTTGGCGCCGCCAGCGCTCAGGAGCAGGCCACGAAACGCGGTGGCGTCGTCCAGATCCCGCTGGCTACTCAACCTGCGACCTTCAACCCGATCCTGCCATCCGAGCTGGCCGCCGCCATCATCAACTGGACGATGTTCTCGCCCCTAACGGCCGTCAACCCGTGGACGAACACCCTCGAGCCGTACCTCGCCGAGGCCTTCGAAGCCAACGATGACCTCACCGTCTGGACCTTCCACCTCCGGTCGGGCGTGAAGTGGCACGACGGCGCCCCCTTCACCGCCGAGGACGTCAAGTTCACCTTCGACCGCGCGCGAGACCCAGACGAGGGCGCAACGAACGCTGCGGACTTCGCCAAGGTCGTGGCTGTCGATGTCATCGACCCGCTCACCGTCAACGTGACTCTCGCCGCACCTGACGCCTTCTTCGCAGCGCGCCTGGCGCTCGGCGGGAACGAGATCATCCCGCAGCACATCCTCGGCGGTTACGACCTCCTCGCCGACGCAGTCGACTTCAACAGCAAGACCCCCATCGGCACCGGCCCGTTCAAGATGGTCCGCGCGGTCCCCGGCTCCTTCTTCGAACTCACCCGCAACGAGGACTTCTTCCTCGGCGAACCGAACCTCGATGGCCTCGTCTTCCGCGTCGTGCCTGACGGCAACACCCGCGTCACGCAGCTGCTCACCGGCCAACTCGACTGGGTCGACATCGAGCCGCCGCAACTCCCAGCCGTAAGCAAGGTCAAGCACGTCCAGATCACGACCTTCGATAGCCTTGGCTACCAGATCTTCGCCTGGAACTTCAAGAACCCCCTCTTCCAGGACACCCGCGTGCTCGAGGCCATGATGTACGCCGTCGACCGCCGCAGCATGATCGCCACCGTCTCTCCTGGCCTCGGCTACGTCGACGACGTCTACATCCCGCACAGCATCGACTGGGTACCGCGGCCAGACGTTCAGTTCCGCGAGTACGATCCCGAGCGCGCGCTGGCGCTCATGGCAGAAGCCGGCTGGACGAAGAACGCCAAAGGCATCCTCGAGAAGGACGGCCAGGAGTTCGCTTTCTCCATCCTCGTCGACCGCGGTGACGTGCAGCGCGAGCAGATGGGACTCATCCTGCAGCAGTACTTCACCGACCTTGGGATGAACGTCGAGTACGTGCTCGCCGAGCGCGGTGGCCGCTGGTTGGAAGAGACTCAAGCGCGCACCTTCGACACGCGCCTCGCCGCTTTCCCCATGCCGAACATCGACTGGGCGCAGCGCCTCTACACGACCAATGGCCCGTACAACTCCCAGTCGTACTCCAACGCGGAAGTCGACGCCCTGTTCACCCAGGTCCTCGGCACCATCGATCAGTCCAAGCAGGCCGCGCTCCTCGAGCAGATCGGCGAGCAGCTCTATAACGACCCGCCCAACATGATCCTGCTCTTCCGCGAGCGCATGACCGCCTCCAACGCCAACATCGGCAACATCCCGCCGAACAACATCAAGGACGCAATGCCGTACTCCTACCTCCTATTCCGCCGCTGAGGTAGCAACGACTCGGGTTGGCTCAGCCCCTGCGGTTGGGCCAACCCGCCCCATACAGGCTCGCCGGCTCCCACGGGGGCGCCGCTCACGCGATAGGTAGGACCCGAGAAGGCATGGTCGAATATCTAGCGAAACAACTCGTGGCCAGCGTGCTTGTGCTCTTCCTCGTCATGACGGCCACGTTCTTTCTCGTGAAGCTGGCACCGGGCCAGCTCAGTATCTTGGCTGACCCGACCATGGACCCGGGGGTCGTGGCGAGCGTGGAACGGCGCTTCGGCCTCGACCGCCCACCCGCCGAACAGTACGTGCGCTGGAT
>CALCHY010000173.1 GCA_937907415.1 uncultured Trueperaceae bacterium
GGCAGAATGGGCGGTTAGCTCAGCGGGAGAGCACTCGCTTCACACGCGAGGGGTCGCGTGTTCAATCCACGCACCGCCCACCATAGAAACACCGTGTAGGACGGTGGTCCGGCGCCAGCGATGGTTGCTGGATTTCCGTTCTTTGGCTTCTTTGCCACCTACTGGCCGCTCATCGACTTGTTTTTCGGCGGGAATGTCCACTGTCTTGATGCCCGTCCCGGTCTCGGGGCGCCTCGGCTGGAGGCGGTGCGTGGCCGGATTGCCTTGCGTAGTTCCTGACCATCATCCCGCTGGCCGGACGCAAGCCCTGCTTCTCGTAGAAGGGTTGGAGGTCGGCGTCGCAGATCAGGTCGATCATGTAGAGATGATCGAGCTGCTTCAGCAGGCGGCGGATCAGTTCTGAGCCGATGCCGCGTCCTTGATAGCCGGGTAGGACCTCGAGCAAAGGGATGTGGGCGCTAAGCACGCCATCGGTTATCGCCGTAGCGTAGCCGATGACCTGCCCGGTCTCCTCGTCGG
The DNA here is from genome assembly GCA_937907415.1 of uncultured Trueperaceae bacterium. Next base: position 520 of record CALCHY010000173.1, read on the forward strand.
CTGCGAGTTCAATCGCGTCGCTGCCATGGAGCAGGCGAAGATGGGTGTCGGGTGTCGGCGGATTTGGCCAGTTCACGAAGAAGCCTTGGAGCTGGTCGGCCGTTACGTTTGCGAGGTCAACGGTGTAGTGGATCATGCGGCCCTTTCGTCGAGATCGGGGTGTGTAGCGTAACCGAGGGTGGGCTTGGTTCGCGCCTCTGGCTAGCGGCCTGGGCATCGATGCGAGGAGCGAGATGCGCCTAGGTCGGAACGAAACGTCACCGGATGCTGGCGTGCACTGACGCGGTGGGATCAGTATCAAGTACTAGCTCGATCAAGTTAGGGGCCAGGATCGCCTGGGCGGCGAACGGTGGGAAGAGATGCAGCGGCTCACGCCCACGCCTGAACAGGGAGACCGAATAGATGCCTAGCCATGCGAGCCAAGGCATTGGGCACACTCCTGGTCTCTCATCCCAGCGGGCTTCGTCTCTGCGCCATCAGTTGCGGATATCGATCCGCTCCGGATGGACTGACGCCCACAAGCTCAAGATGTACGGAAATAAGAACGCCAAGCCTAGGGTGCCCAAGAGCAGAGTGATCATGATCGCTACACCAGGTGGGTTGCCCCGAGACCTCGTGTGCAGCAGACCCAGTACCGTGACCGGCAGAGATATGGGCAAGGAGGAAGCCGATGAGCCAGCTGAGCGAACCCTAACCCGACACCTTGACGGGGCGGTACGTGAGGGATCTGGTGTGAGGGTCCTTCATTCGTGCTGGAGGCTCCGTGGTCTCAATCGGTCATCGCAACGCGTTCGATCTTGAGGAGCGGTCGACCGGGGTGACGATTCGAGACCGGTGGCTCGGCCCAAGCAAGGCTGATGCGCAGCGCCGCCTACCGCGCTCGGGCCGAGAGCCAATCCCGGCTCCTGCCATTCGGCGCCGTCGGTTCCCGCTTCGTATACACCTTGCGGCCTTCGAACCACAGATAACCGCCGTCGCTAGGAGAGACGTCGGCTCCGTCCCGGTCAAAGTTTGCCTCCAGCACTTCGTGAACGCGGCGGGTCGTATCGGAGCGCCGCTCCAGCACTCGGGTTCCTGCGCGGCGCACCGTGGATCTCAGGAAGATTGCCTCCAGAGGCTCGCGTCGTCGCACGATGCAACAAGATTGCGTCCGTCGGTGGCGAAGGCCCCCCTGCGGGGTTCAAGTAGGGGTCATCGGCGCGGCAGAAGTTAGTACGCGACCACCTTCCGGCGCTCGGTTGATATGGTTGACCGCGATGCGCCTGGAATCGCGTGCCTGCTCCTTTGAGTTCGAACCCGTAGGCTTACTTATCGAGCCTGAGCGATTCACCGACGTCTTCGCGCTCAAGAACAACAAGACCGCGCGAGAGACGCTGATGCACCCGCGTTACAGGAAGTTGGTGCCGCTGGTGCAGCCACGGTACGAGTTCGGCCTTGATCAGGCCCTGGGCAGTTTCCTCCTGGACCTGAAGCGTCAGGGCCGACCCGAGTACCGAGCCTTCCTGAATAGGTACGGCGACGGAACGTACTGCGCTTTCCAGCTATCTAGCGACGCGCCACTTGCCCAGCGCGGCCTGTACGCCTTCTCTGTTGGCGGCGAGGTCAAGTACATAGGCAGGTGCCGGGATTCGTTCGGGAAGCGGCTCAACCTCGGCTACGGCAGGATCCACCCGAAGAACTGCTACCTGGACGGCCAGGCCACGAACTGCCACCTGAACGGCCTCATAGCCCAGCAGGACGCCGAAGGCCTCACGCTCCACGTTCATGTGATGCAGGCTGGGGACGAGATCGTCGCGGCTGAGCTCGCCTTGATCGAGCGGTACCTTCCGGAGTGGAACATCGCCTTGTACGGCCGGCGTTAGAGCCGCTGTGCGGGGGAGTCCCTAGAACGCCCCGAACCGATTCCACCAGTACTCTGCCTGTACCTCGCGCAACGCCTTCGAAACCCACAGCGTGGCATGCCCTCCGCGGCACCCCACCGAGGTACCTCCAGGTCCGGCTGGGACCGCTGGTGGGCGCGGCGTTCGCCTTCCTCACCTTCTGGCTGCTGTGCTCCGCGCCCACGCGCGGCTTCGTGTCGGCGGAGCCGCTGCTGGTGGGCATAGCCGGCGCTGGCGTGGCCGACGCGCGTGATCTACCTCTCCGCTAGCTTCACCTTGCTGCGAGTACGAGCACCATGCCCGGAACCGAAACCGCCGCTCGACCACACCGGCACCTATCGGAACCGTCGGTCGAGCGGCAGCAACGCGCCTATCTGGCTATGCCTACAAGGCTCAGTCGTTCAACCAGGTATTGATGAAGTTGTAGTAAGCCCAGGCTGAGAACGCCCCGCTGTAGGACTTGCTCTCGAGGTCGAGCGTGCCGTACGACTCGAACTTCACGCCGGCGACGTCCTCGTAGTACTGGAGGGTCAGCTGCTCCCAGATGGGGTAGCGGACGTCGTAGCCGGTCTCGGCGCGCAGGGCGTCCAGGAGCTCTCTCTTCTCCTCGGTCACCCAGCAGCCCGGGTTGCCGTCGGAGAGGTGGGTCATGGCGGCCGGGTCGGGGCGCCACGCCAGCGACTGCGCGTACAGCTCGTAGCGGGCTGGATCGTTGCGCATCGTGCGCAGGGTGGCGGCGTCCATCGGCATGATCTCGACGTTGAAGCCGACCGCTTCGAGCATGGGCTTCGAGACGAGCGCGGCCGTGTAATAGGAGGGGACGTTGGGGTCGACCAGCCAACGGATCGGCTGCCCGTCGTAGCCGGCCTCGGCCATCAGGGCACGGGCGCCCTCGGGATCGTAGCCGAAGTAGGCCTCGTCGCCGATCGTGGTCTCCCACGGGTCGCCCGGAGGGGCGAAGGAGGAGGTGGCGACGTTGAACTCCGCCGGGCCCACGGCCGCAACCACCTGGCGCACGTCGATGGCCATGCGGACGGCTCGGCGCAGGCGGATGTCGGTCATGATGCCCTGGCACTTGTTGAAGTTGGCCGAGGCGAACGAGCCCTTCTGCACGTTGGGGCGCACGGTCGGGTGGTTCTCGTACAAACGGTAGAGGTCGGGCGTGGCCTGGCGCACGGCGTGGAACTGGCCGCTCTCGATGCCCGCCGCTCGCACGGCGGCGTCGGGGATCTCGTGCAGCACGATGCGGTCGACGTACGCCACCTTGCCGCCGGCGAAGCCGGACGGCGCCTCGAGCCGGCCGACGTAGTCGTCGAAGCGGTCGAAGGCGGTGAACTGGCTCTCGCGGCGGTCGGCGATGAAGTAGGGGCCGGTGCCGATGGGGACCTGGATGTCGAGGTCGGGATGCGCTTCGACCTGGGAGGCGGGGTAGATGAAGGCGCCGGTGGTCTGCGGCACGGTCAGCTGGTAGACGAGGAAGGTGTTCGGCTCGCTCAGCGCGATGCGTAACGTGAGGTCGTCGACGGCTTCGACCGAGGTGATCCGCTCGGCCGCCTGGCGCCCCAGGGTGCCGCCGAACCAGCGCTGCAGCGAGGCCACGACGTCGGCGGCGCGCAGCTCGGTGCCGTCATGGAACCTGACGCCGCCCCGCAGGGTGAAGGTGTACAGGAGGCCGTCGTCGCTCACCTCGTAGGTGTCCACGAGCTGGGGCCGCGAGGCGCCCACCGCGTCGAAGGCGAACAGGCCCTCGGCGAAGACGGAGTTGACGATGGTGGTGGTGCGCGCCGAGCTGCGGTGGCTGTCGATCGAGGGGATGACCTCGTTCTCTGCGACGTTCAGGACGCCGCCGAACCGGGGCGTGCCCACATTGGCGATGCGCGCGTCGGACGGGTGCGGGCCGACGGCTGCGGCGTAGTCGACGATCGCCTGGGGCGCCGCCGCCAGGCCCGTGTCCAGCAACGCTGCGGTGACGGCCAGTACGAGCAGAAGAGGCCGTAACCGGCGCGGAAGGGTTGAGCGAGCCGAGACGGGCGAATCGTTCATCGGGGGCCCTCCATGGGTCAGGTTTTCGTTCATCGCTGAGCATGGCACGTCGCATATTGGCTGTCAATCTTGAGTGGCAGTCAAGGTAAGCTCGCTGTCAACCGGCTCGCCGTAACCGCCGCCGCCTGGCGTCTCACAGGTGAGCTCGTCACCCGGCCGCAGCTGGAAACGGAACTTCGGATTGATCTCCTCACCGTTGAGCACCACTCGTCCGCATGCTCCGTCGCCGCCGCCGCCGAGCCCGAACGCCGGCTGCTTCGTGCGCTCGGCCATGAACGAGAGCGAGGCGCTGGAGCTGCCCACGTGCAGCAGGCGCAGCACCTGGCCCGTCCCGCCCTGGTTCCGGCCCGCACCTCCCGAGTCCCTCCGCAGGGACTTCTCGAGCACTCGGAGCGGAACGTTCCGCTCGATCACCTCGACGGGCGTAGCCGCCATGTTCGATGGGAAGCTGAGGGCGTGGGCGCCGGGCCGACGCGAGGAGGCGCCCTGGCCGCCGTTGAAGAAGAAAAGCCCGGCGTACCGTCCAGACGGCTCCTCGCCCGCCAGCTGGATGCCCCAGAGGGGCGAGCCGCTGGCGGCCTGCACCTTGCCCGGAAGCGCGGCGTGCAGCGCTCCGAACACGGCTGGCGGTAGCAGATGCCCGGTCAGCGCCCGTGCGCCCACGGGGGCAGGCGCATGAGGGTTGAGGATCGAACCCGGCGGCGCCGTCACGGTAAGAGGGCTAAAGCAGCCCTCGTTGTTCGGCAGCCGCGGGTCCAGCACGCACTTGAGCGCGAACGCTGTGTAGGCGAAGGTGTAGGCGGGAACGACGTTGAGCGCGTACGGCACCTGGGCCGAAGACCCGCTGTAGTCGACGGCGAGGGAGTCTCCGCGTACCAGTACGGCGATGCGGATTCGGATGGGCTCCTCCATGCCGTCACCCAGTACCTCGAACGGGTACTCGCCGTCCGGGATGGCCAGGATGGCGCTGCGCATGGCGCGTTCCGAGCGGCCATGGATCTCGGCCGCCAGGTCGGTGAGCTCGTCGAGCCCATAGTCGTCCATCAGTGCCAGCAGGCTGGCGCCCGACCGGTTGTTCGCCGAGGTCTGCGCCCAGATGTCGCCCATCACCTGCAGCGGGACGCGCACGTTGGCTTCGATCAGCTCGACCAGCTGCGCGTTCACCCTCCCCGCCGCCATCAGTTTGGTGATCGGTATCCGCAGGCCCTCCTCGTACAGTTCCCGGGCGTCGGGAGCGCGGATCCGCCCGCCGATGTCGGGGAGGTGGGCGGCGGTGGCGGCGAACGCGACCAGGCGCGACCCCCGGAAGATCGGCACCACCATGCTGAGGTCCGGCAGGTGACCCGTGCCGAGCCACGGGTCGTTAGTGACGATCACGTCGCCTGGCGCCAGGCTTTCGGCCGGGTAGCGCTCCAGCACAGCGCGGACGGTGCGCGGCAAGGTCGCAATGAATGACGGGATGCTCAGGGACGACTGCGCCAGCGATCGGCCAGCCACGTCGGTGATGACACAGGCGTAGTCGTTGGAGTCGCGCACGATGGTGGAGAAGGACGTGCGCACCAGCGTGGCGGCCGCTTCGTCCACTGTCGCGACCAGGCGCCCCCAGATGACCTGCAGTGACGCCGGATCGATGTTCACGCTTCCGCTCCCCGGCGTGCGCCTTCGTGGCCGGTCGCCTCGGCGCTCATCCCACGCCCGCGGTCCGGAACGCGGACGATCACGTTCAGCTCGCTGTCCACCTGCAGGTCGGTGGGCGCGTTTACCACGATCGCGGTGGCCGCCTCCTGGATGATGCAGGGGCCGCGCAGCCTGGTGCCCACGCCGAGGGCGGAGCGTTGGTAGACGGCCGCCGGAAGCATGGCGCCGGCATCGGCCACGTAGATCGGCCGGACGGACTCGGCCTCGTCGGCCGGACGCGGATCGCGGTGGCTCAGGCGCGGGGCAGGGGCCTCGTCGGCCACCACCACGCGCAGGTTCACGAACTCGAGCTCCGCCTGGACGAGGGTGTTGCCGAACAGCTGGCGGTAGCGCTGCCGGAACCGTTCGGCGATGCCCGCCGGGTCGAGCGCGGTCGGCTCCAGCGGCACGTTCATCCACTGGCCCTGGCCCCGGTAGCGCATGTCGGCCGAGAAGGTCGCCACGCTCGGGGCGCCGCCCCTGAAGCCGGACTTCCGTATGCGGGCGCGCGCCCGCGCCTCCAGGGCGCGCAGCTCAGCGAGCAGCCCCGCCTCGTCGGTCGTGCCCAGAGCGCGCAGGTACGGTTGCACCTCGTCCTCGCGCTCGGGCACCACGAGCAGCCCGACGGCCGATCCCACGCCAGCGGCCGACGGATAGAGGACCCGGGCGCAGCCGAGGGAGCGCGCCACGCCGAACGCGTGGACCGGGCCCGCGCCGCCGGTGGCCACCAGCGTCAGCCTGCGGGGATCTGCCGCCTTCTCGGCCAGGTGGATGCGGGCGGCGCTGGCCATGTTCTCGTTGACCACCTGGTGGATCCCCCAGGCGGCCTCCAGGGCGGTGAGGCCGAGCGGGCCCGCGAGCTCCGTCTCCACGGCCCGACGGGCGCGTGCCGGGTCGAGCCGCATGCGGCCGCCCAGGAAGGCGCCCGGGTCCAGGTACCCGAGGAGCAGGTCGGCGTCGGTGACGGTGGGGAGACTGCCGCCGCGGCCGTAGCAGGCGGGGCCCGGCTCCGAGCCGGCGCTGGCGGGGCCGACCTGCAGCAGGCCCAGCGGATCGATGGTCGCGATGCTGCCGCCGCCGGCGCCGATCTCGATGAGATCGACGCTGGGCGTGAGGATTGGCAGGCCGCTGCCGCGCTTGAAGCGGTGCACGCGGCCCGCCTCGAAGCTGAAGGTGATGTCGGGGGCGCCGTCCTGGATGAGGCACGCCTTGGCGGTGGTGCCTCCCATGTCGAATCCGATCAGGTCGTCCAGGCCGGCGCCCGAGCCGGCGTGGGTCGCGGCCAGGACGCCCGCCGCAGGACCCGACTCGAGCAGGCGGATTGGGTGACGCCGGGCGACGTCGGGAGAGAAGAACCCGCCCGCGGAATGCATCACCAGCAGCGGGGCATCGAAGCCGGCGTCGGCTAGCCCCTCTTGCACCTGCACCAGGTATCGCCCAATCACCGGCTTCACGTAAGCGTTGGCCGCCACCGTCGAGCCACGTTCGTACTCGCCAATCTCACGCGCCACGTCGGACGCCAGCGAGACGCTCGTGGCTGGCGCGTTGGCGGTGAACCACGCCCCGACCTCCTCCTCCATGCCGGGGTTGGCGTAGGAGTGCAGGAGGTTGACCGCCACCGAGCGGATGCCCCGCGACTCGACTTCGGCCAGGACGGCGCGCAGCTCGTCCGGGTCGACGGGAGCCACCACGCCGCCGCTCGCGTCGCCGCGGGCCGTCAGCTCCAGGCAGGCGGAGGGCGGCACCAGCGGCTCGGGGAAGGCCGGGTCGAGGTCGTAGAGGTCGTAGCGGAGCTCGCGCCCGATGGCGAGGGTGTCCTTGAAGCCGCGCGACGTGATGTACGCCGTGGGCTCGCCCTTCCGCTCGATGATCGCGTTGGTGACCAGGGTGGTGGCGTGAATCACGGCCACTACGTCGGCGGGCGCGTAGCCGTGGGCTTCCAGGGCCTCGGCCACGCCTCGCAGCACGCCCTCCTCGGGCGCCGTGGGGGTGGTGAGCACCTTCCAGGTCCGCAGCGAGGCCGTGGACCGCTCCAGCAGCACGACGTCCGTGAAGGTGCCGCCGATGTCCACCCCGACGAGCAGTTCGGTCCGCCGCGAGTGGGCGGCCGGGCCGCCGTCGCTCACAGTTCGAGCAGGAGCTGAGCGGCCAGCGCGGCCCGGACGGCCAGGGAGTCGATGACCACGTGCTCGGTGATCCCGTGCGCGCCGGCTCCGACGGCGCCGAGGCCGTCGACCGAGGCCGTCCCCACGCCAGCTGTCAGGTTCGCATCGCTGCCGCCGCCGCCCGGCGCGCCCCTCAGCTCCAGTCCGACGGCCGTGCCGGCCCTGCGGAGGGCGTCGGCGAGGGCGTCGGAGACCATGCCGGCCTCGAACGGTGGGCGGTGGAAAGCGCCGGTCACCTCGAGCCCGGCGCGCGGGTCATGGGGCTGCAACGCCTTCAGCACCCCCTCGATGCGTTCCATCTCGGAGCGCGTCACGGCCCTTACGCTCACCTCGGCCTCGGCGGCGGCGGGCACGACGTTCGGTCGGTCGCCGCCCTGGATGGTCCCGACGCTCAGGGTCGTCCCGCTCCCGAAGTCGGTCATCCCCTGCACGGCCACCACCTGGCGAGCCAGCTCCTCGATGGCGTTGACGCCCTCCGCCAGCCCCGACGCGGCGTGCGCGGCCACGCCCCGGGTGCGCAGAGTGAACCGGCCCGACGCCTTGCGGCTTCGGGTGTAGGCGTTCACGTCGTCGGTGCCCTCGAAGACGAGGGCGAACGCGCTCCTGCGCGCCTCCCGCTCGATGAGCGGACGCGACAGGCGGCTCTGCATCTCCTCGTCGGAGTTGAAGATCATCGTCACCGGGCGTGCCGGCGTCAGCCCCGAGCGGACCAGCCCTTCCATGGCGGCCAGCATGATCACCAGCCCGGACTTCATGTCGGCCGTTCCCGGCCCGTACGCCTTGCCGCCTTCGACCCGGAATGGTCGATCGGCCAGTGTGCCGGCGGGGAGGACGGTGTCCATGTGCCCGATGAGCAGGATCTGGTCGCCCGCGCCGCGCCCCGGGAAGCGCCCTATGACGTTGTGGCCGCGTTCGATCTGTTCGTCCAGCTCCACCTGGGCGCCCAGCGCCCTCAGCTTGGCCTGGACGTACTCGCCCAGCTCGTTGACCCGGGCCGGCTCCAGCGTCGGCGTCTCGATCTCCACCATCTCGCGCAGCATGGCCAGCAGGGCATCGCCCCGTCCTTCGAAGTAGCGCTTCAAGTCCGACACGGTTCCTCCTTGGGGTGCGGTGAGGCCCGGTCGCCTCACGTGTATTCGATCCGGGGGTCGATGAGGGCGTAGCTGAGGTCCACCAGCAGGTTGACGACGACGTTGATGGCGGCGACGAAGAGGATCATCCCCTGGATAACGGGATAGTCGCGGCGCTGGACGGCCTCGATCATCAGGCGGCCCAGGCCGGGGAGGCTGAAAACGCTTTCCACCACAATCGAGCCGCTCAGAAGGACCGTGACGACGACACCGATGACGGTCACCACCGAGACGAGCGCGTTCCTGAGCGCGTGACGGAAGATCACCGAGCGCGGGCTGAGGCCCTTGGCCCGCGCCGTCCGCACGTAGTCGAGGCCGAGGACCTCCAGCATCGAGGTGCGCGTCATCCGCGTGATGATCGCGGACTGGCTGAAGCCGAGCGCCAGGGCGGGCAGGGTGAGCGAGTGCAGGGTCCGCATGAGCCCTTCGTCCAGCGGCACGTAGCCCGCCACCGGGAAGAGGCGCCACGTGACCGAGAACAGGAGGATGAGGTTGATGCCGAGCCAGAAGTTCGGCATCGACACGCCCAGGAGCGAGGTCACGAGCAGCGTCTGGTCGAGCGCCGAGTTGCGGTACACGGCGCTGGCCACGCCGGCCAGCAGGCCGATCGTCAGGGCAATCAGCAGGCTGTAGGCCGTCAGCACGAGCGTCGGCTCGAGGCGCCCCACGATGCTCTGCAGTACCGGACGGCTGGTGTAGATCGAACGGCCGAAGTCGCCCAGCACGGCGTTGCCGGCCCAGCTGCCGAACTGGACCAGCAGCGGCCGGTCGAGCCCGAGCTGCTCGCGCATGCGCTCCACGTCCTCGGTCGTCGCGTCATCCCCGAGGATGTTGGCGGCTGGATCGCCGGGCGTGAGGTGCACGAGGGCAAAGCTGACCACCGCCACCACCAGCAGCACCGGCAGCAGGGCGAAGATGCGGCGCAGTACGTAGACGGTCATCCGCCGCCACCGCCCGGCGCCCGCTTGAGGCGGGGATCGAGCAGGTCGCGGAGCCCGTCACCCAGCAGGTTCAGGCTCAGGACGGTCAGCATGATGGCCACGCCGGGGAAGATCGAGGTCCAGGGGGCGAGGACCATGTAGGCGCGCCCCTCGCTCAGGATGTTGCCCCAGGTCGGCAGCTCGGGCGGGGCGCCCACGCCCAGGAAGCTCAGCGACGCTTCGGAGAGGACGGCGTAGGCGAACACGAACGTCAGCTGCACGTTGATCGGCCCGAGGGCGTTGGGGGCAATGTGGCGCCAGATCAGCTGGCGGTCGACGCTGCCGAGGGCACGGGCGGCCTCGACGTACTGAAGGCCGCGGACCTCCATCACCGTCGCGCGCGCCACGCGCGCCACCCGCGGCACGTAGACGATGCTGAGCGCGATAATCAGGTTCGCCGAGTTGGGGCCCAGGCTGCCGATGAGCGCGATGGCCAGGAGGAGGGAGGGGATGGCCATGAGGCCGTCCATGATTCGCATGAGCACGTCGTCGAGGCGGCGGTAGAAGCCCGACAGCAGGCCGAGCGTGGAGCCGACGAGGCCGGTCACGAGCACGACTATCGCGCCGATGCTCAGCGACGTCCGGCCGCCGTAGACGACCCGGCTGAAGACGTCGCGGCCCAGGTAGTCGGTCCCGAACGGGTGGTTGCGCGAGGGCGCCTCAAGACGCTCCAGCGGGGTGATAGTGGTGGGCTCGTGCCAAGCTATCGACGGCGCCAGCAACGACACCAGGGCGAGCAATACGAACGTCAGCAGCCCCGCCACCGACACCTTGCTGTTGAAGAACCGCCTGAGGGCGGTCACCAGTATCCCCCCACCCCGCGGTTTGTCCGGCAACCTGAAGTGAGGGTGCGCTTCATAGCAGCAGTTCACCGTCCCGCATAATCACCTGGTCGTCGACGGTGATCGTCGGGTTGTTGACGATGAAGTCGTAATGGCACTTGGCCTTTATCACGCCGCCAAGCGTGTTGCTGGTGCCGATCCCGAAGTGGCAGGTCGTGTCGACGCCTTCGTCCTCCAGCATTCTGCCGATGAGGCGGCAGTACGGGTTCATGCCGATGCCGAGTTCTGCCAAGTTGTACACGTTGGGATCGTCGAGATCTTCCCACGACTCGCGGACGCGGTCGGCCTCCCAGCCGCCATCTATCGAGACGACGTTCCCATCGACGACCTGGAGCGTCACTGGCCTCTCTAGCACGCCGATCCCGAGGTAGGGAATGCTCGCGTCGGCGACGATGGTGCCGTGCCCCGTAACGGGGGAAACGGGCGCCTCGATGTCTGGGATCGGGTGGAAGGTGCCAGCGCGAACGACGCCCGTCTTGGCGTGTGGGCTACCCAGCCGGCCCCTTATGTCAAGGGTTATGTTGGTGCCCGACGGGGAGGTGACCGTGACGGTGCTGCCCTGGTCGAACGCCGCCGCAACCCGCATTACCCGCGGCTCGATGGCGTGGAAGTCGGCTTCGATGCCTCCGCCCGCCATCATTTCGGGGATCCACTGGGTAAGAGCCGCTACCCGGCCGCCCTTGGCGCAGACGGCCTTGACCGCCTCGGTGTGCGTCAGAGAAACCTGCACGGCCAGGAAAACCACGTCGGCTTCCAGCATCGCTGCGGCGACGGCAGCAGGCGGCTCGCCCGAGTCCGTCTTCGCGCGCTCGGTCCGCAGCAGGCGCGTCTCGGCGCCAGCCTCTTCGAGCGCCGTCATCAGCGCATCGCCCATGGCGACGTCGGTGTCGGAGTCGAGCACGACCAGGGCTCTCTCGCCGCGCTGTACTCCGGTCACATGGCCCGCCAGGCGGCGCGCGCCGAACATCAGATCCAGTTGTTTCATGGCGGGATGCTTGCATGGCGCCCATTGGCTGTCAATCTTGATTGGCGCTCAACGTTTGTGCATGAGCCGCTGAATCTGTACAGTACGGTCATGCGAGATGACAGCTTGGGGGCAGACGAGGCAGCGAAGATCCTCGGCGTAAGCAAGGCGACACTCTACTCGTACGTCAGCAGGGGGATGCTCACCTCGCGCGTAGTGGCGCCGGGGAGCCGGAAGCGCGCCTACGACAGGGCGGAGCTGATGTCGCTCAAGCATCGGTCCAGCTTCCGCAAGGATCCCGAGACGGCCGCCGCCGAAGTCATCGAGTTCGGAATCCCCATCCTCACGACAAGCATCTCGCAGATAACCGAGACGGAGCATTCCTACCGCGGCGTGAGCTCACGGGAGCTGGCTCAGGAGTACAGCTTCGAGCAGGTAGCCGAGTTCCTCTGGACCGGCCGTTGGGCTGGCCCGACGCTTCCCGACCCCGACCCCGCCTGGACAGAACCGCTGGACCTCGGCCTGCTTGAGTCCGTTGACCGCGACCTGGCGCCCATAGAGCAGATGCAGTCGATGCTTCCCAGGCTGCAACACCGCAATCTGCACGCTTACCGGACAACCCCCGAGGCGCTCCTCGGCAGCGCCATAGAGCTTATCCGCTACCTCGTCTACCTAAGCGTAGAAAACGACCACCCCGGGAGGATCAGCGAGAGCCTGGCCGCGAGCTGGAGAGTCGACGCTTCCGTCCTCGAGAGGCTCCTCACCGTAGTCGCCGACCACGAGTTGAACATCGCCACTTTCACCGCCCGGTGCGCGGCCAGCGCGGGCTCGACGCTCTACCAGGCCGTGCTCGCTGGCCTGGCCGCGCTCCAAGGCTATCGCCACTTGTTCGGCCAGGTGTCGGAAGCGAAGCTATTCATTGGCGAGGTGATCGCGAGCGGCGACCCGGAGGCTGTGGTACGGAGCTACCTCAGGCGTCGCGGCGGCATCCCCGGCGTGCAGAACCCTTACCGGCGCCTGTACACCGGCCCGGACCCGCGGGTGGTGACGCTCATCGACAACCTTGCTGGCACCGAGCATCACCAGCTGTTGCTGCGGACCATGGAGCTCATCGACGTCGCCACCAAGGAGCCGCCGCGGATTGACTTCGCCCTAGCGGCGTCGGAACCGCTGCTCGGACTGCCGCACGACTCGATCCATTCGATGATCGCAATCGGCCGCACGGCCGGGATGATCGCGCATGTCTTCGAACAGTACGGCTCGGAACGCGTGATCCGCCCTCGCGCCCGGTACGTCGGGGAGACAAGGCCACGCAACCGCTCCGGTAGGTGAGCCAGCTCCGTGCGCCGCTCCGGGCGCGAGGCGGACAAGCGCCACTCGGGAAGCTCGGGCAACGCCTCCCTCGCTCGACCGCCCCCACGGCGTGCTGCGCGAAGGGGTCCCGCCCAGCAACCGGATAGCGCCCCGTAAGCTCTGTAGATTAGGTGGCTTTGCGACTTTCTCGTGAGAGAAAGGAGCCATCGAGTCAAGCCCCGAAATGTCTGTAAGCTCCTTATGTGTTGGCCCTGGGTGCTCACGCGGTAGATCGGTAATTCCTTGGTGCTGGACACCGCTCTGGAGCTGGGTCGCCGCGTGAGCGTCCTCCAGAGGGAGCTCGAACAGTTGCTTGAGGGCCGGATGGTACCTCGTATCGGATAAGGCAGAGCGCGGTCTGGAGGACGCCCGCATTCTGTCCGGAGGTGTCATGACCCACGAAACCGCATTGCACGTTGGAATCGACGTTAGCTTGGCGCAGCTTGACGCCGTGATCCTGCCCACGGGCGAAGCCATCTCGGTGGACAACACACCCGCGGGGATCCTCAACCTAGTTGGCCTTCCTAGGGAGAGTGGTGACATTGCTCTGGTCGTCATGGAAGCCACGGGCGGCTTGGAGCGCGATTGTGCGGTCGCGCTCGTCGCTGCCGGTTGGCCAGTTGCGGTGGTTAACCCGCGTCAGGTGCGTGATTACGCGCGAGCGACCGGAGTACTAGCTAAGACCGATAAGATCGACGCGGCCGTGCTCGCTCGGTTCGGCGCGGCTGTGCAGCCGGAGGTACGCAGCTTACTAAGCCAGGACGAGCACGAGTTCCGCGCTTAGGTGCGCCGTCGTAATCAGGTGGTTGAGATGGCCGCCACCGAGAAGAGACGCTGGGCGTTCGAGAAGGTCGCCGCGGTCCGAGCCAGCATCCAGGCGCACATCGAACTGCTCACCAAGGAGTCTCGCGAGATAGAACGGCTGCTGGTCGCCAGCGTGAAGGTACACCCCTCGTGGCGGTACCGAGCTGAACTCCTGGAGTCGGTCCCGGGCGTAGGCGCGATCACGGCTCTCGCGATCCTGGCCGAGTTACCGGAGTCGGGCGCGCTGTCGGAGAAGCAGGTGGCTGCGCTGGTGGGCGTGGCGCCGATGAACCGTGACAGCGGCCGGCACCGGGGCCGCAGACAGATAGCTGGTGGCCGCAGACGCGTCCGCAACACCCTCTTCATGGCGGCCGGCACGGCCATGCTTCGCAATCCGGTCATCCGCGCCTTCAGGTCGCGCCTGGACGAGCGCGGCAAGTGTAGGAAGGTAGCCCGAACGGCCTGCATGCGGAAGCTACTCATCATCCTCACCGCCATCGTTCGCACGAACACCACATGGGCTGGCCCGAACATCGCCCCGCTTCGCGCGCACCCTTGACACCGAGACACGGTTGCTCCAGAGCCGGTCACCGCTAGGCCGCCAAGCCCACCTTCTCGCTGCCGGGCGTCGGCGTAGTCGACACCGCCTCGAGCAGTCCCATGTCGAGGTATTTGCGGCCAGAGAGCCACTCCTCGCTCTGCTTCACGCACATGGTGGTCACCAGCCGCAGGCACGCCTCGCGGTTCGGGAAGATCCGAACCACCCTGGTGCGGCGTAGATCGCCTTCAGGTCGCTGGTGAGCGCCGCCTGGTGCTTGCGGGCCACCTTGCCGCGCGCGTTCCTAAGGAAATGCACGTGGCAACGTTGCCAGGCTGCGCCCGGGAAGTGGTGCTGGATGGCGCTCACCAGGCCGCGGTGATCGTCGCTGGTCACCAGCTGCACGCCATTAAGGCCGCGCTCCTTGAGCTTGCGGAAGAGCGCGTCGTACGTCGCCTCGGATTCCGAGTCGGCCACGTCCACCGCCAGCAGCTCCCGCTGCCCGTCAGAGCGCACGCCCTTCGCCACCAGCACGCCCTGGCTCACCACCCGCCCATCGACCCTGACGTGCTCGTAGCGCGCGTCCACCATCAGGTAGGGGTACGCCACGGCGTCTAGGCGCCGCTCCCGCCGGGTGCTCACGCCCTCCAGGTACATCTCCATCAGCGACAGCACCAGCGCCTTCTCGCTGCGCTGGTACCGGTCGAAGAGCTCCGTCTTGAAGGTTCCCTCGCGGTCCATCGGCACCAGCAGGTGCAGCGTGCCCACGCGCGTCTTGAGCTGCCGGCTGCGGTAGCCGTTGCGGTAACCCCGCCGCTCCTCGGTGCGCTCGTGCGGGTCGGCGCGTTCAGGTGCAGGGTGATCTCCTCCTTCAACAGCCGCTGCAGCGTGCCCTGCACGATCTCACGCAAGGAATCGGGTTGGTCTACCAGCGCCTGACTCAGGCGCGCCGACAAAGCACTATGGTTCGGTTGAGTCATCGTTCACTCCGTTCCAGGGTTGTGTCCACTTCCCATTCTGGAGGAGCAATGGCTCCTGACTCTCACGAGAAAGTCGCAGAGCCACCTAATTCACAGAGCTTACGGGGCGCGATCGCGGTTTGAAAGATACTCGAACTGCACGCCTGGAAGAATTGAATACTCTGGTTGCGAAGTACCTTCCAAATCAACCCACTCAAGATGCTCAAGTTAGACCTCTGTTAGCCGAGCCACAGTTGCCCTCGGCCGTAGACGCGAGTAAACCCGCGGCGGTCTCCAACAACTACCGTTCTCACGCGCCGATCTCATTGGCGTGCGCTCCGTACCCGCACTAGGCCTGCGTTGGTCTCCTCCTCGCGCCCCGCCTCCAGAGCGACCTTGACCTTGAACTCCGGCGAGTAATGCAGGCGCTTCCTCTTCATGCATGACCCTCTCCGGGAAGCCTATCGCTTCCCAGATAAAGGGCTCGCCCAGAAGGCCCGGGGCCCAACGTTAGCGGAGCCGCTACCGTAGCGGCCCCGCTTCTGCGCCCTCTCCCGTCAAGCTAAGGGCGGTTGCCTCCCGTGCCAATTCGTCTCTCGTTGGAAGGCGTTACCTACACGTAAGACTGTCGCTTCGTCGAATAGCCCGCCAGCGATGTGGAGGCTGAGCGGCAGGCCTTCGTGATCGAAGCCGGCCGGCACCA